>NZ_DATHMR010000194.1:0-50561 GCF_035486915.1 Dyella sp. | reverse complement strand
CTGGCAGAAGTGTGCGGCTGGTTGCGCGGCGCGCAGGAGTTGCTGCCGCCCGCCGCGTCGCTCGCGCTGAGCAACGACGACAACGGTCCGGATCTCGCCGATGTGCGTGGGCAGTTGCAAGGGCGTCGCGCCTTGGAGATTGCAGCTGTCGGCGGTCACCACTTGCTGCTCATGGGGGCGCCTGGCGGGGGCAAAACCATGCTGGCCGAACGCTTGTCGGGCATCCTGCCGCCAATGTCCGAATCCGAAGCGCTGGAAACTTGCGCGGTGATGTCGGTGGCGGGCCATGTCGTCGATCCTGCGCGCTGGCGCCGTCGTCCTTTCCGCGCTCCGCACCATACCGCGTCGGCGGTGGCCTTGGTCGGTGGCGGTTCGCAGCCCCGGCCGGGCGAAATCTCGCTCGCGCACAACGGCGTGTTGTTCCTGGATGAATTTCCCGAATTCAGCCGGCACGTACTCGAAGTGCTGCGCGAACCGATGGAGTCCGGGACCATCCTTATTTCGCGCGCTGCCCGTCAGCTGAGTTTTCCCGCCCAATTCCAGCTCATTGCGGCGATGAATCCGTGTCCCTGCGGCTACGCGGGTGATACGCGTCAGCGTTGCCGCTGCACGCCCGATCAGGTGCAACGCTATCGCTCCCGTATTTCCGGTCCGTTGATGGACCGCATCGATCTGTGTGTCGAAGTACCGGGCGTACCGCTATCCGAACTCGGCGCACCGCCCACGGATAAAGACGAAGATTCCGCGACCGTGCGTCGGCGCGTGATGCGCGCCCGTCAGCACGCGCTGGCGCGCGCAGGTAGGCCGAACGCCGAAATCAGCACACGCGAACTGGAGCGCGACTGTGCGCTGGGGCCCGCAGAACGGCGTTGGTTCGATGCGGCGCTGGAACGTCTTGGATTGTCCGCCCGCGCCTACCATCGCACCTTGCGTGTCGCGCGCACCATTGCCGACATCGACAACGGTGCCGCAGCGCTCGACCGCACCCATCTTGCCGAAGCCCTGCAATACCGACGTCTTTCGCTAATTTCTGACTAGACGGGGTCGGTTACCTATGTTGCGATACGAGCATCGGCAGCTGCCGTTGAGGGTGCGCGCATGAGCATCGAACTCGGCCTGATGCTGACCGGCATGCTGGCCATCGGCTTCTTCGCACAATGGCTGGCCTGGCGCGTGAAGCTGCCCGCCATTCTGTTTCTGCTGCTGGCGGGCATTCTGCTCGGGCCTGTCTTTCACGTGCTCGATCCGGACAAGTTGCTCGGGCCGCTGCTGTTCCCGGTGGTGTCCCTTTCCGTCGCACTGATTCTGTTTGAAGGCAGTCTTACGCTGCGCTTCCAGGAACTGCGCGGTATCGGCCACGTTGTACGAGGCTTGGTAAGTTACGGCGCCATCGTCGCGCTGCTGCTCCTTGCCGTTGCGGGGCATTACCTCGCGGGGATGGGCTGGGATATTGCGCTGCTGTTTGGTGCATTGACGTGCGTGACGGGGCCTACTGTGATCGTTCCCATGCTTCGTACGCTGCGACCCAATGCGCGCATCGCAAACACATTGCGCTGGGAAGGTATCGTGATCGACCCGCTCGGCGCGCTGTTCGCGGTGCTGATCTACGAAGCCATCGTATCGCGCCATCAGGGTCATGCGATTGGCATATTTCTTACTACTGTGATCACTGGCGTCGTCATCGGTGGCGTTGCCGCGATCGTGCTTGGTTATCTGCTGCGTCGCCAGCTTATTCCTGAGTATCTGCAGAATTTCGGCGCACTGGCGATGGTGCTTCTGTCATTCACGCTCTCCAACGAAATCGCGCATGATTCTGGGTTACTCACGGTAACTATCATGGGCATCGCGCTCGCCAACATGCGCGATGTGCACATCGATGACATTCTCGACTTCAAGGAGCACCTCACGGTGCTGCTTGTGTCGATGCTTTTTATCCTGCTTGCCGCGCGCTTGAGCTGGCCGCTGCCGCCGGGCATGTTGTGGGCAGGTATCGCCATTTTCCTCGCTGCGCAGTTTGTCGTGCGTCCCATCACGGTGATTGTCTCCAGCGTAGGCAGCGGCATGACCTGGCGCGAGCGCGCATTGATTTCGTGGGTGGCGCCGCGTGGCATCGTTGCGGCATCGGTCTCGGCACTGTTTGCGTTGCGGCTTCAACATCTCGGTGTGGCCGGCAGCGACGCGCTTGTGCCACTGGTATTCATTCTGATCATCGGCACGGTGGTTCTGCAGAGCGCAACATCACGTCCACTCGCGCGTTGGTTGAAAGTTGCCGAGCCCGAGCCGCATGGCGTGCTGATCTTCGGCTCCGACGCTGTCGCACGTGCGATCGGTAAGGCGCTCAACGACGCAGGGTTTCATGTACTGCTATCCGACGATGATTGGGATGGCATTCGTCGCGCCCGCATGGAAGGGTTGACGACGTTTTATGGTAACCCAGCTTCCGCGCATGCCGAGCGCAATCTCGATCTTGCGGGTATCGGGCAGATGCTTGGACTGTCCACGCACCGCGAGCGCAATTCGCTGGCTTGTCTGCACTATCAGCAGGAATTCGGTCGCGACAACGTGTACCGCTTGCGCAATCTTTCGCCGCAGGAAACGAGCAACCGCGCTGCGCTGGCCGATCGATTATCCGTGCCCGTGTTATTCGAAGATGCCATGACGCACGCGCGCTTCGCGGAGTTGCTGGCACGTGGCTGGCGCATCAAGTCCACCGGACTCACTGTGACGTTCGATTGGCCGCACTTCATCGAACAGTACGGTTCCTCGTCGCTATTGTTGTTCGGTGTGGAAGAGAAGCAGATGTTGCGTGTTGCTTTGGCGAAGCGCGAGTTGGACCCGCGTCCCGGTTGGATTGTGATTGTGCTGGTTCCGCCGGAAATGCAGGTGACGCCTTGATGCCAAATCTTCCCTCACCGTCATTCCGACGCAGGCCGAAATGACGGTGAGTTGGAACAAACCCTCACGAATATCCATGTCTTTTACGTGAGGGTATAAGCCATCAGGCAGCGGAAGCTTGATGAAATTGGGCTTCTTCCGTCGATCCTTTCAGCGCGGTGGTCGACGATTGACCCTGCTGGATCGCCTGCGTCACCGCATCGAAGTAACCGGTGCCGACTTCGCGTTGATGCTTGACGGCGGTAAAGCCACGATCGGCTGCCGCGAACTCGCGTTCTTGCAATTCGACAAACGCACTCATCTGACGGCGTGCATAACCGTGTGCCAGATCGAACATGCCGTAGTTGAGGCTGTGGAAGCCCGCCAGCGTGATGAACTGGAATTTGTAACCCATCGCGCCCAGCTCCTTCTGGAATTTCGCGATAGTCGCGTCGTCAAGATTCTTCTTCCAGTTGAAGCTCGGCGAGCAATTGTATGCAAGCAACTTACCCGGAAACCTCGCGTGAATCGCTTGGGCAAACTTGCGCGCTTCTTCCAGGTTCGGTTTGCTGGTCTCGCACCAGATCAGATCGGCATACGGCGCGTACGCCAATCCGCGACTGATGGCTTGATCAAGGCCGGCACGAACGCGAAAGAAGCCTTCCAGCGTGCGTTCGCCAGTGGTGAACGGCCTGTCGTTGTCGTCGATATCGGAGGTCAGCAAGTCGGCGGCATCGGCGTCGGTGCGCGCAATGACCAGCGTCGGGACGCCAAGCACATCGGCGGCCAGGCGCGCGGCGTTGAGTTTGTCGACGGCTTCACGCGTCGGCACCAACACCTTGCCGCCCATGTGGCCGCACTTTTTCACCGAGGCGAGCTGATCTTCGAAGTGCACGCCCGAAGCGCCCGCTTCGACCATCGCTTTCATCAGTTCGAACGCGTTGAGCACACCACCGAAGCCGGCTTCCGCATCGGCGACAATCGGCACCATCCAGTCGGTATCGTCCTTGCCCTCCGCGTGATGCAGTTGATCTGCGCGCAGCAACGTATTGTTGATGCGCTTGACGACCAGCGGCACGGAGTTGGCCGGATACAGCGATTGATCCGGATACATTTCGCCCGCGACATTCGCATCCGCAGCGACCTGCCAGCCGCTGAGATAGATGGCCTGCAAACCGGCTTTCACCTGCTGCATAGCCTGATTGCCGGTCAGCGCGCCGAGTGCATTGACGAAATCTTCCTTGTGCAGCGATTTCCACAAGCGTTCGGCACCGCGACGTGCAAGCGTGTGTTCGACTCCCACTGTGCCGCGCAGCCGCACCACATCTTCAGCACTGTAGTTGCGCTGGATACCTTCCCAGCGAGGGTTGTTCTTCCAGTCGAGCGACAGCTGTTCGGCGGTGGGCAGTATGCTTTTCATGATCGTTGACTCCTTGGAATGCTTTGGATGCACGCGCTCAGGCGAGTTTTTCGTAAGCGGGAAGAGTGAGGAAATCGCCGAGCTGTTCGGCATGTGTCAGCGTGGCAAGCAGATGCGCTGCATCGTCGGCGCGACTGGCGCCAGGCAAGGTGCTTTCGCGCAGGCGATGTGCGTGCGTGGCGAGTGCGTGATCGAATAGCGCGATATCGATCGGCGCGTGATCGGTGAATTCCAGGCTGCCGTGATGCACCCACTGCCACAACTGCGCGCGCGCGATTTCTGCAGTGGCTGCGTCTTCCATCAGGTTGTGGATCGGCACGCAACCCAAACCTTCCAACCACGCCGCCGTGTAGCGCAGCGCCACTTCGACGTTGTTGTCGAAGCCGGCACGAGTAATCGTTCCACCGCACGGTGCGATCAGTACATCGCGATCGGCAACTACATCTTCGCGCTTGATGTGCAGCTGGTTCGGCGACGACATATGGCGATCGAAAATATCTTTCGCCACCGGAACCAGCGCGGGATGCGCGACCCAGGTCCCATCGTGTCCTGCTTGCACTTCGCGCAATTTGTCAGCGCGGACTTTCGCCATGGCGGCATCGTTCGCTGCGTCATCGCCCTTGATCGGAATCTGCGCGGCCATGCCGCCCATCGCAAACGCGCCGCGGCGATGGCAGGTTTGGATCAGCAACTCCGAATAGGTTTTGAGGAACGGCACTGTCATGACGACCTGACCGCGATCCGGTAGCAGACGATCGCGATGGCGACGCAGTGTTTTCAGATACGAAAAGATGTAATCCCAGCGACCGCAGTTGAGGCCGACAACACGGCTGCGCAGCGCATGCAGAATTTCGTGCATCTGGAACACGGCGGGTAGGGTCTCGATCAGCACTGTGGCTTTCATCGTGCCGACTGGAAGACCAAGATCGTCTTCGGCCTGCGCAAGTACGTCATCCCACAGCGCCGCTTCTTCCATCGCCTCGAGCTTGGGTAGATAGAAGTACGGACCAAGATCGCGTGCGTGCAGCGCATGGGCGTTGTGAAACGCAAACAGACCAAAGTCCACCAGCGCGCCGGCCATCGTTTCGCCATCCACCGACACATGGCGCTCGGGCAGATGCCAACCGCGCGGACGCACGACCAATACGGCGGGGTTAGTACCCACGCGATAGTCCTTACCCTCCGGTGAGCGGTATTCCAGCGTGCCGCTCACCGCATCGCGCAGGTTGAGTTGACCGTCGAGCTGATTGGCAAAGCTGGGTGCGGACGAATCCTCAAAGTCGGCCATGAAGACCTTCGCGCCCGAGTTCAGGGCGTTGATGATCATCTTGCGCTCGACTGGCCCGGTGATTTCCACGCGGCGATCCTGCAGGGCAGCGGGAATGGGGGCGACGGTCCAGTGGGACTGGCGAATCGCCTTGGTGTCGGTCCGGAAATCCGGCAGGGCGCCTGCGTCGTAGCGGGCCTGTCGCTGGGCCCGGGCCTTCAGCAGTTGCTGGCGGCGCGGCTCGGCGTAACGGTGCAGCCGGGCCAGGAAGGCCAGGGCCTCCGGGGTCAGGATGTCCTCATAGCCACGGGTATCCGCATGGATCTGGGCGGGCCTGCTGACGAACTTTTCGCTCGGGACTGCCATGTGCTTCTCCACCTTGGGTTCGGTGAAGAAGCTAGTGACGGATTATCATTTTGACAAAACAAATGTTTCAATCTTAGGTATTATGTTTATTAATACATACGCTAACGTATTGAGCGAACTGTCATGAAAGACCCTGTCCGAAAGCCAAACGCGCCGAAAAAGGGCCCCGCCGCCACAACCAAGCGAAAACGGCTGGGCAAGGATGCACCGCTACCCGGCGATGCCAGCCGCTACTACTACAAGGGCAACCGCCTTAAGCAGATACGTGCTTTCGTGGCCACGGTGAAGCTGGGCACGCTCAGTCGTGCCGCCGAATCGCTTTATCTGTCCCAGCCATCGATCAGCCTGCAGTTGCAGGCACTGGAACGCGAACTGGGCGTGGAACTTCTGCAGCGCAGCCGGCGCCGTATCAACCTCACGGATGCGGGCGAAGCGCTTTACGCCGTGGCGCGCCCGCTGATCGAGGGATGGGAGAACCTCGATCGCGACTTCCAGACCAAGATCAAAGGCCTGCAGGCGGGAAAGCTGACCATCGCGGCGGGTAGTTCGACTATCCAGTATTTGCTACCCGAGCTGGTGCGCCGTTATCGCGAACGCTTTCCTGCCGTGCAGTTGCAACTGGCCAATGTCACCGGCAAGGATGGCATGGCGTTGCTGCGTGCGGACAGTGCGGACTTCGCCGTCGGCTCCATGCTCGATGTGCCCAACGACATCGCATGGGCGCCGGTCTATCACTACGATCCGATGTTGATCACGCCGCCGGATCATCCGCTGGCGCGCAAGGAAAACCTCACGCTGCAGGACCTTTCGCCTTACGGGCTCATTCTTCCGCCACAACGTCTGTCCACGTATCGGCTCGTTGATCTCGTGTTCCAGCAGAATCAGGTGCCTTATCAGGTCGCGATTGAAGTCGGCGGTTGGGAAGTGATCAAGGAATACGTGGCGATGGGTCTTGGAATTTCCATCGTCACGGGCATCTGCATTTCCGAAGCAGATCGTGCGCGACTGGCCGTGCGCAACATGCGACAGTATTTTCCGCAGCGCAGTTATGGCGTGGTGATGCGCAAGGGAAAATTCCTCAGCGCCGAAGCGCGAGCGTTTATCGACTTGATCCGCCCGGGTTTGCTGACGCATCGCGATTACGACGAATCAGGCCATTCCGAGCGCTAAACGCAGCTATTCCGTATTGCGATGCTTGCCACGATACGGGCGGAACAGCGCGCGTATCGAGGCCATGTCGGCTTCCGAATCATCGCTGGTATGCACGAGCGGCCCGAGCGTAAACGTCTTGGTCGGATAATCGATAAACACGGGCTGGATCGGTACGTGTGCGTCGGTCGCAATACGCAGGAAGCCAGACTTCCACTGCTGTACCTTTTTGCGCGTACCTTCCGGTGTAATCCCCAGCCACATCTTCTCGTGGGTTTGGAAGCGCTCCACCATCTGACCGACGACATTGAGCGCCGCACTGCGATTGATCGGAATCAGGCCAATTGGGCGCAGGACGATACCTAACGGTCCATCCAGCACTTCGCGCTTCACCATGACGTTGATGTTGATGCCAAGTCCAATCTTCATCATCAATCCCCATACACCGTCCCAATAAGAGGAGTGCGGGGCGCCGATGATGATCAACTTGGGCACATCGGGAAGTTGGCCGAGCAAGCGCCAGCCGGACAAGCGCAACAGGCTTCGCATCAGCCATGGCCAGAAGCGGCTGTTGAGCTTGGGCGCCTGGGGTGGAATGGGCGGCAGAACGGGTTCGCTCACTCGTGGCTCCAGGACCGCGACCGGTTTTGCTTGACTTTCGCGCGCTGCTGTTTGCCTTCAAGACGGCGCAGCTTCGATGCGCGTGTGGGTTTTGTGGCAACGCGTTTCTTCGGTGCGACCAGCGAGCCGCGCACGATCTCGACCAAACGTTCGCGCGCATCCTCGCGGTTGCGTCCTTGATCGCGGAAGCGACGCGCCTGAATCACCAGCACGCCGTCGTCCGTCAATCGACGATCACTCCGCGCCAGCAATCGTTCGCGTACGTCGTCCGGCAACGATGGCGAGTGCGCCACGTCGAAGCGCAATTCGACGGCGCTTTCGGTGCGATTGACGTGCTGGCCCCCGGGGCCGTCGGCGCGCAAAAAGCGCACGACCAGCTCGGATTCCGGCAGGACGATGGATCGGCTCACGGGTAGCATGTCGCGCAGTTTAACCGGTTGGGATGCTTATTTCGTCGCTCGGCAGCGACCAGCCAAATCGCTCGAGCAAACCATCGAAGGCATCATCCAGCGGTGCTTCCAGTGCCATCGGGCGACCATCCACGGGGTGCCGAAAACGCAGCCGCCATGCATGCAGCAACATGCGATGGCAACTGAAATATTGCTTGTAGAGGCGATTGTGATCGCTGCGCCCGTGCTGGCAGTCGCCGATCACCGGGTGGTGGAGATGCGCCATGTGTTTGCGGATCTGCCGAAACCGGCCCGTTTCCGGTTCGGCCAGCACCAGTGCGTAACGCTGTTGCGGATAACGGCCCAAGGCAATGGGCACCTCAACGATGGCCAGTCGCCGGTAATCGGTGCGTGCATCGCGCCGCGGTCCCGTTTCGCGCGCGCCTGGTAGTGCGTAATCGACGACGCCTTCGATAGGTTCCGGCCAGCCACGCACGACCGCGAGATATTGCTTATGCACGTCGCGACCCATGAATTGTTCGCCAAATGCCGCCGCAACTTCGCTGGAGCGCGCAATCAGCAACACGCCACTTGTTGCGCGATCCAGACGATGCGCGAGATAAACCGTGCCGCCCACCTGCTCGCGCAGCACATCGATGAGAAATGTTTCGGCGTTGCCGACCATCTTGGAGCGATGCACGGCAAGCCCCGCGGGCTTGTTTACCGCAATGAGTGCATCGTCCTGATAAAGAATTTCAAGCATCTATGGATCGCCGAAGCACCGTTTACTCTCTCCCCTGCATGCAGGGGAGGGTTGGGGAGGGACAAAAAAATTATCTGCGCCACCAGCCCCACGCGAACGAAAGCAAGCCCGCTGCGCCGACGCAAATCGGAACCCAGATGCTGTGCTGCGTCCCAAACGTAAACATCAGCGTGGCGCTCATGATCAGCGTGGCGCCGAGCAAGCCGCCGCCGATCATGCTGAGTAGTCGACGTACGAGATGGCGTTGATGGCTCAACTCTTCCGCATCGGCAAGAATGCGCTGCTCGCCGATGGCCACCTGTCGTAACGCATCGCGCACAAGCTCCGGCAACAACGGTGCGTTGTGGAACCACTCCGGTACACGTTTGCGAATTTCGCGGAAGGTGCGAAGCGGACTGTAGCGCTCGCGCAGAATCCGTTTCAGCACGGGGTGCGCCACTGCCCAGATATCGATGTCCGGATCGAGCATGCGGCCCACGCCTTCGATATTGAGCAGCGTTTTCTGCAGCAAAATCAGTTGCGGCTGCAAGGTGAGTTCGAACCGGCGTGCGGTCTGAAACAGTTTCACGACCAGTTCGGCGAGTGAAATCTGCGAAAGCGGACGCGTGAAGTACGGTTCGCAAACCGTGCGCACCGCTGCTTCCAGTTCATCGAGTCGAATGCTCGGCGGCATCCAGCCCGCATCGATATGGAGCTTGGCAATGCGCGCGTAATCGCGTTCGAACAGTGCGATGAAATTCTGCGCAAGCCAATATTGATCGGCCTCCGGCAACGAACCCATGATGCCGAAATCCAGCGCAATAAAACGCGGTTCGCTCACCCGCGTCGGATCGACCCAGATGTTGCCCGGATGTGCGTCGGCGTGGAAAAAGTTGTCGCGGAAAACCTGTTCGTAGAACAGGCGCACGCCCTTGGCGGCCAGCTGCTTGCGGTCGATACCTGCGGCATCGATGGCGGCGATGTCGTCGCAACTCACACCGGACACACGTTCCAATGTCAGCACGCGCGCTGCTGTCAGTTCCCAATGCACTTCCGGCACGTACATATCGACGCCGCTGATAAAGTTGCGGCGTAGCAGGCTGGCATTCGCGCCTTCGCGCTGCAGATCGAGCTCGTGTTCGAGCATTTTCTCCACTTCGCTGACCACATCGAGCGGACGAATCTTGTCCGCATTGGGATGCCAGCGTTGTGCCAGTTCGCCGAGTGAGCGAATGAGCCTAACATCGCGATCGATGCGTTCATCGATGCGCGGACGCAGCACTTTCACGACGACAGCTCGACCGTCATAAAGCGTGGCGGCATGTACCTGTGCAATGGAGGCCGACGCCAGCGGAACATTGTCGAAGCTGGCGTATAGCTGTTCGATCGGTTGTTTCAGTTCGCGCTGCACGATCGCGCGTGCTTCCTCGCCCGGGAACGGCGGCACCTGATCTTGCAGAAGCGACAGTTCATCCGCGATATCGCCCGGAACCAGATCGCGCCGCGTGGACAGCACCTGGCCGGCCTTGACGAAGATCGGCCCCAGTTCATTCAACGCCAATCGCAGTCGCGCACCGCGGGAAAGTGGGCGTACGTCGACGGCGGGTCGGCCAAGAAATGGGCGCACCAGTTTCAGCGGGCGAAAAAGATGCGTGGCGTCGACGACTTCATCCAGCCGATAGCGCAACAGCACCACGGCAATGCGTAGCAATCCCGGTACAGCTCGCAGCGGCGTCACGGAGTCGATCCTTTGCGCGCGCGTTCCAGACGTGCCAGTCGCGCATCCAGACGTTCGGTGCGTTCGCGCAATGCGTCGACCTCGTCGAGGAAGCTTTCCACTTCGCCTGGCGCCAGCGCGATGCGTGCTTCATCGCGCAGCCATGCGGCGCCGTCCTGCGTGAGATGCGAGGAGGTTTCGCGTGCGTGCGCCAATCCATCGCGCACCGCTTTTGCCAGCGGCACGCCAAGCACATCGCCGAAGGTGCGCGCGAAGGCGTCTTCAAAATCGGGCGCAAAGCCGCCGGCCAGCTTTTCCAGGCGGCGAGCGAGATCGGCATCGCCTGCAATCTCCACCTTGCCGGGGGCCATGCTGTCGCCGTGACGGCGGAACATCATCGACAGAAGACTGCCGGGCGTCGCGGCCACGCGCAGATCGCTGGTGTCCGGTGCGGGACCGACTTTCAATCGACCGTCCTGGACCGTGATCGCCAGCGTCAGTTCCGCCCCGCGCAGATGCAGCTGCACCGAGCGCCCATTCAGAGCAGCCAGCTTGGACTGGGTATCGGGGTCGAGCGACAGCGCGTGGTTGAGCGCGGTTTCCAGTGCGCGGCCTGCCAATTTGCGCAAGGGCTGCGGGAGCAAAGTCGTAGAAGAGGCGGCATTCATACCGGGATTGTAGCCGCCCACGCCGCGGGCCTGTCGCAATAGTCCCGATCAGGGCGTCACGGCACCTGGAAACCCTAGCTGACGCCATGCTTCATACACCGCGACCGCCACGCTGTTGGACAGATTGAGGCTACGGCTATCCGCACACATCGGCAGCCGTAAACGCTGCTCCGGTGGCAATCCCTGGAGGACGGCATCGGGCAAGCCCGCGGTTTCGCAGCCAAACAGCAGCGCATCGCCATCGGCGAACCGTGCGTCGGCATGCATGGTGCGCCCGCGCGTGGAGAAGGCGAAGACGCGCGGATGATTCAATGCCGCAAGGCAGGTGTCGAGGTCGTCATGCACCGCGACGCGCGCATATTCGTGGTAATCCAGGCCGGCGCGTCGCAGGCGTGTGTCGTCAAGCGCAAAGCCCAAGGGGCGGATCAGGTGAAGTCCGGCGCCCGTGTTGGCACAAAGTCGGATCACGTTGCCGGTATTGGGCGGAATTTCCGGGCGGAACAGGATGACATGTAGCATGCCGCCATTATCAGACGGCAGGGTCGATCGTGTCTCGCGATCAACCTGCCGTACGCAAGCAAATCGTATTGCTGACGGGCAGCATGCAGGCCGAAGGTGCCGAAGCCAGCAGCGTGCTGACGGGGTTGCTGAGTGTCATCTTCGTGGCCAGTTCCACCGGTGCGGGCTTGCTTGCCACCATCGCCGTAAGAATCAGACCGCAGACCACCATGCATGCCACAAATAACGTGTGCAGAATGAAGTTTTCAAACCTGGTTTCGGTAAGTTTCATATCCCTATCTCCGAGTGAATGAGTCAGTGCTTAAGCTGACGGCGCGTGTGTCGCCGCGGCGCTGGTGTGACCATTGGATGCCAATTGGATGGGTGCGGGTTTAATCGTGACCATCGATGTCAGGAACAGTCCGCAAATCACCATGCATGCGACGAACAGGCCACGCAGAAGCAAGGTTTCCAATTTGAATTTGCTGTCGGTCAGTTTCATATCCGTATCTCCGAGTGATGGACCGGGAAGGGGTCTCGCCCTATACACAGCAATCCGCGTGCCAGCGTGGAGATCGTCTTCAAATCATTGATAGATATGCATTAATTGATGCGTGGCAGCGGGGCGCATGTTGTCCGCGGACACCGGACATCGGCCGCCGGACAGTGTCCGGACAGAGATCGGACGGCAAATCGTTCGCGCGGTAAGCCTGCGTTAGGCGATTGGCAACAGCAACGCGTTACGATGCGATGCAAACGCAACAATGTTCGATTTCAACGTCTACATGGAGCTACTCATGCGCAAGACCCTGCTGCTGCTCGCACCTGTCGTGCTGCTCGGCGGTTGTACCTGGGGCATCAACCCCTCACCGGGCTCGACAAACGTTCGCACTGTGTGGGCAGGCGACGTCACCGGCTGCCGCGATCTGGGCAAGATCACCGTGTCGGTGACCGATCACGTCGGACCGTACGATCGCAATGACATCAAGGTGCGCGACGAATTGCAGGTGCAGGCCCGCAATAGCGCTGTCGATATGAAGGCCGACACGATCAAGCCGCTGGCCGATCCGATGGACGGTTCACAACCGTGGGAAGCCTATTTCTGCGGTAATCAGGTAGCGGGCCAGCCCATGCCGCCGCCGATCCAGGGCGCGCCTGCGCAGCAACAGCAACCGCAGGCGACGCAACCCCCGCCGCAGCAGGGCGGCGGTTTCCAGACGTATCCCACGCACTAACCGCTGTATTTTCGATTATTCGCTGAACACGCCATGCAGATACAACTGCATGGCGTCTTGCAATTGCGACAGCGCTTTTTGGCGGCCTGGCATGCCGGGCTCAGCTTGAATCGCAACAGCAGCTTTCATCATCTGCTGCACAGTAACTGCGACGGCATACATGTCTTCGGCCGAGCGATGCGGCGCGCGACGCGTCAGTAACGCCTGCAGTTCCGCGCGAAGACGGCGGCGAATGGACATGCCATCGGCCGCGGGCACCGGGCCTGATTCGACCAGCATCACGAACGCAGGATGCCTTTTGCGGAAGGTGATCAAAAACATGCTCAGGCGAACGGACAGCTCGCTGGTGTCCAGATCTTCCGAACGTTCGGCGAGTTTTGCCACCTCTCCGAACAGCGCCTGCGCGTAGTCTTCGATCAGCGCGTGCGCCAACGCTTCCTTGGTTGGGAAGAATTGATACAACGAACCAATCGACGCGCCTGCACGCGCAGCGATTTCCGTCATGGTCGCGCCGTCGTATCCCTTTTCCACGAAGCATGCCGCTGCCGCTTCCAGCAGCGCAGCGACGCGTTCGCGGCCGCGTTGACGCTGCGGCAAGCGACGTGCTTCGGTGGATTTTTGCGGGGGCATGGAGTTACCGCGCCTATTCTCATCAATCGGCAGGTGCCTATCGTACCGTTCGCATCCCATTTGCACCTATAGGCCGGTGTGTACGAAGGCCCATCGTGCCGGTATCTGAAGTGGTGTATTCGAACGCATGCCACAAGCACGAGGGTATGTACGCGTTGCCATGCGCTTGGATTGCCACCTCGGATCGATGAAGGCTTTTGTCGACTCACTCCATGCGGCTTGCCGAGATAAGTCTGGATGCAAGCGTTCAACAGCACGCTTTGTTCTGCGGCCTCGTTCGACGTCACACCCGACCGACGGGCTTTTCACGCCCGCTTGCCAGACAAATTCGTTTGCTTCATGCGGGCAAGCACATCGCTTCTGCTGCACTGCCGTGTCGGTTTGCGCTTAACAACACGAGCAGCCGGGCGCTGCGAAACCATTGGCGTGCACGCAAAGTGTCACGGCAGGTTATTGCAGTGCAGCGAAAACCGTGCTTCGGGGTCCCTTTACAAGCTTCCATGAAAACGTTTACGTTTGCGCCGCTGCTAGGGTTCAGGGCGGTACCACCACTCAATGCAGGAAGCTCCGATGGCAACGAAAAACACAACCATCCGGGATGTCGCGCGCGAGGCAAAAGTCTCCGTCGCATCGGTATCCCGCGTGCTCAACGGTACTGGCGGCGTCACGCCTGAAACCCAACGCATCGTGCGCGAAGTTGCCGCACGCTTGCATTACGTACCCGACAATGCCGCCCGCAGTCTGATCACAGGACGCACGCACACCATCGGTGCCGTGTTGCCGGATCTGTATGGCGAGTTCTTCTCCGAACTCATTCGCGGCATCGATCTGGCAGCGCGTGCACGCGGGCTGCATCTGCTGGTGTCCAGTTCACACGATGGCGTGGAAGCAGCCGCTGCGGCCGTAAGAGCCATGCGTGGTCGCGTAGACGGCATGCTGATTCTTTCGGAGTACGTCGATGCGACGTTCCTTGAGGACAATCTGCCCGCCAATCTGCCCGCGGTATTGCTCGACAGTCCCGTCAAAAGCACGCGTTTTCCTGTGCTCAACATCGATAGCCGTGCGGGCGCGATGGCGATGGTGCAGCACCTCATCGACAAAGGTCGGCAGAACGTCGCGTTCATTGCCGGTCCGAAGAACAACTTCGACGCGCAGCAACGCGATAAAGGCTATCGCGCCGCCATGGCCAAATACGCGCCCGATGCGCCGCTCAACATCGTGGCCGGCGACTTCTCCGAAGAATCCGGCTATCGCGCGGGACGCGAATTGCTCGCGCAGAAAAAACGCCCCGACGCTGTCTTTGCCGCCAACGACATGATGGCCGTGGGCTGCCTTTACGCATTCAAGGAGGCTGATGTCGATGTACCGGGGGACATCGCATTGGCCGGTTTCGACGACATTCTCATTGCTCGATACGTCACGCCGCCGCTCAGCACGGTGCAGGTGCGTATCGCGGATCTCGGCCGCATTGCGCTGGAGCGCCTTGCTGCCTTGCTGGACCCGGCCGACACGACGCCGGCATCGGTACAGACGCTGGGATGCGACATCGTCGTACGAGAAACCTGCGGTGCTAACGCTGGTGTGGCCCCTTCGCCGCGCAAGCGGAAACGACCGCCAAGCACATAACGACATCCACAGTGAATTGTCCGGGAGGGGAGAGCATGAACGCTGTATCGAATTACAAGAAACTACTGCTGGCGCGGCTTATCGCAGCGACAGTCACCGCTACCGCTGCATTGCCAATGGTGTCTTACGCGCAAAGCGCTGATGCCAATCTGCGCGGCATGGCAGCGCCCAGCTCCACCGTGACGGCAAAAAACGTCGCTACGGGTTATACGCGCGTCACCAAAGCCGGTACAGACGGCTCGTATACATTGGTCAGCCTGCCTCCCGGTACGTACAACGTCGATGCGGGTCCTGGCACAGAGCAGACTGTCACGTTGACGGTTGCCTCCACCGCGACACTCAATCTCGCCGCCAAAGCGGCTGCGACGGGTAATGCCGTCAATGCCCAGAACCTCGGTGCTGTTACCGTCAATGCCAACACGTTGACGGAAGTGACGACGTCGGAAGTCGGCAACACCGTATCGCAGCGACAGATCGAGACCGTTCCGCAAATCACGCGTAACTTCCTTGAGTTCGCCGATACCGTGCCGGGCATGGTGTTCACCGTGCAGCAGAACGGCAACACCAGTTTGCAGGCGGGTGCGCAGGCGCCGTCTGCCATCAACGTATACATCGATGGCGTGGGCCAGAAGAACTATGTGTTGCCAGGTGGCATTACCGGCCAGACATCGAGTCAGGGTAATCCGTTCCCGCAGCTGGCGATTGGCGAATACAAGGTCATCACGTCGAACTACAAGGCCGAATACGATCAGATTTCCAGCGCAGCCATCACCGCAGAAACCAAGTCCGGTACCAACGAATTCCACGGCGAGTTGTTCGGTGACTGGACCGATACCTGGATGCGCGCCGAAACACCTTCCGAAATAGCGGCAGACAAGAAGCAACCTTCGCACGACAAGGAATACGGTTTCTCTTTCGGTGGTCCGATCATTCAGGACAAGGCGCACTTCTTTGTCGCCTATGAAGGCAAGGAATACGACACGCCGATCGCGGTTTCGCCTGGCAACGACTCATTCCTCGTTCCCCAATTGCCGGCCAGCGCGCAGGCGCAACTCGGACCGAGCAGTTTGCCGTTCAAGGAAGATCTCTACTTCGCCAAACTCGATTGGGAGCCGACAACGCGCGATCGCCTTGAAGCCAGCGGCAAATTCCGCGACGAATCGGCGATCAGCGGTCCCGGAACAGGTCAGGCTGCATCGACCGCAGTGAACCTGATCAACTACGACCGGCGCTTCGATATTCGATGGGATCACAGTGCCGACAGCTGGTTCAACCGCCTGCAATTCACATACGAAAACGCGTTCTATAAGCCGACACCGGTCGAGTTTGGCAATGGCGCCGCCTACTTCACGACCCCGTCCGAGGGTTCGCAGCAGATTCTCGATGTCGGCCCTGCTTCGCCACTGGCAGCACAAGACAAGGGTCAGAAAGGTCCGTCGCTCTCGGACGATCTCACGTTCAACGACTTCGAGTGGCATGGCGACCACGTGATCAAGATGGGTGTCAGTTACAAGTTGGTGTCGCTGACCGCGCAGGATGCCTTCAACTACAACCCGCAGTTCTTTTACTACGTGACGCCTGCCGGCACGGTAGCCGATCCGTATCAGGTGCAATTTCCGATCGCGCTGCCGGGCACCAACCCCGCCGTGCGCACATCGGACAGGCAGCTGGGTACGTATATCCAGGACGACTGGACAGTCGATGATCACTTAACGCTGAACCTCGGCCTGCGTTGGGACTACGAGCAGACTCCCTCGTATCTCAACTGGGTGACACCGCAGGCGGTGGTCAATGCGCTCAACGCGCCCAATCCCTATCCCGGCGCGACTCCGGGACAAACCTACGCGCAGTCGCTCGCACTGGGCGGCGTCAACATCGGCAACTACATCAGCAATGGTCACAATCGAAACGCGCAGGACAACGAATTCATGCCGCGCTTCGGTTTTTCCTGGGACCTTAACGGCGATCAGGCACATGTCTTCCACGGTGGCGCAGGACGCTCGTACGACCGCAATCTGTATGAGCTCCTGCAGCTCGAGCAGACCAAGCTGGCGCTCGCCGAGCCGACGATCACGTTCCAGAACCCGATTAACCCTTGCACACCAAGCGCGAGCTGCATTCCGTGGAATCCTGCCTATTACGGCGGGCTAAACGTATTGCAAAGCCTGCTCGCTGCCACCACGGCGGGTCGCGAAGTCGACATGGTAAGCAATAATTTGAAGACGCCGTATTCGGATCAGATAAGCCTGGGTATGCGCAACCAGATCGGTGAGTGGAATACCGATGTCACCGTGGCACGCGTCAACAGCTACAACGGTCTGGTCTACCAGCTTGGCAACCGCTATGCGAATGGTTCGTTCTGGGAGAACGGCAGCCAGCCTTGGAACGATGGCATACCGGGTTGGGGCAACCTGATCATCGCCAACAACGGTGCGGAAACGAAGAACACCCAGCTACTTATTTCGGCGGAAAAACCATACACGCCCGAATCGCACTGGGGTATGACGATTGCGTACACCTATTCGCATGCGCTACAGAACAACGATAGTCAGGACGTCACCGATCAATACGCATTCGATGAAGAAACTATCCATGACTATCCCTTCATCGGCTCGGCAGTCGCCAGGCATCGTCTGGTGATGACCGGATCGCTCGATGGTCCCTGGGGTTTGTTGTTCGGCTCCAAGCTCGTGCTCGCGACGCCGATCCCCGGTCTTGGCTTGGCATGCTTCAACGACACCAGTACGCCGAGTGGATGTCTTCCGTACTCTGCAACACCGCCGGGTTCGCATTTCCTGATCGGTGGGCCGATCTTTGGTTATCGTGAGATCGACTTCCAAGTCACCAAGAACTTCAAGATCTATGGCAATTTCAACGGCTACGTACGCCTGGATCTGCTGAACGCGTTCAACTGGAACAACTACAGCGATTACAGCACCAACTACGGTTCCAATGGCGTGCTCAACCGGACTCCGGTGACCTACGATCCAACCGGCAACATCCTGGGTACGCCGCGTGAGGTCAAGCTGACGTTGGGTATCAAGTTCTGAAGTACTGAAACGGACAAAGCTCACCTCGTGCGAGCTTTGTCGTCTGACACGCAAGGAAAGTCTCGTCCCCTCGCCGATTGCTCATGATCGGAGTGGAAAAGGAGCAACACTGCACGGATGTCGTTCTGCCCCGGACAAGGGCGCGCTGTGTGTTTCGCGGACCGCAGCGCGTCCCGGCGAAAACCGAGCCATCGATTCGAACCGCCACAACTTTTCCACTCTTAAGTCGTCCCCACGATGGTCACTCACGTATTTCGACATGCACTCATAAGCGTTCTGGTCGCCGCGCTGGCGATCGGCAGCAGCTGGTCGTCGCCAGCACTGGCGCGCACCAACACCGCAACCTTCGACACACTGCCTGCAAGTGAGCAGGCGATGGTTGCTGATCTTGAAAAGCGCACGTTCCAATGGTTTTGGGATAGCGCCAACCCGTCCAATGGTTTGATTCCCGATCACTGGCCGGGCAGCGCAAATGACGATCGGTTTTCGAGCATCGCATCGGTGGGCTTTGGGTTGACGGCCTATGGCATCGGCGTTGAGCGTGGCTACATCACGCGCGATCAGGCTATCGATCGCACACTGGCGACGCTACGCTTTTTCGCCAATGCCGACGAAGACGCTAGTGAAGACGATGCGTCGGGCTATCACGGCTTCTTTTATCACTTCCTCAACATGCAAACCGGCAAGCGGTTTGTGCGTGCAACCGAGTTGTCCAGTGTCGATACCACGCTACTGCTGGGTGGCGTGTTGTTCGCGCAGTCCTACTACGACCGCGATACGCCGAAAGAAAAGGAAATTCGTGCACTGGCCGACACGATCTATCGCCGCGTCGACTGGACATGGATGCAACCACGCGCGCCGCTCATCAGTATGGGCTGGACACCGGGCGGCAAGTTCATTCCTTCCGACTGGAAAGGTTACGACGAGGGTAAGTTGGTCTACATCCTCGCATTGGGCTCGCCCACGCACGCCATTGGCAGCGATGGATGGTCCGCATGGACAGCAACGTATCCTCGCGACTGGGGCACGTTTGAGGGCCAAACCTTCCTGAATTTCTCACCGCTATTCGGTCATCAATACAGCGAATCGTGGGTCGATTTTCGCGGTATCCGTGACGCATGGAGCCGCGAGCATGGTCTGGATTACTTTGAAAATGGCCGTCGCGCGACCTATTCGCAACGCGCCTATGCGATCGCCAATCCGGCGCATTGGAAAGACTACGGCGCCAATATCTGGGGTTTGACCGCCTGCAATGGTCCGGGTGATTTCACCTTCAAAATCGCCGATGGCACGACGCGCGAGTTCTTCGGCTATTCGGCACGCGGCGCCGGACTCGACTATATTTCGGACGACGGCACCATCGCGCCTACGGCGGCCGGTGGTTCCATCGCGTTTGCACCCGAAATCGTGGTTCCTGCCCTGCAGGCGATGAAGGAGCAGTATGGCGATTACGTCTACGACAAATACGGATTTGTTGACGCGTTCGATCCCAGTTTCGATGGCGCGGTTACACCGGAACATGGCCGTTACGTCGCCGGCAAGGGGTGGTTCGAGACCATGCAGCTCGGTATCGACCAGGGGCCCATCGTGCTGATGATCGAGAACTGGCGCAGCGGATTGGTGTGGCGCGTAATGCGCAAGAATCCTTATATCCGCAAAGGGCTCGAGCGCGCCGGTTTCACGGGTGGATGGTTGAGCCAGGCGACGAATTAGCCATGCGCCAACATCGCCTGCGAGATGGCTTCATCACGATGTCGCTCTGGGCGCTGGTTATGACATGTGTGTTTGCGTCGTTGATGGTGGGCTGTACGCATCGGATCGATCCCAACACGTTGACGTTCTGGACGTTCGGGCGCGAAGGCGAAGCGATGACACAATTGCTGCCGCAGTTCGAACGCGAGAATCCCAATATCCATGTCGTGCTGCAGCAACTACCGTTGTCTGCAGCGCATCAGAAACTACTCACGGCGTTCGCGGGCGATTCCATTCCTGATATGACGCAACTTGGCAATACGTGGATGCCTGAGTTCGTCACACTGAATGCTTTGGAGCCTTTGCAAACGCGTGTCGCCCAGTCGCCGGTTGTGAAGCCGAACGATTACTTCACGAGCATTTGGAATACCAATGTCTACGAGGGCCGTTTGTACGGTGTGCCGTGGTATGTCGATACGCGCCTGCTTTTTTATCGCAACGATCTTCTGAAAGAAGCCGGTTTCGATGCGCCGCCGCGCGACTGGGCGCAATGGCGTCGCATGCTCGCTGCATTGAGTCATCCGGATCGTGGCGTCTACGGCATTCTTTTGCCGACCAACGAATACGAGCAGCTCATGTCGTTGGCGCTGCAGCAGCCAGATCCGTTGCTGCGCGACGGCGGCCGCTACGGCAATTTCGAAAGCCCCGGTTTCAAGCGTGCATTGGCGTTTTACGTCGATACCTTCCGATTGCACGAGGCACCCGACATCACGAATGTCGAAGCGGGCAATCCGTGGTCAGAATTCGGGCGTGGCGTGTATGACTTTTACTTCTCCGGTCCCTGGAACATCGGCGAATTTCGCAAGCGTCTTCCTGCGTCCGAACAAGGTGACTGGAACACCGCCCCATTGCCTGGTCCCGATGGTCCCGGTGCATCGGTAGCGGGCGGATCCAGTCTCGTCGTTTTCCGCAATTCCACACACAAGGACGCGGCGTGGAAACTGATCGAATACCTTTCACGTCCCGAAGTCCAGGAGCATCTCTACGCACTGCTTGGCGATATGCCGCCACGCCGTAGCTCGTGGGCCAGCGGCAGCCTGCACGACGATCCCAAGGCGGCCGCATTCCGCGAACAACTTGACGACGTCAAGCCCACGCCGCCGGTTCCGGAGTGGGAGCGCATCGCCAATGAGATGCAACTGGTTGCGGCCCAGGCTGCCGCGGGCGAACTGACTGTCGATCAGGCGGCCGCCGAGATGGATCGACGCACTGACCGCATTCTCGAAAAACGGCGCTGGATTCTCGATCACAATCAGGTTGCGATAGGAGGGCGCCCATGAATCGGCACCGTGTTGCGTGGCTGTTTCTCGCACCGGCCATGGTGATTCTCGGCGTGTTCTTTCTTCTACCTGTTATCGCCGCCTTGCTCCTCAGCTTCACCGATTACGACCTGTATGCGCTGGCCGATATTCACAACCTGCGCTTCATCGCCTTGAACAACTACATCGAATTGCTGCATAGGCCTTTGTTCTGGTCGGCACTTGGACATACGCTTTATTTCGTGGCAGTGGGTGTGCCCTTGTCGATGCTCGTCTCGCTGGGCGCTGCGTTGCTGCTCAATTCGCCACTCGCACGGTGCAAGCCTTTTTTCCGCACTGCGCTGTTTGCGCCTGTGGTTACCACTGTGGTCGCGGTCGCCGTGGTCTGGCGTTATCTCTTCAACACCAAGTACGGATTGATCAATGTCGCGCTCGGATGGGTCGGCATCCATCCGATCGATTGGCTTGGCGATCCGCATTGGGCAATGCCGGCGATCATTCTTTTCGCGGTGTGGAAGAACTTCGGCTACAACATGATCATCTTCCTGGCAGGATTGCAGGCGATACCCGTCGAACTGTATGAGGCGGCGCGCATCGACGGTGCATCGTTCTGGCAACAATTCCGCCATATCACGTTGCCCATGCTTGGACCTACCTTGCTGATGGTCGGTATCCTCACTGTAGCGGGCTATTTTCAGTTGTTCGCAGAACCGTATGTGATGACGGAAGGCGGTCCGCTGGAAAGTACGACGAGCGTGCTTTATGTGATGTACGACGAAGGGTTCAAATGGTGGAACATGGGGTCCGCCTCCGCGATTGCGTTCTTGCTGTTCATCATCGTGTTCGCTGTGACGGTTCTTATGCTGCGCGTTGGTCGTCGTGGGGATGAAGCGTGATGCCGCGCATGGCCAGGATCGTCGTTAACGGATTGCTGATCGGCGGCACGATCGTCGCGCTCTTTCCGCTGTTATGGATGCTATCGGTGTCATTCATGCAGCCCAGCGAAGCAAGCGCGCTGCCGCCGCCGCTGTTGCCCGCGCACGCCACTTTCTACAACTACCAGCAACTTTTCATTCGTGCAGGCGTAGGCGGCTATCTGCTCAACAGCTTGTTCGTGTCTACGGCAATCACCGTGCTTTCGCTTGCAATCAATATCATGGCCGGTTATGCCTTTGCCAAGCTTCACTTTGCCGGCCGGCAGCGGCTATTCAAGACAGTCGTCGGGATGCTCGTCATTCCGGCGCAGGTAGCGATGTTGCCGTTGTTCCTGATGCTCAAGTACATCGGTTTGGTGAACAACTACGGCGGCGTGATCGTGCCGGCCATGTCCACGGCATTTGGCATTTTTCTGGTTCGCCAATACGCACGGGGTATACCCGATGAATTGATGGAAGCTGCGCGCATCGATGGTGCAGGAGAGTTCCGCATCTTTCTGCAGATCGTGCTGCCGCTGCTCAAGCCGATCATGGTGACCTTGGCAATCTTTACCTTTCTCACCGCATGGAACGACTTCATGTGGCCGCTGATCGTGCTGACAGGGCAAGGGCATTACACGTTGCCGCTGGGTTTGGCATCGCTGGCGCGCGAACATGCAACGGATACCGAGCTGATGATGGCAGGCTCCGTCATCACCGTGCTGCCCGTGCTAGTGCTTTTCCTGGCGTTGCAACGCTATTACCTGGAAGGGCTGCTTATCGGCAGCGTGAAGGGATAGGCGGCCCGCCATGATGATGACTCGCGCCATTCGCACGACGCTGACGACGCAACGGCCATCAGGCGATGCGTGCGCCGCTTTCAGAATCGAAAAAGTGGATGCGCTCCACGTCGATATGAAAAGACAGCTCACTGCCGGGCGTAACGTGTTGCGATGGCGCGACACGCGAAACGAGCGCCTGATCGCCAAGGCGCAAATTGAGGAACACTTCGTTGCCAATCGGTTCGACGACTTCGACGTCGGCAGTCAAGGCCGTCGCGTGCGAGGTGGGTTGCAGGTCTTCGGGGCGGACGCCAACAACGACATGGCGGCCCAGCCAAGGCTTCAACGTCCCCGCGCGCGCGTCCAAAGTGCCAAGCGGCACCGTGGCATTGGGCATGACCAATTGCCAGCCGTCTTCTTGTTGCAGCGTGCCGCGCAACAGGTTCATCGCTGGCGACCCAAGAAACCCGGCGACGAAAAGATTAGCAGGCCTGTCGTAAAGATTCATCGGCGTGTCGATCTGCTGGATCTTGCCGCCATCCAGCACCACGATGCGTTGTCCCAGCGTCATGGCCTCGACCTGATCGTGCGTCACATAGATCGTCGTGGTGCCCAGTTGCCGATGCAGTCGCGCAATCTCCACACGCATCGAGAGGCGCAGCTTGGCATCGAGATTGGACAGTGGTTCGTCGAGCAGAAACACCTTCGGCTCACGCACCAGTGCGCGTCCCAGCGCGACACGCTGACGTTGTCCTCCCGAAAGTGCAGCGGGTACGGCATCCAGCCGGTTCTCCAGTTCCAGCAGGCGGGCGGCATCGCGCACGCGTCGATCGATATCGTCGGCTTGCTTGCCGCGCAAGCGCAAACCGAAGCCGAGGTTTTCGGCAACCGTCATGTGCGGATACAGCGCGTAGTTCTGAAACACCATTGCGATATCGCGATCCTTCGGCGCGACATCGTTCACGACCTGGCCGCCAATGCTCAGCGTGCCCGAGGAAATCGCTTCGAGTCCGGCGATCATGCGCAGCAAGGTCGTCTTGCCGCAGCCGGAAGGTCCTACCAATACCAGCAATTCGCCTTCGGCAATATCGAAGCTGGCATCGTCTACCGCCACATGGCCGTTGGGATAGATCTTGCGCACTCGGTCAAGGCGGACAGTGGCCATCGAAATGCATTACTCCGTGAGATCAATCGCGCCGTGCGAAACGGGAAACGTGCTGAAGTACTGCGTTGGATAACAGTATCAGGTTATTCTCGTTACACACTGTGTTACATCAAGCCGCACTGCGGCATAGAGAGTTTCGCATCATGAGCCGCAGCTATCGTTTCCCCACGGATTTCGTCTGGGGTGCCGCCACCTCCGCATACCAGATCGAAGGCTCGCCGCTGGCCGACGGCGCGGGTCCCAGCATCTGGCAACGTTTCGCACACACGCCCGGCATGATGGCCAATGGCGACACGGGCGACATCGCTTGCGATCATTACCACCGTTACAAAGATGACGTGCAGCTGATGCGCGCGCTGGGGCTGAAGGCGTATCGCTTCAGCATCGCGTGGGGCCGCGTGCTGCCGGAAGGCACCGGACGTATCAATCAAAAAGGATTGGATTTCTATTCGCGTCTGGTCGATGAGTTGCTGGAAAACGGCATCGAACCCAACGCCACACTGTTTCACTGGGATCTGCCCGCGGCGCTGGACGATCGCGGTGGCTGGTTGAATCGCGACAGCGCCGACTGGTTTGCCCAATACGCCAGTGTTGTCTTCAAGGCGCTCGATGGCCGGGTGAAGCTGTGGTCGACGATCAACGAGCCGTGGGTGGTGACCGATGGTGGCTATCTGCACGGTGCGCTCGCTCCAGGGCATCGCAACAAATACGAAGCGCCGATTGCCGCGCACAACATCATGCGTGCCAGTGGCGCGGGTATTGAGGCGTATCGCGCGGTGGGAAAACATCAGATCGGTGTCGTCTTCAATATCGAGCCGAAATACTCGGCATCGGACAATCCCAAGGATGTGGCCGCTACACGGCGCGCGCAGGCGTACATGAACGAGCAATTCGCCGATCCTGCGTTGCTTGGCTCGTATCCATCGGAGCTGAAAGACATCTTCGAAGATGCATGGCCCGATTTTCCGCAGGATGATTTCTCGCTCACCCAGCAGCCGGTCGATTTTGTGGGCATCAATTACTACACGCGATCGGTCGTGCGGCACGACAGGCATGCGTATCCGCTCATCGGCAAGCGTGTGTATCAACGCAACACGACGCATACCGAAACCGGTTGGGAAGTCTACGAACAAGGTCTGAAAGACACGCTGGTGTGGTTTAAGGACCGCTACGGAAACGTGCCGATTTACATTACCGAAAACGGCGCGGCGTTCTACGATCCGCCGGTGGCCGAAAGCGACGTCGTGCAGGACCCGTTACGTGTCGACTATCTGCGCAAGCACCTGCGTGCCTTGCACGAATCCATCGAGGCAGGCGTGAACATCAAGGGCTACTACGCGTGGTCTTTGCTGGACAACCTGGAATGGTCGCTGGGTTTTTCCAAGCGATTTGGTTTGTACCACGTGGATTTTTCCACACAGAAACGCACGCCAAAGGCGTCGGCGAAATTTTACGCAAACGTCATCCAGACGCATGGTGCGTCGCTCGATGACTGATCAGGTTATGGAAACGCTCTGCGCCGCGCGTTCAAGCAACCACTGACGTAATGCACTGTCCTCGGCGGCCAGTGTCTCTGCGTTGGCCGGACGTTGCAACATGGCTGCAAGTGACGAGGGCACCTCGACCGGATGACCCACTAGCGGCTCCACGACGTTTTCGAATTTGGCGGGATGCGCGGTGGCGACGACGGCCCAAGGCTGCTCATCGCCCGATGCACGCAGTTCATCCACCACGTGCATGGCTGTCGCCGTGTGCGGGCAAAACACTTCGTCGTGCTCATGCGCATGCATCGCGATGGTCGTGCAGATCGTGCGGTCATCCACGCTTTGCGCCGTGAGTTGCGCGCGTAGCGTGTCCGGTCGCGGGAATGTCCATTGCAATCGCTCGAAATTGCTTGGCGCACCCACGTCCATGGCGTTGGCAAGCGTCGCTATCGCATGTCGCGGGGAATAGTCGTCGCCCGCAAAGAATTCCGGCAGCGTTGCGTTTGCATTGCAGGCCAGACGTATCTGGCCAATCGGTAGGCCCATCTGCCGTGCCCATACCGCAGCAAGCGCATTGCCGAGATTACCCGTAGGGACGACAAAATTCAGCGGCTCGCGATGCTCGCGCCACCACGCCAGGGATGCGTGCGCGTAGTAGCTCATTTGCGGTAACAGACGTCCGAGACTGATGCTGTTGGCCGACGATAATGCCGTTCGGGATTGCAACGCCGTATCGTTCAATGCAGCTTTCACCATGCGTTGGCAGTCGTCGAAACGTCCTTGCACACGCAGTGCCCGCACGTTGTCACCGAAGCATTCAAGCTGATGCGCTTGCCGTGGCGATACGCGGCCGTCGGGATAAAGGATCACGACTTCCACAGCGGGCTGTTTGTGAAACGCAGCGCCGACGGCGGCGCCGGTGTCGCCGGAGGTTGCCACCAGGATCGTCAACGGCTGGTCGTTGTCGTGACGCAAGCGTCGTAGGCATGCGGCAAGAAAGCGTGCGCCAACGTCTTTGAATGCGGCGGTCGGTCCGTGGAAAAGTTCGAGCACGGACGTTTTGGGGTGGCGTTGCAAGGGGCGCAACGGTGTGGAGAACGTCAGTGCCTCGGCGCAGATCGAGGGAAGTTCGTGCGCGAGTTTGTCTCCCGCAAAAAAAGGTGCAAGCAGCGTCGTCGCCGTGTTGGCCAGTGTTCCGTCTGGATCAAAACTCTCCGGATGCAGCGTCGGCAAATGATCGGGCACGTAGAGACCCCCATCCGGCGCGAGCCCTGCCGCAATCGCATCGCTTAGCGTTGCGACAGGGCTCGCGCCGCGCGTGCTGGGATACCGTAACGCTGCGCTCATGCTTGTCCGTCTCCTTCAATGGAGGGAATCAACGCTGCGGCCGGCCCATCGACAGGCGCAACGAGTACATCGCTATCCAGACCCACTTCGTTGAACGCGCTGCGCATGGACTGCGCAGCCGCTTGGGCATCGGCACGGTGTTCGAACCAGCCGAAAACGCTGGGGCCGCCACCGGAGATGCTTGCGCCTAATGCCTTGTGGTCCAACGCGGCCTGTTTCACACGTGCAAAGTTCGGCACGAGCGGCGCGCGGCGAGGTTCGACCAGCACATCTTTCAAACCTTCGCGTACCAGGTCGGCATCGCTTTGCCAGCAACCGGCGAGCACCAGTGCGAGATTGGCCGATTGCGCGACGAACTCGCTCAATGCGTAGTCGCCCGCGAGCGCGGCGCGTGCCTTGCGCGTTTCGAGCACGACGTGTGGATGCACCAATGCGCAATGCCACGTTGGAGGAACGGGGACGCGCAACAGGCGATCGCGCGTCGCGAGCACCAAACCGCCAAGTAGCATGGGGCCGACGTTATCGCCGTGACGTCCACCGCTCGCCACGGCTTCGCCTTCCAGCGCGAAGCCGTAGAGCGATTCACGCGAAAGCGGGCGCTCGAGCAACGCATTGGCCGCCACCAACGCAGCAACGCATGAAGCGGCCGAACCGCCCATGCCCGAACCCAGCGCGATGCCCTTGTGCAAGGTGAGTTCGAAACCGTGCTGCAAACCCAATGCTTTGCGCAGTGCCATCAACGCAGCACCTGCGGTGTTTTGCGCTGCATCCATCGGAAGTACTTCCACGCAACCCTTGATGGCAGCGATGCGCACGGTGGGTGTATCGATGCGACGCACTTCCACGCGATCCGACGCCCCCGCCACACAGTGCCCGAGAATGTCGAAGCCCACGCCGACATTGCCCACGCTGGCGTAGGCGACGGCACAGGCAGATTGCAGACGTTGCGGGGACATCGTGGCCTTTACAGCAAGCGGAGCGTTCATGCACGTACCTCCAGCGACTCGGCAATGCGCAGCAGATCGGCGAAAGCCCCCGCCGCCGTCACTTCCGGGCCGGCGCCGGGGCCTTGCACAAGCAGCGGATTATCGCGGTAACGCTGTGTACGGAATTGCACGATGTTATCCGTAAGGCGAGTGTGCGCGAACGGGTGCGATGCGGGCAGCACATGCAGCTGGACCTTGGCGTGGCCTTCACGATCCAGGCTGGCGACGTGCCGCAGCACACCCTGTTCGGCTTGAGCCTTGGTCAGCCAGTCGGCCATGGGCGCGTCCATGTCCTCCAGCCGGTCCATGAATTCATCCTGCGAGAGGCTTGCCAGTTCGGACGGTACGAGGCTTTTCACGGCGACGTCCTGCACGGAAAGAGGCCATCCGGCTTCACGCGCCAGAATCACCAGTTTACGTGCCACGTCGATGCCCGAAAGATCGTCGCGCGGATCGGGCTCGGTGTAGCCCAGCTCGTGCGCTTCGCGCAGCAAGGAAGAGAAGGGACGTTTTCCGTCGTACTGGCAACACAGCCACGCCAGCGTGCCAGAGAACATGCCTTCCACCGCCAGCAGCTGATCGCCCGTATCGAGCAGATCGCGCAAGGTTTGCACGACCGGCAATCCGGCGCACACCGTCGCTTCATAACGAAAACGGCCGCCGTGATTGCTCGCTGCACGGATCGCCTGCCAGCGCGAAAGCGGCCCGCTGCTTGCCAGTTTGTTCGGCGTCACGACGTGAAGTCCCGAAGCCAGCCATTCGGCATAGTGCGACGCCACCGCATCGTTCGCGCTGCAATCGATCAGCATCGCGTGATGGCGATCGTTGCCGCGAACGTAAGCGGCAAATTCATCCAGATCCGTGGGCCGCCACGTTTGCGCGCCATCGTGACGTGCGTTGAGATCAGGATCATCGCAATCGAGCCACATGCGCCGGCTCGCGGCCACGCCGCGAAGTTTGAGCTCCAGACCCGTTTCGCGCGCCAAGCGTTCCTGCGCATGGCGCAGCTGATTCAACAGCACGCTGCCGACGCGTCCCGGGCCTATCAACCCCACCGCCAAAGTTCGGCGACGCGAACTGGCAGCCTGCAGCGGCGGCAGTCGGTGAGGGTGTTCGGCGATGAGTGATGCACAGCTGTCCATGGTGGCCTCCGTGGGAGGCCCCGTTCTCGCTGGCGGTTCGGGGATATGCCGGCCCGCCTCATCGAGGGCGGGGCCGTTGCGTATAAAACCTTAGTCGCGCACGTTTACCCACCCAGAGCCGATAGTTCCGGTTCCGGTTGTGGTGGTAATCGTGGTGGTCGTTGTCGTCAAAACGCCAGCATGCCCGGCGTTGGCCGGGGCGGAAAATATGCGTGCTGGCGCGATACGTGGCGACATGACTCCGAAGATAGACGGCGCTCCAAGCCAGCGTCAACTGTTCGCTAATGAAACATTGGCATGTCGCGGTTATATCTGCCGCCGGTATCTGAACCGCTGGCAGGGACACGCGACGGGGCTTTATTCGGTCTTGGTGGCGCCGATATCGGGGGATTGGGTACCGTTGCGGATCTGCTCGATGAAGACCGGCACTTCGCGATTGATCAGATCCGCGCGATCCACCTCGATGTAATGGCCGCTGCCCTTGGCGATGATGCGATGGCTGTCGGAGGACAGCAGCTTCAGCTCTTCCTGCATCTGGTTCCAGGCGGTGCGCATCTGCGTGGTCGCGGCAGGCGACAGGGTGGACGGATCGGTGGGAGAGCCATTGGGATCCTGTGAAAAGATCAGGATTGGCAGATGACCGAAGGGCCCGGTATGGCGCGTTTCGTCCATGGACTGGGCGATGTCCTTGTACTCCTCGATCCCCGCATCCACCGCCGGGGGATTGCAGGTGTTAGCAAAAATCCAACCACTCCACGCTTCCAGTCCTGGCACGACTTCGGTGCATTGGCCCGTTGCGCGTGCAATGCCTAAACGCACCATCCAGCTCATTTCGAACAAGTTCGGGGTCTGGTCGGTGACCTCTTTGGGCAGTCGCTTGAACTGATCGGGGCTGCTGCCATCGATGAAGATCAAGCCGGCCAGATCGGTCGGGTATTTCGTTGCATAGGCACGAATGTAGACACCGGCAATGGAGTGGCCAGCCAGCACGAACGGCTTCTTGATGCCGGCCTGTCCCACCAGCGCATGCAACTCATCGGCCAGCGTGTTGGCATCGTGACCGCCGGGCAACTCCTCGCTGCTACCTAGCCCGGAGCGATCGTAGGAGCACACCTGCGTGACCTTTGAGAGTTCCGGCTGGACTTTTAACCACACCGTCCAGTCGTCGCCCAGGCCCGAATCGAGGACAAGCGTCGGCGAACCGGTGCCGGTGCAGTACATATGCATCTGATGGCCGTCGACCGTGTAGTACGTACCGGGCACTGGATTCGCATTACGATAGTGACGGGTGACCAGCTCGTTCCAGGTGAATCCTGCAACGCCCAGCAACAGCACTAGAACGATCAATCCCACAGCGATTCCACCCAGGATGCGCCGCCAGCGATGCGGACGCTTCCCGTTGCTCACATCACGTTCCAAAACCCGTGATTTCATGCGGCAATGCTCCGAGGGAAGGCGTACTGGATGGTATCAGTGCGTCGCTTCCCGCGGAACGGAGTGGCCTTGCTGCGTCAGTGCGAAAGATCGATCGCGTAGACCGCGGTGCCGTCGCCGTTGTCGCGCAGTTGATGGATGCCGTGCAGACCATCGTCTTCGGCAATGGATTGCTTGCCACTGGCGGATGTGAACACCACGGCACCGCGCGTTTTCACTCGCGCGAAATGCCATGACGCGTGCGGCAGATCCTTGGCACTCAGTGTGGGATGGGCTTTCAGCCAATCCGCCAGAATTTCACGTGTTCCGTCCGGCGCAGCGAGCACGACGTTGCTGCCATCCAGACCCGGGAAGTGACCGCCGCCGTTGGCGCGGTAGTTGTTCGTCACTACGACGAATGTCTGCGAGGGCAATACTGGCTTGCCGTGATAGGTCAGCTTTACGATGCGCTGACCGACCGGCTTGGACACATCGATGACGTAGGCGATGCCGCCTTGAATCTGATCGAAGTTGTAGCTGATGTATTTTTCGTTGATCAGCTTCTGCTCGCCGCTTGCATGCGGATCGATCTGGTTGAAGCGTTCGGCGGATTGTTCCAGCCACGCTTTCAAACCATGGCCGTCGAGTTTCACCGCACTAAGCGTGTTCGGATAGAAGTACAGGTCCGCGGCACTGCGCAGTGTTAGCGGGCCAGGCATCACGTCGGTGTAGTCGTCCGGGCCGCCAAAGCCGGTGCGGAATGCTGCCGCTGAAGCCAGCACGGGCGTGTTGGCAAGTTCCGGATGCGCAGCGGGAAGTGCCTTCTGCGTGTAATCGATCTGTGCGGCGTTGACGGGTGCGAGTGCGCTCATGTCGCCTTCGTCGGCAAAGTAGCTGCTCATGCGCAGCTTGCTCTGACCGATCGGCGTGTTCACGTAATCGATCGCAGCTTGTTGCACCTTGCCGACAACCTGACCGATCTGTGGGTCGGCCGGCACGCAATTCGATGCCGAAATCGTCGGCTTGCCGCCCACCATCATCGGCGGACAGATCGGCAACACCTGACTGAAGGTTTTCGTCTTGTCGATCACCCAATGATCCTGCTGCCGCACCAGCGCAAGGCGAATGACGCCAAGATCCTTGCCGAAGAAACCGCCCATCACCGCGGGAACGCCACGTACGTAACCGCGCCGATCATCCACGTCTTGCATGTGCGCAAAACGCGGCCCGGGAAAATCGACGTGCTCGTGACCCATCAGCAATACGTCGATGCCCGGTACACCGGCGAGGTACCAACCACCGTTTTCCATGTCCGGCGTGTACGGCGAGTTATTCATGCCGCCGTGCAGAATGGCGATGACCAGATCAGGATGCTGCGCCTGAATTGCCGGCATGTATTTCTGTGCGGCTTCCACGACACCGGTCACGGTGACTTTGCCCTGCAGGTTCTGTTTGTCCCACTGCATGATTGGCGGTGGCGTGAAACCGATGATGGCGATACGCAATGGAACGCTCAGCTGGCTTCCATCCGGTGTGAACGCAGCGATCTGGCGTTCGATGATCGTCCACGGTTTGAAGATCGGTTTACCGTCGCGCACGCTGTCGACGTTTGCCAATACCAGCGGATAATGCGGGCCGGCGCACGGCTGCGTGGTGCCGCCATCGACGTTCATCGGCGTGCCCGTCACTTGCGAGAGGTAGGGCAGTCCGTAGTTGAATTCATGGTTGCCGATCGTGCCGCCGTCGTAGCCGATCGCATCCATCGACTGATAGACCGCAAGTTCTTGCCCGCAACCGATCTTCTGCACCTGCGCCTGGTAATCGGCCAGAACGCTGCCTTGAATGGTGTCGCCCGCGTCGAACAGGAGGCTATTGGTGAACTGGCTACGCGCCTTGCGTATCAGCGTGACCGTGCGTTCGAAACCCAGCGTCGGGTCGGCCTTCTGCTTGTAGTAGTCGTAGCTGAGCAGGTTCGAATGGATGTCCGTGGTTTCCAGCACCGCCACATCCGCCCGCAAACCTTCGGGGAGTTTCGGGGCTGGGGCGGTGGTATGCGGCTGGGGCTGGCTGGCGCAACCGGCGATCAGGACGGCGGAAAAGAGGGCGGTCAGGCGGCGGGAACGTTGGTACATGGGGCTTCCGTGGCGGGGCGTTAACAGCGTGAACCTAGCAGATATAGGTGACCCTTCGCAGTTTGGGTGGCCCTTCTTTACGATAAAAAGGCTCTAAAATGACGCGTCCTTGACACTCACAAGAACGGTGCGCCGCCCTTCGACACGGCGGACGCATCAGAGGAATCCCTCAATGCCGTTGAATCCGTTTCGCATCTCGCGAGACCGCACAACTATGCTTTGCGCGTGGGCGTTCTTTGCCATTAGCGCGTGGTTTACCGCGTGGCAGGAGCCGCAACTCGAACAGCGTCTGTTTGTGCTCGCGCTGCTGGTTTGCGTGCTGGGCGTCGCACTGTTTCTGTTTGCACGTCTCGCGTTTGCATTGGTGGTCAGCAGCGGCCTCTTTCTGCTGCTGCGCGCGATCACGGTGCTTAAACAGGAATACCTCGAATCGCCGCTGATGCCGGCCGACTTTGTGTACTACGTGCACTCCAGTTTGTTCGAGACACTGCGGCGTTATCCGAACATTTACAGCGTCGGCATCTGCGTAGGCATCGCCGTGCCGATTGTCTTGTGGCTTGCATGGCACTTTGATCGCCGGCTATTTGCAAAGCTCGGTTTGCTGCCGCAAGCCATGTTGCGCGTGGGCGGCATCGCGGCTTGCGTGCTGGCATTCTGGGCGTGCTTGCTTCCGTCGGGCCCGTTTGCGCAGGTGCATGCGCGCGGTGCGTGGGAAAAGATGTCCGACGATGCGGCGCTCACCAACTTCTTCGTCAATCTGCGCGACTCCAGCGTGCATCTGCCCGCCATGGCTTCCGATGCCGATGCGGCACGCGACTGGCAATCGACGAATACGACAACGCCCGGTACGACCGACGCCAGCCAATACCCGGATATCGTGCAGGTGCTGGAAGAAAGCACGTTCGATCCGGCGCCGTATACGCATTGCACCGTGCCGGAATGCCATCTGGATATGTTCAAGCCCGACGTGCAGACACGCGGTACCGGCGTCATGCGCGTGCATACCTTTGGCGGTGGCACGTGGGTGAGCGAATTTGCTGCGTTGACCGGCATGCCGCAGGACATCTTCGGGCCCGGTGGCATGTATGCACCTTACGTGCTTGCGCCGCGTGTGCGCGACTCGCTGCCGTTGCAATTGAAGCGCCTTGGCTACACCACGGTCGCCATCTATCCGACCAATGGTGTTTTCCTCAATGGTCACGATGCCTACAAGGCGTACGGCGTCGATCACTTTTACGGCGCGCACGAACTGGGTCTGGATGACTGGGACGAAACCGACGCGCAGATGTTCACCGCGGCCAAGCGCGTTTACGATCAGCTGAAGAAGCCGGGGCAACCGATCTTCATCATGGTCCTGACGATCAATCAGCACGGACCGCACGACGATCCGATGTCGACGCTGCCCAAGCAATTCCAGAATCTGCTGCAGGGCTTGCCCGACGCCACCGCGCTGAACTTCGACACCTATCTGCAACGCCTGCATGATTCGGACGTGGCGATGAAAGGTCTCGAGCACGATTTCCTCGATCGCGCGCAACCGACAGTGCTGGTGCATTTTGGCGACCACCAACCTTCGTTCGACGATCTGATGCGCACGCTGCCGCGTACGTTGCCGTCCGAGCTGGTGCCGTATCAGGACTATCTGACGTATTACATGATCAAGAGCAATGTGCCTGGCACGGCGTTGCCAACGTATCCGATGCTCGACATTGCACATTTGCCGGGGATGGTTCTGAAAGCGGCGGGATTGCCGATGGATCGTTATTTCACCGCACTGACGTCGTTGCGTGAACGCTGCAACGGGCTGTATGCCGATTGTGCTGATAAGGATCTGGTGAAGTCGTATTACGCGTGGATCTTCAATCGACTGCGCGTGTACCAGTAACCAGCATGAACTAATGCGTAGATTGGGTTACGCTGCGTTAACCCAATCTACGAAAGCGGCGTGCGAACTGAGCAATCAAGCTACGGGGTACGCGACGCCGTCGACCCACGTTTCGCGCACGGTGAATGAATCATCCATCACCGCAAAGTCCGCGCGATAACCAGCGGCGATTCGCCCATGCGTGCGATCAAGGCCAATCCACGCAGCTGGATAACTGCTGGCCATGCGAGACGCTTCGGCAAGCGGCAGGCCAAGCATCTCTATCGAATTGCGCACGGCACCGGCCATGTCCAATCCGGAGCCAGCTAGTACGCCCGCTTCGCTTTGGCAAATGCCGTCGCGCATCACGATGGTTTGGCCGTTGAGTATGTAGGTGGGATTGTCGCTGCCGACTGGCGGCATGGCGTCTGTCACGAGCACGCATTTGCCCGGTGTTTTCGCGGCGATGGCGACACGTAGCGTTGCAGGGTGCACGTGATGGCCATCGACAATCAAACCGCACCAGCTGTACGGATCATCCAGCGCTGCACCCACCACGCCAGGATCGCGGCTCGCCAGCGGCGTCATGGCGTTGTAGAGATGCGTGAAACCACAGACACCGGCATCGAGAGCGGCACGCGTGGTGGCGTAATCGGCGCCCGTATGCCCGGCGACGACAACGACACCTGCTTCGCTCAACCGCGCGATGATGGCTGGCGACACCTGATCCGGCGCGAGTGTCAGCATCACCACGCCCTTGCGCGGGGCGGTGAGCACTTCGATATCGCTCGCATCCGGCAAACGGAAAAAATCGGCGTTATGAATGCCCTTGCGAGCGTTCGCGAGGAACGGGCCTTCGACGTGTATGCCAAGAATGCCTGGGACGCGCTGTTCGATCGCTTCATCCACAGCGGCAAGCGCGGCATGCATTTGCTCGGCCGTGTCGGAGATCAACGTCGGCAGCATGCCAGTCGTGCCGAACTTGCGATGCGCCTGGGCGATGCCGCGCAGTGTGTCGACCGTCGGTGCGTCGTTGAACAGCAATCCACCGCCGCCGTTGACCTGCACGTCGATAAAGCCAGGCAGCAGCAGATTGCCTTTGAGATCGTGCTTCTGTGCATCGCCAATGCGTGCATCGTCATGCGCCACGATGGCAACGATGCGCTTGCCGCGCACCAACACCACCTGACCTTCGCGCGGACCGTGATCGCCCACCAGGCGACCATTGACCAGAGCAATCAGCGGATTCGGCGGCATTACACAGTCTCCGTGACCTTGCGCAGATGCGGCGGGACGTCCGGATCGTAACCCCGCGCGAGTGAAACGGCGCTGGCGGCGCGATAAAAGCTTTGCACAGCCAAGAGTGGCGTGACGATAGGTTCAATGCCGTCAGGAAGCGGCAGCGTGTCGGGCCCTTCCGCGCCGGGCGCGGCCACCCATACGCGTACGCCCCGCGCGCGGAATTCAGCAGCGACGGCTAAGGTGTTTTCCAGCGTGCCGTCGTCCTGCCCGAGGAACAGTACGGGGAAATTCGCGCCGACCAAGGCCATCGGGCCATGCTTCACTTCGGCAGCACTGAATGCTTCTGCGTGCAAACCGCAGGTTTCTTTCAACTTGAGCGCCGCTTCGAGCGCTGCGCCGAAGCCGAAGCCGCGACCCACGACATAAAGATTCTGCACGTCGACCAGTCCGCGTTCGAGCGCACCCCAGTCGCTATTCCAGCCGCGACGAAGATCGTCGGGCAAGCGCGCAACGGCAGCATGCAGTTTGTCGTCGTTCGTCCAGTACGCGGTCAATTGAAGAACAGCCGCCAGCGTCGCGAGGTAGCTTTTTGTCGCCGCAACACTTTGCTCGGGACCTGCGCGAAGGGGAATGACCGTATCGGCCAGTCCGGCGAGCGGGGAATCTTCGACATTGACCATCGCCACCACATAAGCGCCAGCATCTTTCGCCGCTTGCGCGCTGCGCAGCAGATCGGGGCTTTTGCCCGACTGCGAGATCGCGATGAACAGCGCGCCATCCACTTTCAGATTGGTGTTGTAGATCGATGAAATGGAGGGCGACGCCGACGCGGTGACCAAACCAAGACGCGTTTCGAACACGTATTTCGCATACACCGCCGCGTGATCGGAACTGCCACGCGCGCAAGTCACGATGAAGCGTGGCGGATTGGCACGCAAACGTTCGCCAAGCGATTTCAGCAGCGACGCATTTTGTGCGAGCTGACGTTCAACCGTTACGGCGCTTTCCTGCGCCTCGTTATACATCAAGGTGTCGCGAGCGGGTTTCATGGGGACTCCGAAAAAGAAATAAAACGCAGCGCGCCGCATGGCGCATCGAAAACCGATGCACGACGCAGTCCGCTGCGTGAAATGACGAATAAGGAATGCGTGCGGCGGCGCATGGCGCGCGTCGCACGCAACATCAGGTTTGACGCGGTGGCGCCGTCGAGCCGCGCACAACCAGTTCGGGCATGAAGCCTTCGTTCGGAGGCTCCGCGTTCTGGTTTTGCAAGCCGCTTATCAAGCGTAGCGCGGCGTGACGGCCGATCTCGCTGGTCGACTGACGCGCGGTAGTGAGCGCGGGCCACGCTTGTTTGGAAAACGGACTGTCCTCGAAACCCGCAATGGACAAGTCCCACGGCACATCCAGCCCCGCCGAACGTGCTGCGGCCAGCACGCCCGCTGCAATTTCGTCGTTGCAACCGAAGATCGCGGTGGGCGGCTCCTTCAACGCGAGCAATTTGCGCGCACCGCGGAAGCCATCGTCGAAGGCGTAGCGTCCAGGCAGAATCAGCTTGCGATTGATCGCAATGCCGTAATCCTTCAACGCATCCGCATAGCCCTGATAACGCTCCGGACTCGAACGGTGATGCGGTTCGCCCCACAAGAACCCAATGCGCGTATGACCGAGTTGAATCAGATGCTCGGTAATGGCGTACGCCGCGTCGTGGTCGTCCACATAAACGCAAGGCATGCCGTCTTTCGGATCTTCGCGTGAAGCGATGATGCGAACGAACGCCACATCGTGCGCTTTCAGCGTCGCCAGCAGTGCGGATTGCTCCGACATCGGCGGTGCGAGAATCAGGCCGGCCAAACGTGCGCGCTGCACCAAAGAGACCAGTTCCTCGGCCAGTTTCGGTGCTGTCGAGTCGCACGGATAAATCTGCAGGCCGAACCCACGCTCGCGGCACGCGGACAGCACGCCGTTCTGCATGTCGATCACGTAGTGCGCGTTCGGGTTGTCGTACACCAGGCCGATCGCATACGAGTGCGTACTGCTGCGCAGGCTGCGGGCCGAAGGGTCCGGGCGATAGCCGAGTTGCTCGATCGCCCGCTCCACTTTCTCGCGGGTTTCCGAGCGAACCGCCGCTTCGTGGTTGATAACGCGAGAGACCGTCTTGAGCGAGACGCCGGCGTGCTTGGCGACATCCTTGATGGTTGGACTGTGCAAACAGGAATCCTCCCGGGTGTCGGGTGGGCATCGTAGCCCAGTCGCCGGGTCGAGTGGTGGTCAACAGGTAAGAGTCACCGGCGCCTGACATCGCAATTATGCCTTCAGACCGCGTGGTTGCCCACGCTATGCCCGCGTACGCCGTAGTAAAGGATGTAGAGATAACACGGGACTATGACAACCAGGAATGCGAGCTGGAAGTCGATGTGCTGCTTCAGGTGCACGAATGCCTGGGGCAGCAGTGCGCCGCCAACAATACCCATGATCAACAGCGCCGAACCCAGCTCCGTATGGCTGCCCAGGCCCTTGATCGCCAGCGGGAAGATGGCCGGCCACATCATGGCGTTGGCAAGACCCAGCGCAGCGACAAAAGCGACCGAGACATAACCGTGCGTCACGTAGGCGGCGATAGCGAACAGCACGCCAAGCACCGCCGATACAGCGAGATAGCTCTGTTGCGAGATGAAGCGCGGAATCAGCAATGTGCCTAATACGTAACCTGCCAGCATGGATGCCATGGTGTAGGTCGTGAAATGCGATGTCACTTGCAACGGCAACCCGAAGCCCTGGCCGTACGTGTTGATGGCATCGCCGGCCATCACTTCCACGCCCACGTAAAGGAACAGGCACAGCACGCCAAGCCACAGATGCGGAAAGCTGAAGATGCCGCCCTTGGCGTGACCGATAGAGCGTTCGCTGTTGGCGCCGGAGGGTTTGATTTCCGGCAGCGACGAAAGAACGATCCAGATCGCCATGACCACCAGCAAGCCGGCCAGGGTCATGTAAGGCAGGAAAACCCGGGAGGCAAATTCATTGAGCAACGCATCGCGCGACGGTCCGAGCGGCATCTTGGTCACTTGGCCCAGAAATGTATCGATGCCCGTCATCACCAGTGCGCCGAATGCCAGCGGAGCCAATGCACCGGCCACTTTGTTGCAAATACCCATCAGCGCAATGCGCTGAGCGGCACTGTCGATCGGCCCAAGAATGCTGATGTATGGATTGGCCGCCGTTTGCAGCAGCGACAAACCTGCGCCGATCACAAACAAACCCGTCAAAGCACCCGGATAAATGCGAATACGCACGAATTCACCGAATAGCGCAGCGCCGACAGCCATGATGAAAAGGCCCAGCACCATGCCTTTTTTCATGCCGGTGCGCTTCAGTACTGCACCTGCAGGCAATGCAAGCACGAAATAGGAAACGTAGAACGCGAACGGAACGAGGAATGCATTGATGTCGTCAAGCGTAAAAGCCACTTTGACGAACGAAATCAGTGGCCCATTGAGCCACGTGAAAAAACCCATGGTGAAGAACAACACACCGATGATCATCATCGGCAAAAGTGTCGACGTGCGTGGCGCGTCGGCGGTGTACGTGGTGGACGACATGAAGATTCCCCGTGACAGACCCGATGTCGATGACGTTCAAACGACATCACCGTAGCAAGCTTTATTGTCCCTGAGGCACAACGTTGTCAATCGACGGGACAGAACGCGCGCCGACAACGTACGTCATTTTGACTCATTTGAAACCTTTTCGTGGTGCGTCGCAGCACTTTGACGGAGGGGCCTTTCGTCATGGGTGGTCCTCACCAAACATCAAATTAATCATTAATTTACGTATTCTGGCCTGCAGGCGCGAAAGATCGCCTTTCGCAGTGCGGCAAACATGTCTTGAAGATGTTCTTTACACCCTGTTGACAGCGTTGTCATTCCTGACCAGACTCCGTCACCAGCATCGTGCCGTTAGGGGTAACGCCCATGCAATCGCAGGGCAGGCACGACATATCAACGCAAGGAGGGGGCGTGGCTCAGGCTGTCATACGTGGCAATGCGCAATCGGTGCCGTCACCGGAACTGGCCTTTTTGGCCGCCGATGTCGGTGGCACGCATGCGCGCATTGGTCTCGTCAGTCCCCGCCCGGACGGCCATCGGCCTGTCACGGTGCTCGAATACCGCCGCTATGCCTGCGCCGAATGGCCCAGCCTTACCGCGGTGCTGAAAGATTTCGTTTCCCAGCTCAGCCCTGGCATGCATGTCGACCACTGCGCTGTTGCCAGTGCGGGTTATGTGCTGGGCGATGCCATCGTCAATGACAACCTGCCGTGGCCGGTGTCGATTCGCGACATCCGCGAAACGCTCGGCATCTCCACGCTTGCGGTGATCAACGATTTCGAAGCCGTGGCCTACGCCACGCAGTTCATGACGCACGCCGATACCACGCCGGTGATCGAAACCAGTGCGCCGCAAATGGTCGGCCCTGTGCTGGTGATGGGTCCGGGTACGGGTTTGGGTTCGGCGGTGCTTTTGCCGGGCAAGCCGCACGCCACCGTATTGCCCACCGAAGCCGGACAAGTTGCGCTGGCGCCGGGCAACGAACTGGAAATTGAAATTCTGCGGTTCCTTGCGCGCGATCGTGCGTATGTGTCGTTCGAACACGCGCTCTCGGGCCCGGGCCTGGTCAATCTCTACAACGCGATTTGCTCGTTGCGCGGCGTCAAGGCATCGCTGCAGCTTCCTGCGGACGTTACGCGCAGTGCAGTCGAGCAATCCGATGCCGCAGCTACCGAAGCATTGAACGTGTTCTGCGGTTTGCTTGGCAGTTTTGTCGGCGATCTTGTGCTGCTTTATGGCGCACGCGGCGGTGCATACCTTGCCGGCGGCATCCTGCCGCAGATCCGAGATTTGCTGCTTTCAAGCACGTTTGCAGAGCGTTTTTTCAACAAGGGCGTCATGCGTCCTTACTTGCAACAAGTACCAGTACGACTGATGGAGCACGGCCAGCTCGGGGTCATCGGCGCCGCTGGCCTGTATTTGGACGGTCAGCATGCTCAGTGATGGGCGCGTCGAGTGAAGTTTGGAAAACGCCGTTTTTTGAATTGAACCGGGCGCAAGCCCAATCGCCACACAGCACGGGCATGCCGCGAACATTTTCCGTTGCTGAAAACGCCTCTGAGGGGAGGAAGTCATGTCACATCGTAAGACACTACTAGCCGCGAGTATCTTCGCCGGACTATGTTTTGCCGGCACCTTATATGCACAGGACGCTACACAGACGACGTCTGCACCGGCCGTACCTGCCAGCCAGCAGACCGAGCAACAGGCCGAAAAGGCCAATGCAAAACAGCTGTCCACGGTGACCGTTGTCGGTATCCGCGCCAGCTTGCAGCAATCGATGGATACCAAGCGCAATGCGGATGCGATCGTCGATGCCATCACGGCTACCGACATCGGCAAGTTTCCGGCCACCAACGTCGCCGAAGCACTGGCACAGGTACCGGGCGTCACGCTTGACCATTTGTTCGGCGCCACGCAGCGCGTCAGCATCGACGGTATCGACCCGAGCTTGAACCTGTCATACCTGGATGGTCACCCGGTTGCGCAAGCGCTGTGGTTGTACGGCGATAGCCCGAACCGCGGCTTCAACTATTCGTTGCTGCCGGCGGAAATTCTCGGTCAGCTCGAAATCTACAAGACTCCCGAAGCCCGCCTGCCGGAAGGCAGCCTTGGCGGTACCGTCTTCATGCACACGGTGCAGCCGTTGGACGTACCTTCGAACACGGTCAGCGGTACGTTCGGAGCGAACTACAACGACATGACGGACAAGAACCGTCCGAACGGTTCGGTGTTCTACAGCTGGCACAATGATTCGAAGACCTTCGGCGTCGACGTTTCGGCACAGCACTACGAACAGGACACCTCACGCGAAGGCCAGGAAATCTTCGGCTATACGCCGGTGTCGGCCATCTCTGCCGTGAACCCGGCGATCGCCGCTGAAGTGGCCTCCGGTCAGCTGAAAAACAGCGACCAGATGCCGACCGAAATCAACTCGGCCAACTTCGAGCAGATCGAAAAGCGCAACAGCATCTTCGTCAACATCCAGTACAAGCCGAACGAGCATTTCGACAGCACGCTCAGCATGATGTACATGACGGATAGCCTTAACAACATCAACACTTCGCTCTATCCGATTGCCGGTTTCAACTACGCGGGTATTACCCACCTGACGGCGAATGGCAATGGCGTCGTTACTTCCGGTACCCAGGTCGGTACGCCTTGCTTTGAAGCGACATCGTGCACCAGCACAGCCGATACGTTCGAAGACAACGATGCACGCGCTTCCTACATCCGCACCAAGGGCATCGACTGGCGTGGTACGTACTACGGCGATGGCTGGCGCTTGGGTGGCCAGGTGGGCGTGAGCACGTCGAACAACGTGATCAGCCAGGCGTTCAAGGAAATCTACTACGGCGGTGGCTTCAACTGGAGCATCCCGAACGGCTTCAACTTTACCAATCTCGCCACTGCCAATAATCCCAATTATTGGGCCGATAACGATTTCGGCGGAAACATTGGCTACAAGCCGTACCACGCGCGCGACTCTTACGCGCAGATCGATTTCAGCAAGGACTTCGACGGCTTCGTCAATGAAGTGCTGGTCGGCGCGCGTTATGCCTCGCACTGGGAAAGCCAGAGCCTGCTGATCTATCGCGGCGTGCCGAACATGACGCTGAACCAGATCGGTTATGGCGGCTTGACCAACCTGCAGGGCGCTTCATCGATTGGCCTCGGCGGCAGTTCGGTGTCGCATGTGCAGACCTGCGGCTACACCTGCATCTTCAATGCGGTGCTGAACAATGGTCCGCTGTCGGCGAACGATCCTGTCGACTATTGGGATAACACGTTCAACGTGCAGCAGCAGAACACGGCCGTGTATGGTCAGGCCAACTTCGGTACGGACAATCTGCATGGCAACCTGGGCGTACGTTGGGTAAAAACCCAGACCAACTCGTATGGCTACTACGTTCCCAGCAGCTGTCAGGTGGCGGGTGCCGACGGCCTCGTACCCTGGGATTGCAACTTCACCAACGGCACCGGTTACATCGGCGTGCAAACCACGCGTTACAACTGGCTGCCGGCGTTCAACATCGCCTACAACCTGACGCCGGATTTCATCCTGCGTGGTGCGGCGTCGGAGACGGTCGCTTACGCACCGTATAACGAATTGGCTCCGTTCTTCGAAGCCAATGACACGGTGCTGACCGCTACCGCCGGCAACCCGGGCATCAAGCCTTATCGTTCGGTCAATGGCGATATTTCTGCGGAGTGGTACTTCAACGATCAGTCGGTTATTGCACTGTCCGGTTTCTACAAGAACGTTTTGAACTACGTTACTCAGGAGACAACTCCAGAGTCGCATGAAAACGGTTCGTGGGGCACGCTCTATCCGGGCCCGACCGGAGCGCAGCTGGTCGCCAACGGCATGTGTACCGTTGCCGGCGTATGTACATACCAGGTCACCGCACCGGTTAACGGCGGCCGCGCCAAGGTCAAGGGTGCTGCCATTAGTTACCAGCAGGCGTTCGGCGACAGCGGTTTCGGTCTTCGTGCGAACTACACGTACTCCGACTCGCGTACCGTCGAGACGATCCAGGGTGCCAACTGGCTGCCGTACAACTCGAAGAACTCGTACACATTGGCTCCTTACTTCGAGCAAGGTCCGTATAGCGCGAGCATTTCCTACAACTACCGCAGCAAGTACCTTGCTGGCGGTTACGTAGCAGGTGCAACGAGTGCTTATACCGCTAGCTACAAAGAACTCGATGCGTCAGCTGCCTATGCGTTCAACAAGAACTTCTCCGTGTCGTTCGACATGTTGAATCTGTTGAACTCGGTGTACAAGCAATATGACGGTATCAACAACACGATGCTTCTCAACGAGTACGTGAGCGGTCGCGAGTTCATGCTCGAGGCACACTTCAAGTTCTGATGTTTATGTAAATCGAAGGTCTTTCTTCTTCCCCGCCAAGGACCTGGTGCTCTCTTGCCAGGTCCCTTTTTTTGGGAAGTTGAATGTATAAGCAGGGAGCCGCGATGCGTACCCATGGGTATCGCGGTATCCGCTGTCTGGGAGGTTGTGCATGAAGCTCGCCGTGCGCTGTATCGTCGCTGGTCTTGTGATGTATGGGTTTCACGCACAGGCAACGGAGCCAAGATTGCTGGTCGATCAGGTGGGCTATGAACTCACCGCTTCGAAGCAAGCTGTCGTGTCGGTTGACGCAGCCGAATCGCTGCATGAATTCCAGGTCATCGATGCAAGCGATGACAAGCCGGTATTGACCGGCACGCTGCAGGACAGCGGTCCGGTGGTGAAATGGGGCGATCAACATTATTGGCGCGCCGACTTCTCCGCGCTCAAGACGCCCGGACGCTATTACCTGCGGGTGCTTGATCACGGAACATGTGTGCGTTCCGACGAATTTCTCGTGCAAGACAACGTGTTCGAGCGCAACACGTTCTCCAACGTCGTTTACTACTTCAAAGGTCAGCGCGCGAGCGGTTTGATCGATGAGGCCGATCGCCACCTGCCGCGTCCGGACGGCAAGCCTGGCACTTTAGACATTCATGGCGGCTGGTACGACGCCACCGGCGATTACGGTATTCACCTGTCGCACCAAAACCCGACGTCCTATTTCAATACGCAGCAAGTGCCGCTCGTAGTGTGGAGCCTGTTGCGAAGCTGGCAGCAACTGGATGCGCGTCACGATCAGAATTTCAGTCAGTATCTGAGGCGTCTGTTGGATGAAGGTCTGTTCGGCGCGGATTTCCTTGTACGCGACAAACGGCCGGATGGTTCCTTCTATCAGTCCATCGATGCGCCAGGCATTGGCAAGCTGCCGCAGGATCGCGCGATCGGCGATCCCAATTGGCGCACGCAGATCAAGACGAGCGCCAACGACACGACGCAGCGGGTGGACAAACCCGCTCGCGGTCCGCACGCCTATGAAGCCAGCTTCCGCGCGGGCGGTGGTGTGGCCATCGCGGCGCTCGCGCTTGCCAGCACCATGGATGTCGATGGCGAGTTCAAGCGGCAGGATTACCTGCGCACCGCCGAAGATGCGTATCGCTTTCTGGATGCGCACAACAAGGAGTTGATCAACGACGGTGTGGAAAACATTGTCGACGATTACTGCGCACTGCTGGCGGCTACCGAGCTTTACCGCGCGACGCACGATGACGTATGGCGCAAAGCTGCCGATCAACGCGCCGGCAATCTTATGGCGCGCCTTACTACTCACTATGGTCAGCAGGATTACTGGCGTGCCGACAGTGGGACGCGACCGTTCTTTTCTCCCACCGATGCGGGGTTGCCAGTCGTCGCATTACTGGAATACGCATCCATCGCCACGCCGGCGCAACAGAAAATCGTACGCGACGCGGTCCACCGTTCACTGGCGTATGAGCTGCATGTCACGGACGATGTGAACAACCCGTTCGGTTATGCGCGACAGCTTGTGCGCATGGGCAATGGCACGGTGCGCACGGCCTTCTTCTTCCCGCACGACACGGAAGCTGCCCCGTGGTGGCAGGGCGAAAATGCGCGGTTAGCGTCGCTTGCTGCGGCGGCACGCATGGCGGCGCCACTTTTCGCCGATGATCCGGGTTTCCGGAGCCAGCTTGAAAACTACGCGTGGAATCAGCTTCACTGGATACTCGGCCGCAATCCCTACGACACCAGCATGCTGATGGGTAGTGGCCAGCGCAACGCGCAGTACATGTTCTTCAAGTCTTATGAGTACACCAGTGCACCGGGTGCCATCATCAACGGCATCACCGCAGGGCTTGATGATGAAGACGGCATCGCTTTTAATCTCGGATACGCGCAAACGGGCCGCGACGACGATTGGCGCTGGACCGAACAGTGGTTGCCGCACGATGCGTGGTATCTGTATGCGGTCAGCCTTCCACACGACTGAAACACCCCTATCCGGATAAAGCCATGAGACTGGCGGGCGCCATCTTCCTGTTCGCACTGTGCGGCCTCGTGCAAGCGTCACCCGTTTCAATCATTCCTTTGCCGGCCCGGCTCCAAACCGCGCAGGGTTCGTTCACGGTCGACGACAACACACCAGTCGTCATTCCATCCAAGGACGCATCGGCGCGCCGGTCCGCGGAATATCTAGTCGATACGCTCGCGCGTACTCGCGGTCTGCATTTGAAGATAGTCGAAGGCGGGTCTACCGCTAACGCCATCGTATTTGTGCGCGATCCGAAATCGCTCGTGACACAAGCGGAGGGCTATACGCTAGATGTCACCTCGCGCGGTGTAACTATCGACGCGCATGATGATGCCGGACTTTTTTATGGCGGCATCACCCTTTGGCAATTGTTGACGCCCGATGCGCATACGGGTGCCGTGCAAGTACAGGCATTGCACATCAGCGACTGGCCACGTTTTGCCTGGCGCGGTGTAATGCTCGATTCCGCGCGGCACTTTCAATCCGCCGCGGACGTAAAACTGCTGATCGATCAAATGGCCCAGCACAAGCTCAACGTGCTGCACTGGCACCTCACGGATGACCAGGGTTGGCGCATTCAGATCAAACGCTATCCGGAGCTCACGCGCATTGGCGCATGGCGAATTCCGCCGGACGCCGGTCACGATGGCGAGCCGCAGCGTTACGGTGGTTTCTATACCCAAGACGAGATTCGCGATGTCGTCGCCTACGCGATGGCGCGACACATTACGGTGGTACCGGAAATCGACATGCCCGGCCATGCACAGGCTGCGGTCGCGTCGTATCCGCAGATCGGCGTGACCGGGGAACGCCCACCTGTATCCGTCGATTGGGGTGTCAATCCGTACCTCTACAACGCCGACGATGCGACATTCCAGTTCGTCGACAACGTGCTCGACGAAGTGATGGCGTTATTCCCGTCGCACTACATACACGTCGGTGGCGACGAAGCCGTCAAGGATCAATGGAAGGCGTCGCCAGCAATGCAGGCCAAGATCCGTGCGTTGCATCTGAAGGATGAGGACGCGTTGCAGGGCTGGTTTATTGGTCGAGTAGGCAGCTATCTAGCCGCGCATGGCCGACGGATGATCGGCTGGGACGAAATTCTCGATGGTGGCGTGCCAGCCGATGCTACCGTGATGTCGTGGCGCGGCACGGACGGCGCGATCAAGGCGGCGAAGATGGGGCATGACGTAGTCATGTCGCCGTCGCCCGATCTCTACCTTGACGGCGTTCAAAGCGATCTGCCCGATGAAACGGCGGGCCGCATTCCAGCCCGCGATCTCGCCAGCATCTACGCCTTCCATACGATACCCGCGCAGTTGAGCGCGGCACAGGCCAAGCACGTGCTCGGCGCGCAGGCCAACGTCTGGACCGAGCACATTCCAACGATGCAGCATGTCGAGCACGCGGTCTTCCCGCGCATCGATGCGCTGAGCGAAGTTGTCTGGTCGCCAGCTTCGACCCACAACTGGAAAGATTTCGTGGCGCGATTGCCCGCGCAATTCGAACGCTATGCGAATCAGAAGATCGACTACGCGGACAGTGCATTTGCGCCAAGCATTCGTGTTAATGCCAACGCCGCACTCAAGACGGATCGCGCCGACATTACGATTTCAAATCAGGCCGGCTACGGTGCCATTCACTACACCGAAGACGGACGCGAACCCGACACTCACTCGCCGCTTTACAGCAAGCCCTTTACCCTCGCGTTGCCGGTAACGATCACGGCGAAGACATTTGCCGATGACGGCAGCGTGCTTGCCGCAGCGCGAACGCGCGTGCTGGATCACGACAGCTTGCTGACGCGCCTGGGTGTCGAACTACCCAATTGTCCCGGCAGCGATTTCCGCCTGCGTATTCAACCGATGCCGGATGCGACCAGCATGGCGCCGGTATATGCCGTGAATGTTTTCGATTCGTGCCAGCAATTTCTGGCCGCACCGCTCGATGGAGTGAATGCCATCCACGCCGATGTTGTGCGGCTGGAGCGCAACTATGCGCTCGCACACGATCAGAAACTGGTGGTGTCGCGTTCGCACAGCACGCCCTATGGCGAGCTGGTGGTGCATCTGGATCGTTGCGATGGCCCGACACTCGCCACGCTGCCTTTGCCCAATCCGGCCGTCAGCGAACGGAAGGTTTCGCTCGATGCACCCCTGCCTCCGCAGCAAGGCGAGCACACGCTGTGTCTGGCTTTTACCGCGCCCATCGACGGGCCGCTTTATGCGATTGGAAGCGTCTCGCTGAAAACGCCCGGGAAGGCCGCAGCCCACTAGCAAGCCGTTAACGTTTCAAACGCGGACAGCCGTCAACGGCTGTTTTCGCGCTGCTTTATCGTTGCCCCGGCTATATATACTGACCGCGTAGCCATGGCTGGTCGGCCGTTCGGGTGAGCGGGCGCCAACGCTTGAAGAGGGCAACGCTTGCGATGATCACGCCGGAACAAATCATGGCCTGGGCGATTCCAGGCTTCTTCGTGCTGATCGGCATCGAACTGCTGGTCGCTAAGTGGCGTGGCCGCGATGTTTATCACATCAACGATGCGATCAACAGTCTCGGCCTTGGGGTGGTTTCGCAGATCGTTGGCATCTTCACCAAACTTTTCGCGATCGGCATCTATGCCTGGTGCGCAGGTCATCTGGCGTTGTGGACGTTACCGGCCAATAGCGTATGGGTATGGGTAAGCGGTGTCTTGCTCTATGACCTGCTTTATTACTGGCTTCATCGCTTCGGGCACGAAGTGAATGTGCTGTGGGCAGCGCATGTCGTGCATCATCAGAGCGAGAGTTACAACCTCACCACGGCGCTACGGCAAACGGGCAGCGGCTTTGTGCTCGGCTGGTTGTTTTATTTGCCGATGGCGTTGCTGGGCTATCCCACCGAGGTGTTTGCGGTGGTGGCGCTTATCGACCTGCTTTATCAGTTCTGGGTGCATACCGAAGTGATCGATCGCCTTGGATGGTTCGATCGCGTGTTCTGTTCGCCGTCCAATCACCGTGCGCATCATGCGGTGAACGATCGGTATCTGGACCGAAACTACGGCGGCATTCTGATCGTCTGGGATCGCATGTTCGGCACCTTCGTCGAAGAAAACGACGAAGATCCGCCGATCTACGGCACGCGTGCACCGCTGCAAAGCTGGAACCCGCTGTGGGCGAATGTCGAAGTGTATTGGGCGATGCTCAAGGACAGTTGGCATGCACGCAACGGGCTGGACAAGTTGCGTGTGTGGTTCAAACCGCCGGGCTGGCGGCCTGCCGATGTTGCCGCGCGTTTTCCGAAAGCGGATTTCGATATTGAGCACGCACGTTACAGCCCGCCGCTATCACGCACATGGAAAGCGTACTGCATCGTGCAATTCGTAGTGATGTTGGCGATGGGCGTGCATTTCCTTGGTGCCGCGCCGAAACTGGAACTCGCGCAAGCGGCCTTGTATGCGGTGTATCTCACGTTTGGTTTGTGGACACTCGGCGTCGTAATGGAAGGTCGCAGCGCAGGGGTGTGGCTCGAGTTGCTTCGCACCGCAGGCACGGCCGTTGTCGTGGGAATGAGCGGGCAATGGTTTGGTGTTGCGCATCTGGATCCACGCGCGATGATCCTGATCGCTTTGGTGTTCGGCCTCAGTGCGCTGGCGTTGCTCTGCGTGGCCGGTTACGAACGGCGGCATACGTCAGAGACAAGACCTGCGCTCGGCTGATGCATCGGCATCGTCTTGGCTGCAATGCAGCATGCGGCCTTCCCAAAGAAAGGACGATAGCCTTGAAGTAAGGCATCCACCTTTCGCTATCATCGGCCTTTGCCTTGGAGAGACACGCCGATGAGTTTTCTGAGCCGGATGCTGCGCCACAAATCCGTCGAGCTGCTGCAGGCGGAAGCAGGCCAGCGTGGCGACTTTCGTCGCGTGCTGGGCCTGTGGCAGCTCACCGCGATTGGTATCGGCGGCATCATCGGCGTAGGTATTTTCGTTCTGGCCGGACAACAGGCTGCCATGAACGCCGGTCCCGCCGTCGCGCTGAGCTTCATCATCGCCGGCTTCGGCAGTGCGTGCGCCGCACTGTGCTACGCCGAATTTGCCGGACTCATTCCCGTGACGGGCAGCGCCTATACCTACGGCTACGCGGTGCTGGGCGAATTTGTCGCGTGGATTATCGGGTGGGATCTGCTGCTCGAATACGCGCTGGTCGTTGCCGTGGTGGCGATCGGCTGGTCCGGCTACGTGCAGGTGCTGCTCGGTTCGGCTGGTATCCATTTGCCGGAGTGGGCACAGCAGAGCATGAGTGCGCAAACGATGGAGTATTACCTGCAGCAGATGTTCGGGATGCACGGCACGCAAGCCATTGCTGGACCGAGCGACGGTCATCGTTTCAACGTGATCGCTGCGGGTATTTCGCTGCTTGTCGCCGCGCTGCTGACGATTCGCACGGAGTGGGGCGCGCGTTTCAACACAGTGGTCGTGACGATCAAGGTGATTGGTGTGCTGCTGGTGGTCGGCGTGGGTGTTTTCTACGTGCACGCGGAAAACTGGCATCCCTTCATTCCTGCGCGCACGGTCGATGCACAAGGTATGGGGCATTTCGGCTGGGCCGGTGTGCTCACAGGCGCCAGCGTGGTGTTCTTTGCCGTATTCGGTTACGACACGCTGACGACAGCGGCTGAGGAAGCGAAGCATCCGCAACGCGATCTGCCGCGCGCAGTGCTGCTGTCGCTCGCCGTCGCCATGGTTCTCTACATCGCCGTATCGCTGGTGCTGACGGGCATCACGCACTACAGCCATCTCGGTGGCGATGCGTCGGTATCCGATGCCTTCGAATC
>NZ_DATHMR010000193.1:0-2496 GCF_035486915.1 Dyella sp. | reverse complement strand
CCGACGCCGAAGTACTCGCCGGTCGCCGTATAGTTGCCGCGCACATCGTAGGTGCCCGACGGCATCACGCTTGCCGAATACATATTTCGTGCGCGGTACCAGCCGGTGCGTGCCGAAACGTACCAATGGTCGGTGATGTTGTAGTTGAGGTTACCGCCAAGCACCCAGCCACGATTCTTCTGATTCAGACGCACGCCGCCGTCATCGTTGTAGATCTTGCTGCGCGCGCTACCCATGTAGCCGTAGCCGACTTCAAAACCGTAATCGACCACGCTGTCCCAGCGATAACCCAGGCGCAGTGCACCGGCTGCAGCGTACTTGTTCTGATACGAATCGTAGCCGTCGATGTTGGCCGGCGTGTGGATGTTGTAGTTCGAGCTGCCTAGGTTGGCATTGACGAATGCATTGCCACTATCGGCGAATGCAGCGGTCGAGGGGGCACCCAGTGCCAGCGCGATGGCGACGATTGCGAGCTTGCGCATGAGAAAACTCCTTGAGGGTTGGTATGTCGTTTCCATCGAGCGCACAGCGAACCGTCGCGACACCGACTGAAAATTTGCGCGAAGGTTACTTTTAGAAGTAATTGATGCATATGGAATTTCCCGCGCTCCATGTAGGAGAAAGCGCACAAAATTCGCGCAGTGCGAAGCATCCATCCGTCGTACGTGCATCGGTGCGCCGTGCGAACAACCAAGCGCCTGGGAAATCACTTACATCGATTGAAACGGCTGTTCCGTCGGTAAAAATCTTGCGGCATCGCGACACAAAGCCATTTATGACTACATGCAATTCCGTCAGACCGACATTCCTTACGGGCACTTTCCCGCCACGGGAAGGCGCGATAGGCTGATAGAGCTACGTCACACCGTCTTCAGGGGAGACAGGGAACGTCGCGGGGAAGTAGAGATTTCAGCTAATCGCCCAACGGCTGCGCCGGCTGGGCATGGGTGCTTCTACGTCTTTGCCCATGCGTGACCGGTGTCGCAAACCGTTGTGCCTATCAGGAGAAACACAATGCTTGCGCAGTTGCATCGCAAATCGCTTTCGCTATCCCTGAGCTTGCTGTTGACCGGTTTGAGTACCGGTGCCATGGCCGCCAGCGCCGCCCCTGCCGTTGATTCGGGCGCTGCTCCGACAAACCAGAATCTGCAAGTCACACTGGTGTTGAAACTACATAACCAGGCTGCACTGGAGGATTACATCAAGCAAACCGTCACGCCGGGCAATCCGAACTATCAGAAGTTTCTGACCAGCGCGCAGTTTGCTGCGCAATACGGTGCAACAGATGCCGATATCGCGCGAGTGCAATCGGTTCTCAAGCAGCAAGGCATCACCAGCCAGGTGTTACCGAGCCATCTGGCCATTCAAACGAGTGGCACACTGAGCCAGTTCAACGCGCTCTTCAAGACGTCCGTTCACAACTATGTATCGAGCCAGACGGGACGCCACTTCCACAAGCCGTCATCAACGCCGCAGATCCCTTCATCGATCGCGGATGTTGTGGCTACCGCAAGTGGTCTGAGCAACGAGCGCACGTATCTCTCCCATCGCGTCTCAACGCCTGCATTCGTGTCGTTGCAGAGCCAGAACGGCAAGATCAGCGCGCTGAAGAAGTCCTCCGGCAGCAACCCGACTGCGTCGGGCGAGCCAGGGGAATACACCGTGGGTGACGTCGCCAACTTCTACAACATCAATCCGCTGTATCAGCGCGGTGTTGTCGGCAAAGGATCGACCGTCGCCATCGTAACTTTGTCGAACTTCTATCCTGCCGATGCGACGACTTACTGGTCGGATATCGGCCTGACCACCAAACCCAACCGCATCACGCAGGTGCATGTGGATGGTGGTGGCGCAATTGACGGCGGCAGCGGCGAAACGTCGATCGACGTCGAGCAATCGGGCGGTGTTGCACCCTATGCCAACATCATCGTGTACGACGCACCCAATGCGGGCAACGGCTACATCGATGCGTTCGCACAAGCCGTGTCGGATAACGTGGCAGACAGCATCTCAACGAGCTGGGGCGGACCGGAGATTTTCAACTTCGGCGCGATCGTGAATGGCGATAGCGATACCGATACCAGTGACGCGGGCGATCTGCGTGCATTCCACGAAATCTTCCTGGAAGCGGCCGTGCAAGGACAGTCGTTGTTTGCCGCCTCCGGCGATTCGGGCGCTTATGACACCGTTCGCGAGCTCGGCACGGGTACAGCCGCGGGCGACTTTAGTGCACCACTCACCGTCGATTCGCCCGCATCCGATCCGTTCATCACCGCAGCAGGCGGCACTACCACGCCTTACAGCTACGCGTTTGGCACTGGGCCGGTGGAATCGATCACGCAGGAAAGCGTGTGGGGTTGGGACTATATCCAGAATTACTTCAACACGTACATCGGCCCGAATGTGGTGGATCTATTCTCCAGCGGCGGTGGCGGCGGCGTGAGCGTTTACTGGCGCACACCGTTCTATCAGCAATTCACGTTCGGCATCCGCGCG
>NZ_DATHMR010000192.1:0-13685 GCF_035486915.1 Dyella sp. | reverse complement strand
ATGCATCTGAAAAATTAGTCATGGTCGCTCCACTGCTAGTGCTTAGTCCGGTTGGTCGCGTGCCAGCATACTGCGCAAAAAAAACGCCAGGGTGGTTAATGGTATTTTCCAACTGCAAATATCAGGGACAACCCGCACGCGCACACGATGGACACCATGAAGGCTATTTTTGATGATCCTGTTGGGGCGTATCATCAACATGAGTTAGTCAGCAACTCGGGCGATGCTTGATCCATCCAAACAGGGGACTCAGGTGCTTTTACATGTTCTGCAACCGCAAAGCTCCAGCACACCATCCGGATTCCTGCCCGAGCTAACCGCACTGGTAAAGGAATTCACGACTTGGAACCATTCAGACATTATGGCCGCATGCTCGGTCTTTGTTGCGGCCTGCGCCTTCTTTCTGTCGATCTGGCAAGCATTGGCAATGGTAAGGCACAACAAACTTTCTGTGCGACCACACATTGACGTAAATGTCTCGCGCGCCATCGGTAAGCCCGTGTCACTTTCTGTCACCAATGACGGTCTTGGCCCCGCATTTGTTAAAGATCTTGCAATAACTTATGAAGGTGTCAGCTATGACATGAACAAGCAAGCGATGCCACCCGAACTATTCAAAAAACTAACCGATGTCGCTCACATTCACTGCATAATGCCAGGCCCAGGCACCGCAATTAGGCCAGGTCAAGAGGTTGAGTTGTTTATTTTCTACAGGTCTATTGAAAGTGATGCGTTCCACAATAGAGCCGTGAACGTGTGCAACAAGATCGGCCTCAAGCTTGTCTATAAATCTATCTATGGAACGAAGTTTATAGAAAAGATGCAAAGCTTCGTGGAAGAAAACCCGCCGTTATAGGCGGGTTTCTTTCTGCCGTAGCTACGTCACACGCCAAGCGATGTGGCAAGGAAGAGGTAGTCAATTTTGTCGCCCCGCTAGTGCGATTTCCTCGGCGCACACACTTTCGAAAATTCTTAGAACCTCTTAGGAAGCAAGAACGTGGAGGTGCCTAAATCTTTCGGTAGATTCGCGCACCCTTGGTTAAACAGTTTGAAGTTTCCTCATCAGGGGCTATCACCGCTATATCGATGGGTAATCCAGGCTCTTCAATATGTGGCTGGATAGCCGCCACAGTGGCACGAAGCACACGCTCTCGCTCTTCAACTCGAGCAATGGCAACGATAAACAGTGACGGGTGATGGAAATCGTGCTCCATCCGGACAATCGTGAGATATGCACGCTGCACTGATCCGAGCTTTGTGTACATCGAGCGAAGCGCAGAAGCCATTTTCGCAGGTATGTTTCTTGGGGACGAAACCGCGACTCTCGTCGTACTTTCGGTAGTGCGGTTTATGGCCATGCCGGCGCTTCCTTCTCGCAAAAGTGCCTCCATCTCTTCAGGGTAGAACACGCAGTCGCGATGATTAGGATCAAGCATCAGTGTCGCGCCAAGCGTTATTGTCAGTAAGTCTCGGCCACGCATGCATATCACACGCACGTCACCCGCAGCAGATTCGTCAGCCTTCGATCGCTCGCTAAAAATAGGCAGCACAGTTTTGCCATTGTCCCGCCTGATAAATTGTATAAATCGTAGACGAGAAGAGTCATCGGACGCTGGAACGTGCGCGTATAACGGCGCGTTTAGCATCGCTCTCAGCACCTCGGGCTCCTTAGTAGGATCGTTGGCTGATTCGGCCAGGAGCAAAATGAAGTTGATCGTCATGGTTACCGGTCTTCGCAAGACAAACCCATTTATTCGTCGAATGCGTGTTTTGGTTTTTGACTACGTTCCTTGAAGATGGGTGCATAACGGCTCAAGAAATCGATCATTGAACCCTTGTGCCTAAGCGCCTCCCCTGGAAGCGCAATGTCCAGCGCTTTGGCGATACTTATGGCGTAAGAGATTTGACTCGTCGACGGAGGCTTTAGATCGATGTCAATTAATGCAGTCAAACTCTCAACTATTCGCCGCTCGAATGAAGGCTTGGTGCAACCATTGGCACATCGCTGCATTTGAATGCAAAGTGCCTCCCTCACCGAGGCGTTGAATGGCAGGTCCAGGGAAACGTCGAGATCGTCGTCCACAAGTCTTAGACCCATAGTCGCCTCCTGAAACTTATAAGTAGCCTATCTTTAAGGGCGTAGTCTTAAAAGTAGCATATTCGTACGGTCGCGACATGGAAAAGGCGACCATTCAGAAGCGACTTGCGAATGCGATTCGAAAGCGGCGTGAGGCATTAGGCTTCAGTCAAGAAAGCTTTGCAGATGCGATAGGCATGCATCGTGCTTATTACGGGCCAATTGAACTGGGAAAAAAGAATCTGACCATCTTTACGCTGTCGAGGGTCGCGACAGGATTGAAGTGGGACATAGCCACTCTCGTAAAGCACGCAGGAGTGTGATTAAGCGGAGAGCCCGCCCGCCCCTGATAGCCGGCGGCATGTTTCGGCCCGCTCAACGTTGGCGATAGGATGGAAGGATGACCTTCAGCCTCCTTCTACCCATGGACAAAACCAGGCGAAATGTCCATGAAATGGCCTACCTTTGCTGGACATCCTGACACCTAAAGTCCGACCCTGGAAAATGCGACTCGCGGCGCATGTCCATGGTTCGGTATGTCACGGGTATACTAATATCAAGCTCGGTGCCGGCGGGCTTGCGCGCGCCTACGGTGGAACGGCAGCGGAATGCCTACGACTGGCTCAGCGCGCGCCCATCGTAACGATGGTCCGTCTTGGTGTGCGATGTGATTTCTCCGACCTCGCCCGCATGAAGGCACGCCTGAAAGATTTTAGTGCCGACATCGAACAGGAAACGTTTGATGCCACCGGCGTGACCTTGCATCTGCGCTTGCCGAGCGATGCCGTTGCCGATGCGAAAACGCGGATCGTCGACATCAGCCGTGGCCGTCACGAAGCCTACGAACTCGATTGAACTGACGCGTCATCGAAACGCCAGAACCCCGCCTTCCGCGTTACCCATCTCTACGGAAAACTCGCATGCTGGCCCGACGTCGAGCCCGAGCATGAAGCACGGGCACGTTCCGGTCAGAGGGGACCTCCATGCATCGCCTTCCCGGCCTCGATGTGTTGCGTGCTATCGCGATCGTCTGGGTGATGCTTTTCCACTCCTGGATCGTCGGCGGTCTTGACGCCCCTTACGATGCCATCGCCGGTTACGGGTGGATGGGTGTCGATCTCTTTTTCGTGTTGAGCGGATACCTGATCGGCTATCAGCTGCTCAAACCTTTGAGCCTTGGCGAACCGTTACAGCTGGGCGGGTTTTATCAGCGCCGTGCCTATCGCATCCTTCCCGCGTTTCTGACGGTACTGGCCATTTACGTGCTTCTTCCGAGCTGGCGCGAAGCACCGGGCTTGCAGCCTGCGTGGCAGTTTCTGACGTTCACGGTCAATCTACTGATCAACTATCAGCACAATCAGGCTTTCTCGCACGCATGGTCGCTATGCGTCGAAGAACACTTCTATCTTTTATTTCCGTTGCTGGCGTGGTGGCTGACACGTCGCCATTCGCGCACTCTTGTCATCAGCCTGTGCGTGTTCGTCGTTGCGGCAGGAATGGTGATACGTGGCTATGCATCCGTGCATGGCGAGAGCTATCTGGAGAGTATTTACTACCCAACATATACGCGCATGGATGGATTGATGGCAGGCGTGCTGGTGGCGACCATCCAGTTGCATCAACCACAACGCTGGGCAGCGCTGCAATCGCGCGCGAATACGCTTGCTGTCGCGGGACTCATCGTCATCGGTTTCGCGATATGGCTGTTTCGCGATCGCACCTTTGCACCGGTTGTGTTCGGCTTTCCGCTGCTCGCACTTGGGTTCGCTCTTCTGGTCGCCGCCGCGGCGGGTGTGAAGAGCTTCGGGCGCTGGCAAGTCCCTGGAGCGGGCTGGATGGCTGCAATGTCTTACAGCCTTTACCTCAGCCACAAACTGGCCATGCATCGGGTCGCGAGCTTGCTGTCCACGCACCCGCAGATACACGGCTGGGCCGCATTTTCGATCTACGCCGCAGCGATTCTCCTTTTCGGAGCCCTGCTCCACTATGGCGTGGAACGCCCGTTCCTGCGCCTGCGAGATAGACATACCGCCCGTCGGGGGCGCACCGCTGCGGACGCAGAGGAGCCATTCCCGGCGGCGAGTGATTGAATCGCCTGCCGCGGGCCCCATGTGAATTCGAACTGGCATACAGCGAGACCCCATGAGTACAACTCCGGCCAACGATCCCAAACCCCCTCGCCGCATCGGCTCGCTGAAGCTGTTGTGGCCGTTTGTGCGGCCCAATCGAATGCTGGCGTTGGGGTGGCTGCTGTTTTTGGCCATTTCGTCAGGTGCCGCATTGGTGTTACCCACCGCCGTGCGGCACATGATCGATCATGGTTTTCGCAACTCCAGTACGCAGGCCATAAACAGCAGTTTCCTGGCATTGTTTGGTGTTGCGCTGGTGATGGCTTTCGCCACCGCGGCACGCTTCTACTGCATCACGCTGTTGGGTGAGCGCACACTTGCCGCCGTTCGCGCGAAGCTCTACGCACACGTCATTCGCCTGGATGTTGGCTTTTTCGAGCGCAACCGTGTGGGCGAACTCATTTCACGTCTGGGCACCGATACCGAAGTGGTGCAGGCCCTGGTGGGTTCGGGCATTTCGGTAGCGTTGCGCAGTGCGGTGATGTTGATCGGCGCAACTGCCGCCATGATTTGGACGAGCCCTCGGCTCGCCGGGCTGACGGCGCTGGTGATTCCCGCCGTGGTGCTGCCCATCCTGATATTCGGCCGTCGCGTGCGGAAACTTTCGCGTGAGAGCCAGGATCGCCTGGCGGATGCGGCGGCGATCGCGAACGAAACACTCAACGCCGCATCAGCCGTGAAAGCCTATGCGCGCGAAGGCATCGAAAGCGACCGCTACGGCAGCGCGATTGCGCGCGCGTTAGCGACGGCACGAAAGCGTATCGGCACGCGCTCCATCCTCACGGCCGTCGTGATGACGCTGTTTTTCGGCGCCATTACCCTGGTTCTTTGGGTCGGTGCACTCGACGTACTGGCGGGCACACTGGATACCGGTGTATTGGCCCAGTTCGTGATCTACGCGTTTTTTTCGGGCGGCTCGATGATGGGCCTGTCGGACGTGTGGGGTGACGTGCTGCGCGCAGCGGGTGCGATGGAACGCATTGACGAGCTGTTCTCCGAGGAGGCAGGAATCGCCGATCCACCCAGCCCCGTCGCACTGCCAAAACCCGTACGCGGTGCGCTGCGCTTTGAAGACATCGAATTTCGTTATCCGACGCGGCCGGACGCCCCCGCGCTGCACGATTTCAGTCTCGATATACGCCCCGGCGAAACAGTGGCGCTGGTGGGACCTTCCGGCGCCGGCAAGAGCACCGTCTTTGCGCTGCTGCTGCGCTTCTATGATCCGCAGCGTGGCCGCATCACGTTCGATGGCGTCGATCTTCGTGCGATGACGCTGCCGGAACTGCGCGGCGCCATCGCACTCGTGCCGCAGGAAACCGTCCTGTTCGGCGGTACCGCTGCAGACAACATCCGGTTCGGGCGACAAGACGCCAGCGACGACGACGTGCACGAGGCCGCACGCGCAGCCGAAGCGCACGATTTCATCCAGCTGCTTCAGGACGGCTATAAGGCGGAGCTGGGCGAGCGCGGCGTACGTCTGTCCGGCGGTCAGCGCCAGCGAATTGCCATTGCGCGCGCCATTCTGCGCGACGCACCGCTGCTTTTGCTGGACGAAGCCACCTCCTCGCTGGATGCGCAATCGGAAGCGGCGATTCAAAAGGCGCTGGAACGGCTGGAAAAAGGCCGCACCACGCTGGTCATCGCGCATCGTCTGGCGACGGTGCAGCGTGCCGATCGCATTGTGGTGATGGACGGCGGTCGCATCATTGCGCAAGGCACGCATGCAAGCCTTCTTGCCGAAGACGGTCTCTACGCCGAACTCGCACGCCTGCAATTTGTGGCCTGAGCCCCAAAAGAGAAAGCCTTGCCGAAGCAAGGCTTTCCCGGAACTACTTTTACGACTGGCTAATCAGACCGCGAGTTCGACACCGGAAGCCTGGGCGCCCTTCGGGCCCTGGGTGACTTCGAACTTCACGCGCTGGCCTTCCTGCAGGCTACGAAAGCCCTTGGAGTTGATCGCCGAGAAGTGGACAAACACGTCCTCCCCACCGTCCTCGGGTGCGATGAAGCCGAAACCCTTGGCGTCGTTGAACCACTTGACCGTACCGAAACGCATTGCGTGAACCTCTGAATCTAAGGACTGGATGCACCAAGTCTCTGCGAGAACCAACCTCTACCCCTAGGTCCACCGCCCCTGGCACGGAGAAAGTATCTGCACGTTTCTGGGTAAAGCGCAATATGTGACTGCGCCTGGTATGACCGAGAGCGGGTTGATTGCTTAGGTTTTAAGCAATTCGGCAAGGATCGGCGGCACCTGGGCGGTGGCTGCCGCCAGGTGGGCAAAGATCTCTTCGATGCTGATTTCAGCTTCGTCGCCGCAGCCCGCGGCAAAGTTGGCCACCAACGCAAGGCAGGCGTAATCCAGTTCCAGCTCCCGGGCCAGGCAGGCTTCGGGCATCCCGGTCATGCCGACCAGGTCGCACCCGTCGCGTTTCATGCGGGCGATTTCGGCGCGGGTTTCCAGACGCGGTCCTTGTGTTGCACCGTAGCAACCGCCGTCGATCACCGCGACGCCTGCGCGATGGGCTGCGCCGATCAATGCCGTCCGCAACGAGGCGGTATACGGTTCGCTGAAATCGATATGTTTGACCTCGGCGCCTTCGACATCGCAAAAGCTCGTATAGCGCCCGTGGGTGTAGTCGATGACCTGGTCGGGAATGACGATGACACGCGGCCCCATGTCGGCGCGGATGCCACCCACCGCATTCACGCCGATGACCCGGCGCGCGCCCAGATGATGCAGCGCCCAGAGGTTGGCGCGGTAATTCACCCGATGCGGCGGCAGCGTGTGGCTTTCGCCATGGCGCGCCAAAAAGGCGATGCGGCGGCCTGCAAAGTCGCCGATTACCACATCGCCCGATGCCGGACCGTAAGGGGTATCGACGCTTTGGCGCGAGGTGTTTTCGAGGCCCGGAAATTTATAGAGGCCGCTGCCGCCGATCACGGCGAGATCAATGGAAGAGGTCATGGAATGGCCTGGCATGAATACGTTTACAAGTGAAGAGAAAGCATGATGGCGCCCTATTCTTTCAGCGCATAGATGGCGGCCAGATTGCGGCCTTGTTCGTAGTAGTCCATGCCGAAACCGAAGACGTAGCGGTCGGGCAATTCCACCCCGTTGAAGTCGCTGGTAATACCTTCGACGAGGCGATCGTGCTGTTTGCAGCACAGCGTCACCACCAGCACACGCTTGGCGCCACGGCGATAGCAATCGTCGCGAACGGCTTTCAGGGTATGGCCTTCGTCGAGGATATCGTCGACAAGCAGCACGGTGCGGTCTTGCAACGACACCATGGGTTCACGCAGCCAATGCAGATCGCTGCCGGATGTTTTACCGCGATAACGCGTGGCGTGAACGTAATCGAATTCCACGTCGGTACGGATCGTCAGTGCCAACAGGCCGCCGAACACCAACGCACCATTCATGACGGTAAGGAACACCGCGCGCTCGCCATCGAGTGCGATATCGATGGCGCGGCCCATGTCCGCAATCACGGTGTCCAGCTGTTCGCGGTCGAATAACTTGTCTGAGCGCAGCAGCGCATCGGCCAGGGACGGTGGAGATTGGCTCATGGCGATTCCTTAGTGATCCAATGCAGTGATACGGGCGACAAAGCGATCGCGTTGCGGATTGTCCAGCAAGCCGGCCCAGGTCGCGCCGATGGCGCCACGCAGCGTGGCGATGCGCTGCATGCTGGCCTCGGAAGGTTGCGGCAGCGCGGAAATCGCCTCTTCCACCACATCGGGGAAACAGGCCAGCACGAGATCGCAGCCAGCGGCCAGGTGCGCGTGAATGCGTTTTTCCACATCGCCCGCGACACCTGCGGCGGCCATGCTGATGTCATCGCTGATCACGGCACCCTGAAAGCCGAGTTCGTTGCGCAGGATGTCGTGAATCCAGCGACGCGAATAGCCCGCGGGTTGATCGTCCACCGCGGGATAGACCACGTGCGCCATCATGACGGCCTCCGGGTGAGCGGTGAAGGCTTCCGTGAAAGGACGAAGATCATCGCGCCGGATATCGTCCAGTGAGCGCGTATCGATCGCCTGCGCCTTGTGGGTATCCGCCGCGACCGAACCGTGGCCGGGAAAGTGCTTCAACACGGCAGCCATGCCGCCCAGATGCATGCCACGCACATAGGCCTGAACCAGTTCGCTCGCAATCGCCGGATCGGCATGGAAAGCGCGTGAACCAATCGCGGCATTGCCGCGTGCAAGATCCGCCACCGGGGCAAAACTGAAATCGACGCCGCTGGCGCGCAATTCGCTGGCCATTACCCATGCATGTTCTTCGGCCAGGCGCACGGCTTCGACAGGATCGCGGTCGTACACCTCGCCAATGCGCGCGAGCGCCGGCAATCGCGTGAAGCCTTCGCGAAAACGCTGTACGGGACCACCTTCCTGATCGACGGCAATCAGCGCGTCTTCACCCGCCACATCGCGGATCGATTCGACCAGCGACAATAGCTGATCGCGATTGGCATAGTTTCGCGAAAACAAAATCACGCCGGCCACGCCACGCGCCGTCAGCCATGCATGCTCGTGCGGTAGCAACGTGGGTCCGGCGATACCGATCAGCAACATCAGGCCTGTGCTCCCTGCGTTGGTTTGGCGTCGCTCGCTTCGCGCTCGGCGTGGCTCCATGTGGTGTAGGGATGCCCGATCAAATTCACGTTGTAATACCGCTCCAACTCGCTGACTTCCCGTCCCAGCCACGCGGGGCGCGGAAAGCTGGCGTCGGCAGCGGGCAATTCGATTTCCGCCACGATCAACCCGCTGTTGCTTCCGCTGAATTCATCGATCTCGAAGAGCCACCCGTCGACGGTGACGTGGTGGCGAGTTTTTTCCAGCGCACCATCGCACAGTGTCTCAAGCATGGTTTTCGCATCATCGAGCGGCAACGGCAATTCGTATTCCGCGCGCGAAACGCCCAAGTCCACCGACTTGATGTTGAGCCACGCTTGCCCGCCACTGATACGTACCCGTACCGACGCACGCGCCGTGCCGTCTCGCATAGCGCTTACATCCACCAGATAACCCTGGGCGATGCGCTTGCTTTCCGTCACGGCCTGTCGCCAATCATCGTTGGCGAGGAGAAATTTGCGTTCGATTTCGATGCCCATCGTCAGCCCCTTAGCGGCGCTCGAATAGCGCGATGGATTCGACGTGCGCGGTGTGCGGGAACATATCCATCACGCCAGCGGATTTCAACCGGAACCCATGTTGGTTGACCAAGATGCCAGCGTCTCGCGCCAGCGATGCGGGGTGACAGGATACGTAGACAATGCGACGGGTCTCTTTGTGCGGCAGATATTCGAGCACCTTGTCGGCCCCGGCGCGTGGCGGATCGAGCAATATCTTGTCCCACGGCTTGCGGGACCAATCCGTGCCGCGCTGATCTTCAAACAGATTCGCCACGTGGAAGCGCGCGTTAGCGATGCCGTTTCGCGTGGCATTCTCCGCGGCTCGTGTGACAAGGCCATGCTCCCCTTCCACACCCGTCACTTCCGCGACGCGACGCGCCAGCGGCAAGGTGAAGTTGCCCAACCCGCAAAAGAGATCCAGCACATGATCGGTGGACTGCGGATCGAGCAATTCGAGCGTACGCGCCATCATGCGGCGATTCATGCCTGCGTTGACCTGCACGAAGTCGAGCGGCTGAAATTCGAGTTCGACATCCTGCACGCCTTCCCCGGCAGGAATTCGAAATGCGAGCCGCGGATGTTCGGGCCACAGCGGATGTACGCTGGTGACGCCTCCCGGCTGCAGGTACATCGCAAAGCCGTGCTCCTGGCCAAACGCGATGAGCGCAGCACGATCGTGCTCGCTCAGTGGTTGCAGGTGACGGAAAACCAGTGCAATGGTGTCGTCGCCCGCGGCGAATTCAATCTGGGGAATTTCCGCTGCAGCATCCATGCTGCTGATGAGTTCGCCAAGCAGGCCGATCTTCGGTCCAAGCGCCGGATGCACGACATCGCAATGCGTGATGTCGGCAACGAAACGCGGATTGCTTTCTTCGCGAAAGCCGACGAGAACACGACCTTTCTTGGCCACTGCGCGCACGGATAAACGACCCTTGCGACGATAACCCCAGGCGTCATCGGTAAGCGGAGCAAGCCAGCTTTCCGGTTCCACCTTGCCGATGCGCGCAAAGTTATCGACAAGCACACGTTGCTTGGCCTCGATTTGCGCGACCGCATCGAGATGTTGCAACGAGCAACCGCCGCATTGTCCAAAGTGACGGCAACGCGGCTCGACGCGATGCTCCGACGGGGTGATCACTTCGATGGTTTCGGCCTCATCGAAATTGCGATGACGCTTGCGTATCCGGATGCGCACCTGCTCGCCCAGCAACGCGCCACTGACGAAGACGGTCTTGCCGTCGATGCGTGCAACGCCCCGGCCGTCGTGACTCAAATCGGTAATGGCGGCTTCAAATTCTTTCATCGGTACTCTTGGAAAAGCGAGGCACCCGGATCGAAAGGCCCGGGCATGGGAATGAGGTAACGAGAGACAGCGCAGGCCTTAGGCAGCCGTCCGCATCTGCCCATGATACCAGCCACGGCCGGAACGCCCGGATGGGAGGATCAGCGGTCGGCGACGGCGCCCTGGGACGCTGTCTTGAGGCGGTGCAAGAACAGCGGCCAGTCGATGCGGGTCTGCTCGCCCACTACGTGCAGATAGGGCAAGCCACTGCCTTCGACAATGGTGTAGCCGCTGGCATCCCCATCGAGGCCGCTGAACGTGCACACCCCATTCTGCAGCGTCGTATCGATCCCCATCCGCTTGTAATTGAGCGTCTTGAAGAGCTTCATCACGGCACCCTGAAAACCGCCTGCCACGGTCCCGCCGGTGACGACAGAAAGATTGTTGGCGGCATGCAGGCTGATCTTTCCACCCTTCTGGGCAAGCAACGACGCCTTAAATGCGACGGGGCTACCGCCCACGAGTTGCAAACCGTTGATCGAGCCATCCAGCCGGCCGGTGATACTGCCGAAATTGAAGGTATCGGCAAGCGGTGCCAGATCGAGCTGATGCAACGCCATATCCGCGGTGATGGCCGGATTTTCACTCAGCGGTTGCTGTGCGGAGAGGTGCGTGAGAACGGCAGTACCGTCAAACGCCTTGATGGTGAGTTCGCCTTGAAACTCGTATCGATCGTTGCTCCACGACATGGACGAAATCGTGCCGTCCAGTGTGCCCGCCATCGGCGTCCAGCCGAGGGTTTGATTCAGCGTCGCCATGTCGATGCCTGCCACGCTGGCAGCGAGATTCAAGCGTTGCGCCTTGGAAGCAGCAGGCCGCCATTCCAGTGCGGTGAGACGAACCTGGCCTTTGAGCAGCGGTATATCCAACGGCGATTGCAGTGCGAGACTTCCGTCATGACTATGCCAATGGGATTGCGCGGCGCCAACGGCGTATTTGCGCAGAACCAACTGGTTCCACCCGAACATGGTCGGCGATTTGTCGCCCTGCTCGGCCCAGTCGACGCTGCCGTGAAGGCCATTGGCCTGAAGTTGGCCCGTGCTGTCGGCGAGATCCAGTCCGTCGCTATGGAAGGCGAAGCTGCGCCAGTTATCCGCCACGTAGTCGAGATGGCCATCAAGCTGGCCACTGATGTGCAGGTTCGGCGCTAGTGCATTATCGAACCATGGTTGACCATAGCGATCATAGGCGGCGGGGAAACGTGCCTGGAAATGATCGAGCTTCAATTTCTGCAGATTGCCTTTTGCATCGACGGACAGTGCGCCATCGAGCTGTAAGGCATCCGCATCATCCAGATGAAGGCGACTGACCTCAGCACCACCGTGTTCCATATTGGCCACAACATCCAGCGCAATATCATGCTCAGGCAACCGCGCGAACACGGGTCCGAACTGCAACTGACCACCGTGTAGACTGCCGTTCAATGCAAGTTGCGCCGGCCGACGCGTTGCATCCAGCGCGAAACGCGCACGCCCTGCCAGCCCGTCCGCGGCGACATTGCCGGCAGGCGTGGTGTATTTGAGATCAGCCGTCGTGACATCGCCGGATGATTGGAAGCCGTCGTCCCGTACATCGAGCGCGAGTTCTGCGTCCAGTTTTCCGCCGGCAACATGCCCCGCCCAAACCGTTGCCAATAAGCCTTGCAGCCAGCCAGCCGGCAAATTGTGCACGTTGATCTGCGCATGGCTGGGCTGATCCAGCGGAAGCGCTGCGCCGATGTGTATCGCACCCTGCGTCGCGTCCACTTCCAGTGTGTTCGCAGATCCATCCATCACCAGGGCAATCGTGGCATTGCTCAACGCGCCGCCCGGAGCGCCGCTGAATTGCGCGGTGCCATCGAACAGCCAGCGCATCTGCGGATCGCGCCTCAGGTTTCCCTGCAGCGTCAGGCCGACCTTCCGCCAGCCCAGCGATGGAAAGTCTGCCTTGCTGGCGTGCAAGCTGATCTTTACCGTATTCGGATCCGCACCGGGCGCAAGTTGCGCCGTGACGTCCTGCAGGTTCGCGCCCGGTAGATCGATTCGCTTGGCCGCGACGATCGTATCCGCCCACGCCGGTACCATCCCAATCAAACCGCAGAGGATGCAAAGGCAAAGCAGCGAGCGGCGCAATGAACGAAACATGTCCGCCATTCTGCCAAACTAAGATGAACGAAACGGACAATAAACATGCCGGACCCGTCTTCTCCTTCACCCACTGAAGCTGTAGGACCCTACGTGCTGGTGGCGGACGACGACGCAACCAGCCGGTGCTTCCTGGGAAACGCCTTGCAGCAGTTGGGCGCGCGCGTGGCTTTGAGCCCCGATGGCGGGACGGCGCTGGACCGAGCACGCGCCGAAGCGTTTGATCTGCTGCTGTTGGATTGCCGTATGCCCGACATAGGTGCCGTAACTGTGTTGAAGCAGCTTCGCGGTGATACCCATGCCCTTTCGACATGTACGCCCGCGGTCGCCAGCAGCGCGGAACTCGATGCAGGTGCGCAGCGCAGATTGTTGGAGTCCGGGTTTCATGCGGTCCTGCTCAAACCCTGCACGCTAAGCGATTTGCAGGGCATCCTGGCGCTGGTGGCGGTCAATGGCCAGCAGTTGCCGCTGTTGGACGACAAGCTCGCTTTGAACGCCAGCGGCACCCCAGCGGTTGTGCAAGCTCTTCGCAAACTCTTTCGTCAGGAATTGTTCCATCTGTATGAGGAACTCGACGCACTGAGTTCGGATACAGCCGTGCTGGAAACACGGCTGCATAAGCTTCGTTCTTCCTGCGGCTTTTGTGGAGCAACATCGTTGGCCGAACACATCGTGTCATTGCAGCACCATCTGAAACTCGCACACCGCGGTGCGATGCTGCCGCTGGCTGACTTTCGTCAATCGTTGTTGCAGACGATCGACGCGCTGGACGCGCAGTGACCTCAGCGGCGCGTCAGTGCGCCACGCAAGACCCGCCAGGCACGTAATTCGACACCACCGAGATGAAAGCGAATCAACTCGCGCATCAGG
>NZ_DATHMR010000191.1:0-15474 GCF_035486915.1 Dyella sp. | reverse complement strand
CCTTCAGGGCTGAGCTCGAGCAATTACACGATCAATTACGACAATGGCTTGCTGACGGTGAGCCCGGCCACGTTGACGGCCAGCCTCATTGGCACGACGAGCAAGGTGTACGACGGCACTACGGCGGCAACGCTCACGTCGGGCAACTACACGTTGACCGGCGTGATCGGCAGCGATGTGGTGAGCCTCAACGATCCTACGTCCGGCGTTTATGCCACCGCCAATGCCGGCAGCGGCATCAACGTACAAGCGAGCGGGTTGGTAATCAGTGGCAGTGGAGCCAACAATTACCTATTGAGCAACAGCACCGCCACCGCCCCCATCGGCACGATTACTCCGGCCCCTCTTACCATCACGGCCAACAACGCCAGCATCATTTACAACGCACAGGCATACAGCGGTGGCAACGGCGCGACCTATCACGGCTTCGTCGATGGACAGACGGCGGCGGTGCTCGGCGGTACGCTGACCTATGGCGGTAGTTCACAAGGTGCCCTGAATGTTGGCAACTACACGCTAACGCCCGGTGGCCTCGCGTCCGGCAACTACGCCATCACCTACGACAGCGGCACGCTCGCGATATCGCCAGCCACGCTGACCTATGTGGCGACACCGGCGCATACATATGTCGGCCAATCGATTCCTCCGCTCACTGGTACGGTCACTGGCTTGCAGGGCAGCGATACGCTAACCAGTGCCACCACCGGCACGCTGGCATTCACAACGCCGGCCACGACGCAAAGCATGGCTGGGCAATACGCCGTCGACGGTAGTGGTCTGGCCGCGAACGATGGGGATTACGTATTCGTGCAGGCCGCCGGCAATGCGCAGGCGCTCACGGTGCTGCTTCGCGGCGAGGCAGCGTTGCCCGGCGTGGCGTTTGCGCAGCAGCAGTTAGGTCAGCTGGCGCCAACCGCGACTGCGCTGCCGCCGGGGGGGCTGCTGGCGTCGACCGCGGCGTTGCCGTCGACGGCGACCACGCAGGACGAGGAAATCACGATACCGCCTCGATCCTCCCTGTCGGCCGGTGTATCGGATCTCTACACGCCGGATGTGCGTGTGATCGGCGGCGGTGTGCGCTTGCCCTAACGAACCACGCCATCTACTCACCTCACTTCTCGGATGCTTGCCTGTGACCCGATCTTCCGTGTTGCGTTTGTCGTCCCTCGCCCTGGCCATGCTGGCCGCCCCCGCGTTCGCGCAGCAGGCGCCACCCACCAGTGGTCAGCTACTGCAGCAGGCACAGCCTCCCCAATCACCGTTGCCTCCGCATGAGCCGGGACTGCAGATCCAGTCGCCGGTCGCCGCACACGTCACCGACAACACACCGTTTGCGGTGAAGCAGATTGTCCTTCGCGGCAATACCATCTTCGACACGAACACGCTGCACGCACTGGTCGCCGATGGTGAAGGCCGCACGCAGACGCTCACGTCGCTGACGGCTCTGGCGCACCGCATCACCGACTACTATCGCGCCCACGGTTATCCGCTGTCGCGCGCCAGCGTGCCGACGCAGGATTTGAGTGACGGTGTGGTGCAGTTCAACATCATCGAAGCGCGTTACGACCAAGTGCAGGTGACCAACCACAGTCGCGTCCAGACGAGCCTTCTCAACGCAACGCTCAGCCCGTTGCAGAGTGGCCAGCCGGTGACGCAGCAGGCACTCGATCGTCAGCTGCTGTTGCTCAACGACTTGCCCGGAGTGCAATCGCACGCGGCGCTAGGCCCCGGAAGCGCGCCGGGTACCAGCGATCTCAGCGTCGACGCCCAGGCGCTATCGCCTGTGACCGGTAACCTCACGCTGGACGATGGGGGCGATCGTTACACCGGCCTCATCCGTCTGGGCGGCAACGTAGCAGTGAACAACTTGACTGGCCTCGGCGACCAGCTAAGTGTGGGGCTGTTAGCCTCCGACGAGCACATGCATTACGGCCACATTGCCTATGACTTCGCACTCAATGGCGCGGGTACCCGGTTCGGGGTGGCGTACTCGGCGTTGTCTTATCAATTGGGGGAACACCTGTCGGACCTGGATGCCCGTGGTCATGCGACAGAGGGCAGCGCGTGGTTGTCGCAGTCCATCGTGCGCAGCCCCACGACGAATGTCAGTGCGCGGCTGGAGGTGGACAATCGCCACTTGGAAGACGACACCGGCGCCACCGATGTGCACGATGACCGACACACATGGGACTGGACGGCGAGCACCACCTTCGATCATCGCGATAGTTGGGAGGGAGGCGGCGTGACGCAGGCGCAACTGTCGGTGACGCGCGGGCAACTGGGCTTTGACAATGCGGCAGCGCAAGCCAGTGATGCGGTGACGGCCGATACGCAGGGGCATGAGCTGCATTGGGATGGCAGTGTGAGCCGCCTGCAAACGATCACCGCGACAACCCGCCTATACGTGGGCCTCAGTGGCCAATACAGCCACCGCAACTTGGACTCCTCGGAGCAGTTCCTGCTCGGCGGCATGCAGAGCGTACGCGGCTACGAAGTAAGCACACTGGCAGGCGCCTCCGGCTATCTGGCCACCGTGGAGCTGCGCCATGATCTGGCTCTGCCGGGTGGAGCATGGCAAGGCAGTGTGTTTGCCGATCAGGGTGGCCTGTGGATCAATCCGCAAAGCTGGGCCGGTGACACCGGCAGCAACCATGCCACACTGAGCAGCGTGGGTCTTGGACTGAACTGGGCCGGACCCGATCAATGGCTGGCTCAGGTGCAGGTGGGTCAGCCGGTAGGCAGCACGCCGGAACTGGCGGGCAGGCGTCCGTCCACGCGTGCATGGGTGCAGCTCAGCAAGGGGTTCTGACGTGGCAACACCCACCTTCGTTGGCGTTACCGGCCTGCCGCGCGCAGGCTCTACTTTGCTATGCCAACTGCTCGCGCAGCATCCGGAGATTCATTGCGAAGGGCACAGCTCGCCGCTGTGCAATACGCTGCTCGGCATCCGGCGGATGATCAGTGACGATCAGTTTTTCCTGTCGCAGCTGGATTCGTCATTCGACACCAGCTACGCGCATCTTGCATCGGCGATGCGCGGCTTCCTGCATGGCTGGTATCACGACAGTGGCGCGCACCAAGTGGTCATCGACAAGAACCGCGCATGGCTGCATGCGTTCGAACTGCTTCTGCATATCGAGCCGGAAGCCAAATTGATCGTCTGCCTGCGCGAGCTGGGGCAGATTTACGGTTCGATCGAGGCGCAACACCAGCGCACGATCCTGGTGGACTTTATCGATCATCTGGCCGACTACGACCGCTTCGGCCGCGCGGACATGCTGTTTGCGAAAGATCGCGTGATCGGCGCACCGCTGATCGCGCTGCAGGCGGTGCTGGATTTACCTGATGCCGCGAAACAGAGGTTGTACTTCGTGCGCTTCGAAGATCTGGTCGCGCAGCCAGTGAGGTGCATGTCGCATTTGTACGCATGGCTGGGATTGGCGCCGCTCGAGATCGATCCGGAGCAGCTCACGATGGGGATGCAGGAAAGCGACAGCCACTACCGGATGAAATATCCGCACCGGCAAGCCACGCGCATTGCAACGCCTGCGCCGCATGCGGTGCCGCCACGCATTCAAAAGCAGATCGAGACGGTGTGGGCATGGTTCTATCGACTTTACTATGGCGAGAAGATGCTCTGAATAAGCCACCCGCAGACAAGCCACGGTGCGACCTCAGCCGTGGCTGTTGCGACCGCGGGGGCAGCAGCCACGCGTCTTAAAGAGTGGCCCGTTCTCAACCCGTCCCGCCCACTTCCGGCACCGCCATCGGCTTGCCCAGTTGCCGCAAGCGACGTTTCTCTGCACGCCGTGCCTTGCGCATGGCTTTGCGCTCACGTCGGTCGTGCTGCCATAGATAGATCGCCGGTGTGCTGAGCAGCGTCAGTAGTTGCGAAACAAACAGACCGCCGAGAATGGCGATACCTAACGGCTGACGCATCTCCGAACCGATGCCAAAACCGATCGCCAGAGGTAATGCAGCCCCCATCGCGACTAGCGTCGTCATGGTAATCGGGCGAAAACGAACGAGTGCTGCTTCACGAATGGCTTCCGGCGGCGTGCGGCCATGTTCGCGTTCGGCGACCAGGGCGAAGTCCACCATCAAAATGGCGTTCTTCTTTACGATGCCGATCAGCATCAGCACGGCGATCACCGACATGGTAGACAGCTGCGTGTGCGTGATCAGCATGGCCAGGAACGCACCCATGCCCGCCGCCGGCAGGGTGGAAAGAATGGTCAGCGGATGGATCAGACTCTCGTAGAGAATGCCGAGCACGATGTACATCGCGAGGATGACCGCGATAAAGATCACCGCCGCATTGGTGGCCGCATCCACGAGCTTCTGGTTGTCGCCAGTGAATTTCTTCATGACGCCTGGCGGTAATTGCGCAGCGAACATCGCCTGATCGATGAGCTTCAAGCCATCGGCCTGCGTGATGTCGTCAGCGAGGTTGTAGTTGATGGTCGCCGATTCGAGCTGGTTGTAATGCTGGATGTCGATCGGCTCGATAAAGGGTCGGATATGCGCCATCGCCGAAAGCGGCACCATCTTGTTCTGGCTGTTGCGCACATACATGTTCAAGAGTGTTTGCGGGCTCAATGAACCGGCGTTGTCTGCGATCAGGATCACTTGGTATTGGTTGAGATCGGAGTAGATCACCGACACCGGCGTCTGGCCGAAGGCATCTGCGAGCAGCTGATCGATCTGGCCCATACCCACTTGCAGTCGCGAAGCGGCATTGCGATCGATTTCCAGACGCTGCTGCTTGCCAATGCTGTCGAAGCTGGTGCTTACATCGTGGAACTGCTTCATCGTGCGCATCACTTGCGCAAGTTTCAGAGTGGGTTCCTGCAACGCCTGGCTCGTAGTGCTGGTCAGGTCGAAAGCGTATTTGCCCTTGGCCTTGTTGCCGGTACTGCTAGTAAAAAAGCCGATACTGGTAAGCGTGATCTGCACGTCGGTCAGCTTCTCGTACTGCTTCTTCAATCGTGCAATAACTTTGTCCGCCGGGTCCGGGCGTTGGCCCGGACCATCGCCGCGTGGTTTGAGGTCGATGAAATACGTCGCTTCGTTGGCGACGGCGCCGTTGGTGTTGTTGCCGCCGAGAAAGGAGGTGACATCGAGCACGGCCGGATCGGCCAACATCGCGTGCTCGAGTGCCTGTGTGCGCTGGGCCAGCAGATCCGGCGAGATGTTGGCGTCCGCGACCAGATCCGCTTCGATCTTGCCGGTATCGCCTTCGGGCATCAGCGTGCCGCCGGCTGTCTTGGCTACGGCCATGGCCAGCACCACCGTCAGGATCAATAGCAGCAGCGGTTGCCAGCGCATGATGCGCCGATGGCGCATGGCCCAGTCCAGTCCGGCGGAATAGATGCGCAGCAGGCTTCGGTCGAAGCGCTCCACTGCCCGCTCCAGTTTGCCCGGTTGTGCGCGGGACTCCTCCCGCACCAAATAGATACCGCATAGCGCAGGCGTAAGCGTGAGGGAAACCAACGCGGAAATCACGATGGTCGCAATCAGCGTGACCGAGAATTCACGCATCAGCATCACCATCGCGTTATGCCCGAACACCATCGGCGCAAACACTGCGATCAGCGAGAGGGTGATGGAGATCACCGTAAAGCCGATCTCGCGCACACCGATAAGCGATGCCTGCAGCGGATCGGTGCCTTGCTCCATATGGCGAAAGATGTTCTCGATCACCACGATGGCATCGTCGACCACGAAGCCGATACACAACACCAGCGCAATCAGCGACAACATGTTGAGGGTGAAGCCAAGCGCATACATCAGCACGAAGGCGCCGGCCAGCGACAACGGTACGCTCAGCATGGCGATCACGGTCGGGCGTACACGGCGCAGGAAAACCAGCATCACCGCTGCGACCATCAAAACACTAAGCATCAGCGCCACTTCCACTTCGCGCAGCGTCGACTTGGTGGAATCGGTAAGATCGAAGATCGGCGTGATCTGCACATCGGCGGGCACCAGCGCTTCCAGCCTCGGTACCGTATCGCGGATGTTCTGCGCCAGCTGCACGGCGTTGGCTTCCGGGCGCTTCATCACCTGCAAAATCACGGCATGTTGGTTGTTGAACCACGCCGCCTGATAAGCATCCTGTTGGCCATCGGCCACGGTTGCGACGTCGGAGAGCCGCACCGGTATGCCCTTCTGATTGGCAATTACCAGCGAAGCGAAGTCGCGCGCTCTGATCAAACCATCGTTGGCGCTCACGGTCATCTGTGTCACGCCATCGCTGAGAATGCCCTGCGGTGAGTTGACGTTGGCAGCACGCAACACATTGGCCACGTCGTTGGCGGTAAGTCCTTTAGCCGTCAGTGCACTGCTGTTGAGCGATACACGCACGGCATGCGGCGTGCCACCGATCAGCTGTGCCTGCGCAACGCCAGGAATTTGCGCTATCGCCGGACGCATCAGCGTGTCGGCCAGATCGTAAAGTTTGTCCGGCGCCATGCTGGTGGAGGTCATGGCCATCAGCAGCACCGGAATCTGCGTGGTGTCGGCCTTGAACAATTGCGGCGGCGACAGCGCCATCACTGCGGGCAGATCGGGTATCGCCGCATTGATCGCCGCTTCGACGTCGCGCGCCGCATCATCGGCGCTGCGCGATGTGTCGAAAAGAATCTGGATCTGCGTGCCGCCGGGATTGGCGTCGGAGGTCATTTGCTGGATACCGGGAATGCGGCCGAACTGGCGTTCCAGCGGTGCCGTCACCGTGGCTGCCACCGTTTGCGCATCCGCTCCGGGAAGTAATGCTTGTACGGTGACGGCCGGAAACTGCATGGAAGGAAACGCAGCCAGGCCCAGTACCAGGTACGCGCAGAAGCCGGCGATTATCAGCCCGATCGCCAGTAACGACGTGGCGGCAGGGCGACGGATGACGGGCTCGAAAATATTCATGCGCTCACTGCCAGATTCACATCAATCCTCAGAAGGCGAAGTGGGCGGCGACCTCGCGCGCTGCACGCCATGCAATAGTGAAGGGCCACTCCCATAACACTTCATACGCGTGCGAGCGTGTCGGCAAATGTGCCTTTAGTCCGTCCATGCCGGAAGGCATGTGCATCTGTTATGGATGCGCGAACGATTGCGTATGGTTTTCGCTCTTGGCTGTTGTGGATCGGTATAAAAACGTCATCCTGGCTTGCGCCAGGATGACGTTCTCAAGAACGACAGAGACTTATTCCGTAGCAGGTATCTGACGGCCCAATTCGCGCAAGCGTCGTTTCTCTGCACGACGTGCCCTGCGTGCAGCTTTGCGCTCGCGGCGATCGTGCTGCCATAGATAAATCGCCGGCGTGCTGAGCAGCGTCAGCAATTGCGACACGAGCAAACCGCCGAGAATGGCGATGCCCAACGGCTTGCGCATCTCCGAACCGATGCCGAATCCGATCGCCAGCGGCAGCGCCGCGCCCATCGCCACCAGCGTGGTCATGGTGATCGGGCGGAAACGCACCAGTGCGGCTTCGCGAATCGCTTCGGGCGCGCTGCGCCCGTGTTCGCGCTCGGCGACCAACGCAAAGTCCACCATCAGGATGGCGTTCTTTTTCACGATGCCGATCAGCATCAGCACCGCGATCACCGACATGGTGGTGAGCTGCGTTTGCGTCACCAGCATCGCCAGGAACGCACCCATGCCCGCGGCAGGGAGCGTGGAAAGAATCGTCAACGGATGGACCAGGCTTTCATAGAGAATGCCCAACACGATGTACATCGCCATGATTACCGCGACCAGCAACAGCAGCGAATTGACGCCACCTTCTTGCAGCCGCTGATTGTCGCCCGTGAACTGCTTGGCGATGCCGGATGGAACCTGCGCGTTGAGCATGGCGACATCGATGAGCTTGAGCCCGTCGGTCTGCGTTACGCCATCGGCAAGGTTGTAATTGATCGATGCCGCTTCGAGCTGCTTGTAGTGCTGCACGTCGATCGGCGCGATATAGGGTTTGATATGCGCGATGGCCGACAGCGGCACCATTTTGTTCAGCGTGCTGCGCACGTAGAGATTCAACAATGTTTCCGGCCGCAGCGAATCGGCGTTATCGGCGACCAGGATGACCTGATACTGGTTGACGTCCGAATAGATGACTGACACCGGCGTCTGACCGAATGCATCGAACAGCACCTGATCGACCTGGCCCATGTTCACCTGCATGCGCGAAGCGGCGTTGCGGTCCACCTCGATCATCTGCTGCTTGCCGATACTGTCGAAGCTGGTCGATACATCGCGGAACTGCTTCATTTTGCGCATTTCACGCGCCAGGCGCAGCGTGGGTTCCTGCAGCGGATCGCCATTGTTGCTGGTGAGGTTGAAGGCGTATTGGCCTTTGGCGCCGCCGAAGGCGCCGCCGTTGTTGCCGAACAACTGCAGGCTCGTTACCGACACGTCGGCATCGGTCAGCTTCTTGAACTTCTCGCTCAGACGCGCAGCGACCTTGTCCGACGAATCATGGCGATCGTTCGGCCCTTTGCCCATCGGTTTGAGATCGATGAAAAACGAAGCCTGATTGCCGACACCGCCACCATTGTTGTTGCCGCCGAGCACGCTGGCGACGTCCTGCACCGCCGGATCGGCCAGGATCGTCGTGTAGACGGTCTGCGTGCGCTTGGTCAGCAGTTCGGGTGAGATATTCGCGTCGGCGACCAGGAAGGCTTGTGCAATGCCCGAATCGCTCTTGGGCATAAAGCCGCCGCCAGCGGTCTTCACGACCGCCACGGCCAAGACGACCGTCAACACCAGCAGCAGGATAGGTTGCCAGCGCATGATGCGGCGATGGCGCATGGACCAATTCAGGCCTTTTTCGTAAATCGCCAGCATCCAGCGATCGAAACGTTCCGCCATTTGCTCCAGACGCCCCGGTACGTGCTGCCCAGGTTGCTCGCGCGTGAGGTAGCGACCGCACAGCGCAGGCGTAAGCGTGAGCGATACCACCGCGGAAATGATGATGGTGGAAATCAGCGTGACCGAAAACTCGCGCATCACCATCACCAGGCCACTGTGGCCAAACAGCAACGGTGCGAACACAGCGATCAGCGAAAGCGTGATGGAAATGACGGTGAAGCCGATCTCGCGCACGCCTATCAACGCGGCTTCCAACGGTTCGGTGCCCTGTTCCATATGGCGAAAGATATTCTCGATCACCACGATGGCATCGTCGACGACGAAACCGATGCACAAGACCAGCGCGATAAGCGACAACATATTCAGCGTGAAACCGAAGCCCCACATCACGACGAACGCGCCCGCTAGCGACAGCGGTACGCTCATCATGGCAATCACGGTCGGTCGCGCGCGGCGCAGAAACACGAGCATCACCAGCGCGACCATCACGATGCTAAGGAGGAGTGCCAGTTCGACTTCGTGCAGCGCCGAGGTTGTCGACGCGGTGAGATCGAAAATCGGTGTGATCTGCACGTCCGCCGGTAGCGTCGACTTCAACAGCGGTATGGAATCCTTGATTTGCTTCACGAGCGCCGCCGCATTGGCTTCGGGACGCTTGTTGATGTTCAGCCCGACCGCATGCTGGGTGTTGAACCATGCCGCCTGATAGATATCCTGCTGGCCGTTTTCGACTGTGGCGACATCGGAGAGATGAACCGGTATGCCTTTTTGATTGGCGATGACCAGCGACGCGAAATCGCTGGCGGTTCTCAGCGAGTCGTTGGCGGTGACGGTCATCTGGCTTACGCCGTCCGACAGCACGCCTTGCGGTGAGGTGACGTTGGCGGCGCGCAAGACGTTCGCCACGTCGTTGGCGACCAGGCCCTTAGCCGTCAGCGCAGCGCTGTTGAGCGACACGCGCACGGCATGCGGCGCACCGCCCTGCACCTGTACCTGCGCGACCCCGTCGATCTGCGAAACCAGCGGCTTCATGTAGCTGTCGGCCAGATCGTAAAGCTTGTCCGGCGCCATGCTGGTGGAGGTCACTTCGAGCAGCAGCACCGGAATCTGCGAGGTATCGAACTTGAAATACTGTGGCGGCGACGACGCCATCTGCTGCGGCAGCTGGGGCATGGCGGCATTGATCGCCGCTTGCACGTCACGCGCCGCCCGGTCGACGTTCGTGCCCATGTCGAACTGAATGATGATCTGCGTCGCGCCCTCGCTCGTATCGGAGTCGATTTCCTCGACACCGGGGATGCGGCCGAGCTGGCGCTCCAGCGGAGCAGTGACCGTGGTGGCCATGGTCTCCGCGCTGGCACCGGACATCTGCGCCGCAACGGCGATGCCCGGAAATTGCAGTGACGGAAAGGCGGCCAGCCCAAGCTCGACGTAAGCGCAGATGCCGGCAATAAGCACGCCGATGGCGAGCAGCGACGTGCCCGCCGGTCGGCGAATGATCGGTGCGAAAATATTCATGCGACGGCGCGCCTTTCCACACGGGGCGCGCGCAATCGATCGAGGAGCCGGCCCTCGTTGGGGCGGCCACGGAACAGAGTTACATCCATAACGGTTTCATACCCTCCTGGGCAACTCTGCAAATGTGCCTGAAGTCCGGCCATGCCGAAAGACAGGTGTCCGTGCCATGGTCCACACGCAGGCGATTTAGTTCCCAGCCTGCGCGATTACCCCTCAACAATAGACCGATACGGTGACCGGCCTCAGTCCGCAGCGGGGATCTGCCCCCCAAGCTTGCGTAAACGCCTCTCCGCCCGGCGCTGCTTACGCATTGCCTTGCGTACGCGGCGATCATGCTGCCACAGGTAAATCGCCGGCGTGCTGAGCAGGGTCAGCAGCTGAGAAACGAATAAGCCGCCCAGAATGGCGATACCCAGCGGCTGGCGCATCTCCGAACCGATACCGAAACCGATCGCCAGTGGCAGCGCGGCACCCATCGCCACCAGCGTTGTCATCGTGATCGGGCGAAAACGCACCATCGCTGCCTCGCGGATGGCTTCGGGTGGCGGCAAATCGCGTTCGCGTTCGGCTACCAGCGCAAAGTCGACCATCAAGATCGCGTTCTTCTTCACGATACCGATCAGCATCAACACTGCGATGACCGACATGGTGGTCAGCTGCGTATGCATGATCAGCATGGCGAGGAACGCACCCATACCTGCGGCGGGCAGCGTGGAGAGAATGGTCAACGGATGGATGAGGCTCTCGTACAGAATGCCCAGCACGATGTACATCACAAGAATCACCGCCGCGAAAACAATCAGCGCGTTTTCCAATGCTTCGATCAAACGCTGATTGTCGCCGGTGTAGCGTTTGGTCACGCCCGGGGGCAATTGCGCCGCAAACATCGCCTGATCGACCAGCTTCAGGCCATCGGCCTGCGTGATGCCATCGGAAAGGTTGTAACTGATGGTGGACGATTCCGTCTGATTGAAATGCTGAACATCGATCGGCGTGATAAAGGGTTTGATGTGTGCCATCGCCGACAAGGGAATCATCTTGTTTTGCGCGCTTCGCACGTAGGTGTTCAAAAGCGTATCTGGACTCAGCGAATCGGCATTGCTGGCTGAAAGCACCACGCGATATTGGTTGATATCCGAATAGATGAGCGACACCGGATTCTGGCCGAACGCGTCGACCAGTGCCTGATCGATCTGTCCCATCCCAACTTGCAGTCGCGATGCCGCATTGCGATCGACTTCCAGCAATTGTTGCTTGCCGATGCTGTCGTAGCTGGTGGTGACGTTGTTGAACTGCTTCATCTTGCGCATCACTTGCGCCAGACGCAGCGTTGCCTCTTGCAGTGGCGCGCCGGTAGTGCTGTCCAGATCGAATGCATAATCGCCACCGCCTTTGTTGCTCGGGCCGCCAAGAAACTGCAGGCCGTGCATCGTTATCTGCACATCGGGCAGTTTTTTGTATTGCTTGTCGAGGCGATCGATCACTTTGTCCAGCGCATCCGGCCTTTCGCCCGGGCCTTTGCCGAGCGGCTTGAGATCGACGAAGAGTGTAGATTGATTGCCCACGGCACCGTTATTGTTGTTGCCGCCCAGAATGGTGGTGACGTCCACGACATCCTGGTCGGCCTGCATGATGTTTGCGACGGCTTGGGTGCGCGTAGCCATCAGGGACGGTGAGATATTCGCATCTGCCGTCATCTGCAGGATCAACATGCCGGTGTCTTCCTTCGGCATGATCGCGCCGCCGGCGGTTTTTGCGACAGCCATGGCTAGTCCCACGGTCAGCAGCAAAAGAATCAACGGCTGCCAGCGCATGATGCGGCGGTGATGCATTGCCCAATCCAGGCCGCGTTCGTAGATGCACAGCAATGAGCGGTCGAAGCGCTCGAAGAACGCTTCGATCCTGCCGGGCCGGCGCTCTCCGGGTTTTTCTTCCAGCAGATAGCGGCCGCACAGCGCCGGGGTAAGCGTCAGCGATACGAGCGCTGAAATCACGATGGTCGAAATCAGCGTCACCGAGAATTCGCGCATCAACATCACTAGCGTGTTGTTGCCAAATACCATCGGAGCGAAAACGGCAACCAGCGAAACGGTAATGGAAATGACCGTAAAGCCGATCTCGCGCACGCCAATCAGCGCGGCTTCGAGCGGTTCCGTGCCGTGTTCCATATGCCGTACGATGTTTTCGATCACCACGATGGCATCGTCGACGACGAAACCCACGCATAGCACCAACGCGATCAACGACAAGGTGTTGAGCGTGAATCCCAACGCAAACATCACCACGAACGCACCCGCCAGCGACAGCGGCACGCTGAACATGGCGATGACGGTGGGCCGCACGCGCCGCAGAAACACCAGCATCACCAGCGCGACCATCATGATGCTGAGCAACAGCGCGATCTCGACTTCACGCAATGCCGACTTGGTGGATTGAGTGAGATCGAATATCGGCGTGATCTGCACGTCCGCCGGTACGAGATTACGCAGCGCGGGAAGGCGGTTGCGAATCTCCTGCACGACCTCCACGGAGTTCGCCTCGGGCCGCTTGCTGATTTGCATCGACACCGCGCGCTGGCCGTTGAACCACGCGGCCTGATATTTATCCTGTTCGCCGCTCGTAACGGCTGCGACATCCGACAGGCGCACGGGTATGCCTTTCTGATTGGCGATTACCAGCGACCCGAAGTCTTGCGGACTGTGCAACGCATCGTTGGCGGTGACGGTCATCTGCGTCATGCCATTGCTGAGAATGCCTTGTGGCGAGGTGACGTTCGCCGCGCGCAATGTGTTGGCAATGTCATTGGCCGTGAGGCCTTTGGCAGTGAGCGCCGCGTTGTTGATCGTCACGCGTACCGCGTGTGGCGTGCCGCCAAACACCTGCACCTGCGCGACACCGGGAATCTGCGCAACCGCGGGCATCAACAAAGTGTCGGTAAGATCGTAGAGTTTGTCGGGCGGCATGCCCGTCGACGTCAACGAAATCAGCAAAATCGGAATCGATGCCGTATCGAACTTGAAATATTGCGGCGGCTGCATGTTCGTCGGCAGATCCGGCTGAGCCGCATTGATGGCGGCCTGCACATCACGCGCAGCCTTATCTGCGCTGCGCCCGAAATTGAACAGGATGCGAATTTGCGTACCGCCCGCATTCGTGTCCGAGTCCATTTCCTGGATATCGGGAATGCGCCCCAGCTGACGCTCCAGCGGTGCAACGACCGTCGCGGCCATCGTCTGCGCATCCGCGCCGGGGTATTGCGCGATGACGACAAGTCCGGGGAAATCCAGCGAAGGCAGCGCCGCCACGCCCAGCAGCAGATAGGCGCAAAAGCCGGCAATGGTCAAACCGATCGCCAGCAGTGACGTGCCGATCGGTCGACGAATGATGGGTGCAAAAATGTTCACCGGATCCCCAGCATAGAGGCGTCAGGCGAACGAAAGCCACGCACGCGCGTACAGCGCATGCGTCGGCGCAGGAGAAAAGGGCATGTTCATAAGCACTTTATGCCTCAGGGAGCGGGCCCTGCGAATGTGCCTTAAGTCCGGCCATGCCGAAAGGCATGAACGTGAATTCGCTGCCTATGCAGCTATGTCGCCGTCCGTGGCGACATTGTTTTATCTCAATGAATCGTCGGCGTGAAGCGCAGCGTGAGGTACCAGGTCCGGCCGAGCTGGTTGTAGTAGTACGCCGTTTCGTAGTTCTTATCGAAAACGTTTGCCAGGCGCGCTTCCACGCGCCAATCGGGTGCGAAGTTGTAGCTGGCGCGCAGGTCCGTGGTGGCGTAGCCGCCCATGCGGTACACGTTCGCGGCGTCGTCATAACGCGCGTCGGCGGCGAAGAACGTGGCGCCCACGCCGAACTTGCCGAAGCTGCGATCCACATCCACGCGCGCCGTCTGCCTGGCGCGGCGCGGGAGGATTTTTCCGTCGTCGCCGTCGTTGCCATCGTCCTTGGGCTGCAGCCACGTCAGGTAACTCTGTACGCGCCAATCGTCCACGTTGAAGCCGAGCTGGCCTTCGACGCCGCGAATCAGCGCGCGGCTGACGTTTTCCGGTACGAATTCGCTGTTCAACTCGATCAGGTTGCTGATGCGCGTTTGATACGCATTAAGGCCCCAGTTCCAGTTATCCAGCTGCTGCGTCAGGCCGATTTCGCCGCTGTGCGAGGTTTCCGGCTTCAGATCGGAATTGGACGTGGGCACACCGCCGAACGCGGGGTAATACAGATCGTCGAACGTCGGTGCATGGAACGCTGTGCCATAGCTGGCCGACAGCACCAAACCCTGATCGAAGTGATAACCCCACAAGGCATCGCCGGTGTTGTGATTGCCGAACTGATCGTTGTGGTCGTGGCGCGCCGACAACTGAATTTCGTTCTGGCCGAACATGCCCTGGTACTGCGCGAACGTACCGGCGTCGCCACGTGTAGTCTGCTCGTACGCGGTGTCGCTGAAGATGTGTTCCTGCTCGTAATCCGTACCCACGGTCAGCAACTGGCCCGGTGCCAACGTGATGTCGTTCTGCCACGACGCCTGGTTGCGGCGCGAATCGAAGTAGCCAGTACCCATGCGCGGGAAATACTCGCCGAAATACGCGCCCTGGTAGAACGTGCTGTCATCGTCGCGGCTCTGACCGGCGCTCAGCGTCACTTTCCAGATATCTACCGGCGTGAAGGTGAGACGCGTGCCGGCGACGTACTGTTCTTCGATCGCGTCATCGCCGCTGAAAGGCGAGCCGGCGTATTCGACGTTGCTCTTGCTGCGCAGCCAGTCGAACACCAGTTCTGTGCCGTTATCCCAGCGATAGCCGAAGTTGGCGAAGCCGTTCCAGTTGCGGTACGCATCGTTGCGCGGATCGTCGACGAAACACGCCACGCCCAACTCCGCCGCACCCGTGCGACACGAAGCAATACCGCTGGTGTATTCGCCGCCCAGGCTCGCGTTGTACCAAAGATGCGAGTCGCCGCCGGACACGCCAGCTTGGCTATTGATGTAGCCGTGGCTGCCGCCGGTGACGCTTATCGAGGGCGCGATGCCGCCATTGGGCTGGCCGTGACGCGTAAAGATCTGGATCACGCCGCCGATTGCATCAGAG
>NZ_DATHMR010000190.1:0-31521 GCF_035486915.1 Dyella sp. | reverse complement strand
GGGCGAATCGGCCGGTGTACTCGACACCGTGCTTGATACCGTGGCGACCTACAAGGAGCGAACGGAAAGCCTCAAGAGCAAGATCAAAAAAGCCATGTTTTATCCTGTGATGGTGCTAGCGGTAGCGTTCCTGGTTTGCATGATCATGCTACTGTTCGTGGTACCGGTGTTTGCCACCACGTTCCAGTCTGCTGGTGCTGCGCTTCCCGCGCCTACCTTGATCGTTGTGAACGCCTCCAAATTCATGCAGAGCTACTGGTGGTTGGTCATTGGCTCGGTAATAGCTCTCGTCGTCGGCATCGTTCAGGGTAAGCGCCGGTCGGTAAAATTCGCGCACTTTCTGGACCGCGCGATGCTGCGCTTCCCCGTGATTGGGAACATCCTGCGCAACTCCGCGATCGCACGTTTTGCCCGCACACTTGGCGTTACCTTTCATGCCGGTGTGCCACTGGTGGAAGCTCTTGATTCGGTGGCGGGCGCCACCGGTAGCGTGGTCTATGGCGACGCGATCAAACTCATGCGCGACGACGTCGCTGTAGGGCATCAGTTGCAGCTGGCCATGCGGCAGACCGGCCTGTTTCCTAACATGGTGGTGCAGATGACGGCCATCGGTGAAGAATCGGGCGCTCTGGATAGCATGCTTTTCAAGGTGGCCGAGTTCTACGAAGAAGAGGTCGAAAACTCAGTCGATACCCTCACTACATTGCTTGAACCCATGATCATGGTGATCCTGGGCACCTTGGTCGGTGGCATGGTGGTGTCGCTGTATCTGCCTATCTTCAAGCTGGCAGGCGCGGTCGCCGGTTAATATCCCACGCATCTCATTTGCTCTGGAGCCGGGCATGCCCGACTTGCCGTTGATTGCGTGGATTGCCGTCGCTGCTGTTCTGGGCTTGGTGGTCGGTAGTTTTTTGAATGTGGTAATCCTGCGCCTGCCCGTACGCCTGGAAGCCCAGTGGCGGCGAGAAGCGCGGGAAATTCTTGAGCTGGAACCGGAGCAAGCACCGCTTCCAGCAGGTGTGGTGCGAGAGCCGTCGCATTGCCCGCATTGCAAGCACCGCCTGGGCGTGACCGACAATATTCCCGTTGTCAGCTGGCTGTTCTTACGCGGCCGCTGTCGCTACTGCCACACACCCATTTCGATCCAGTACCCCTTCGTTGAACTGCTCACCGCCGTTCTGAGCGCCATCGTCGTTTGGAAATTCGGGCCAACATGGGCTTCGCTGGCGGGTCTGTTTTTCACGTGGGTGCTCGTTGCGGCTTCGGGTATCGATATGCGCACCCAGCTGTTGCCCGATCAGCTCACCTTGCCAACGCTCTGGGTCGGGTTGCTGCTCAGCTTATTTGCGCTATTCGTCGAACCCAAAGCGGCGATACTCGGCGCAGCCATCGGCTACCTGAGTTTGTGGAGCGTGTATTGGCTCTTCAAGCTCCTTACGGGCAAGGAAGGCATGGGCTTCGGTGACTTCAAACTGCTTGCCGTGATGGGCGCATGGATGGGGCCGGGCGCATTGCTGCCGATTATCCTGCTGTCGTCGCTGGTGGGTGCACTGATTGGTGGCGCCATGATCGCCCTGCGCAAACACGGACGCGAAATACCGATGCCCTTTGGCCCCTTCATCGCCATGGCAGGCTGGATCTGGTTTATAGCCGGCCCCTACCTCTGGCAGGCTTACATGAGTTTTAGCGGGATGGGATGAGTGAGCCATGCCACTGACCGTAGCCCTCACCGGCGGCATCGCCTCCGGCAAAAGCGCGGTAGCGCGCCGCTTTGAAGCGTTGGGGGTGCCTGTGTACGACGCCGATCACGCTGCGCGCGTCGTGGTGGAGCCCGGTAGCGACGGGTTGGCGTCGATCGTTGCCGCATTCGGTGATGAGGTACTGAACGCCGAGCGCGGACTCGATCGCCCGGCAATGCGCCGGCGCATCTTCGCCGATCCTGCGGCGCGCCGGACCCTGGAAGCCATCGTGCATCCGCGCGTGCGTCAATGGATGCTCGAACATGCGCAAGCCGATAGCGGTCCCTACGTCATCCTGGCCATTCCCTTGCTGACGGAAAACATCGGCCACTACCGCTGGGTCGACCGGATTCTGGTGGTGGACGTGCCACAGGAGACGCAGATCCTCCGCCTCGTCATACGCGACGGCGTCGATGAGGACCTCGCCGCCCGCATTCTGGCCAGTCAGGCATCGCGCGCTGGCCGGCTGGCCCTTGCTGATGACGTCATCGAGAACAGCGGCCCCGAAGCGGCGCTTGATGAACAGGTGGCCACTCTGCATCAGCGCTACCTCGCTCTGGCCGCTGGAAAACGCTGAACGCGACCGCAGTTACGTAAGGTCATCAAGCGGTTAAACTTGGGAATTCCCGCCCCTAAAGTACACAGCCCGTCCTAATGTCCACCGAATCCGCCGCCGCCAAGCCTGCCGACACCCCTGAGACCGACGCGCCGCGCGATTTCATCCGCCAGATCGTTCGTGACGACCTCGCCAAGGGCAAGCACCACGCCATCCGCACGCGTTTCCCGCCCGAACCCAATGGCTACCTGCATATCGGCCATGCCAAGGCGATCTGCCTCGATTTCGGCATCGCCCGCGAATTCGCCGGCTGGTGCAACCTGCGACTGGACGACACCAATCCCGGCAAGGAAGACCCCGAGTTCGTCGAGGGCATCAAGGACGACGTCCGCTGGCTGGGCTATGACTGGCATGACCTGCGCCACGCCTCCGACTACTTTGAAGTGTTCTATCGCGCCGGGATCAAGCTGATTCAGGACGGCCATGCCTATGTGGACGACCTTACCGCCGAGCAGATGCGCGAATACCGCGGCACCCTCACCGAGTCAGGCCGCAACTCGCCTTTCCGCGAACGCAGCGTTGAGGAAAACCTCGACCTCTTCCGCCGCATGCGCGTGGGCGAATTTGCGGACGGCAGCAAAACGCTGCGCGCGAAGATCGACATGACGTCGGGCAACATCAACATGCGCGATCCGGCGATCTACCGCATCCGCAAAGTCACGCACCAAAACACCGGTGACGAATGGCCGATTTACCCGATGTACGACTACGCGCATTGCTTATCCGATGCGCTGGAAGGCATCACGCATTCGCTATGCACGCTGGAGTTCGAAGATCATCGCCCGCTCTACGACTGGTTCGTGGACAACGTCGATCTGCCGAACCATCCGGAACTGTGGCAGCACATGCGCGACAACGGTTTCCGCACGGAGCCGGCCAAGCCACGGCAGATCGAATTCTCGCGCCTTAATCTCACCTACAGCATCACCAGCAAGCGCAAACTCGCGCAGCTTGTGAGCGAGAAGCTGGTCGACGGCTGGGACGATCCGCGCATGAATACCTTGCGCGGCTTGCGTCGCCGTGGCTTCACGCCGGGCGGCATTCGCCTGCTGATCGAGCGTCTTGGCGTCAGCAAGCAGAACAGCGTGATCGACTACACCATCTTCGAAAACTGCGTGCGCGAAGATCTCGATGCCAGCGCACAACGCCGCATGGCCGTCATCGATCCGCTCAAGCTGGTGATCACCAACCTGCCCGACGGCCACGAAGAATCGCTCACGTTTTCCAATCATCCGAAGAATGAAAGCGCCGGCACGCGCAAGGTTCCGTTCTCGCGCGAGCTATGGATCGAACGCGAAGACTTCGCCGAAGTGCCGCCGAAAGGCTTCCATCGCCTGAAGCCGGAAGGTGAAGTACGCTTGCGCGGCGTAGGTATCGTAAAGTGCGAGAAGCTGATCAAGGACGCGAACGGCAACGTGATGGAATTGCATTGCACACTCGATCTTGAATCCCGCTCGGGCATGCCCGGTGCCGACCGGAAGGTGAAAGGCACGATCCACTGGGTCAGTGCCAAGCACGCCGTCTCCACAGAAATTCGCATGTACGACCGTTTGTTCAACGTGCCAACGCCGGACGACGAAAGCGACGGCAAATCCTGGATCGAACACATCAATCCGGATGCCAAGCGCGTCGTGCGCGGCTGGCTGGAACCCGAAGCCGCCAACGCAGCGCCAGAACAGCGCTATCAGTTCGAACGCCTCGGCTATTTCGTCGCCGATCGCATCGACCATCGTGCCGACGCACCTGTCTTCAATCGCACGGTCACCCTGCGCGACACCTGGGCGAAGCAGGCAACTTGAGCATGATGCTGCCGCTGCAGATCCACCTCACGCTGCCGCCCTGGATCGAAGAGGTCGCCGACGCAAGCCGGCGCTACCTCACCGACGAAGAGCGCGTGGAGCTGGCCATCGAACTGTCGCGGCGAAACATTCAACACGGCAGCGGCGGTCCATTTGGTGCTGCGGTATTTGACGAACATGGCCGGCTTATCGCCGCCGCCGCCAATCGCGTTGTGCCGCAAACCTGCTCGGTCGCGCATGCGGAAATGCTGGCGTTCATGGCCGCGCAGCAACGCTTGGCAAGTTATCGTTTGAACGAACAAGGTGGTCATTACACGCTTGCCACCAGTTCGCAGCCCTGTTGTCAGTGCTATGGCGCCAGTGTCTGGGCAGGCATCGATACGCTGCTTATTGGCGCACGCGCCGAAGATGTGGAAGAACTCACCGAGTTCGACGAAGGCCCGCTTCCGGCTGATTGGGTCGGCGAACTGGAAAAGCGTGGCATCGCCGTACGCCGCGATATCCTGCGCGATCAGGCACGCCATGTTCTCGCCGAATACGGCGCCAGGGGGGAAAGCTATTGAACCGCCTGCGCGCCGCGTTACCGCTTCTTCTGCTGATCGTGGCAGGTGTCGTGCTCGTCGCTTCGGGCGTTTTTGACCGCTTTCATCCCGAACAACTCGTGGCACATCAGCAAGAGGTTCGCGCGCACATCAATCAGGATCCCTGGTTGAGTCGCCTGCTGTATATCGGGCTGCTTACACTGGCGACATGCACGGGAATTCCCTTCACAATCATTCTGATTCTTGCGGGCGGCTTCGCCTTCGGGATTGTCCAGGGCTCGCTGTACTCATCCATCGGCCTTACGCTGGGATCGCTCATCCTGTTTCTCGCCAGCCGTTACGCTTTCGGTGCTGGCAGCAAGCATCCGCCGGCGATTGCGGAAAAACTCCATCATAGTTTCGAACGTCATCCCGTGGTCTACACGCTGTTCCTACGACTGGTGCCAGCCGCGCCTTTCGGGTTAATCACGGTTGCACTCGCGTGGTTGCGTTGTCCGCTGTGGCTGTTTCTGGGTGCCTCATGGTTCGGCGGAACCATCATGCTGATATTCGAGACATCCGTCGGTGCAGGTCTTGGTCACGCGCTCAGTCATGGACGAACACTGGGCCTGGATCTGTTCTTCGACCCTGGCGTTATCGGACCGCTTGGTGCGCTGGCACTGTTGTCGCTGTTGCCACTGTGGGTCGAACGCATTCGGCTGAAACGCCACGCAGCCGCAGCGGCCGCGGGCCAAAAATCGCAGTCGTATTGGCCAAAATAAAAACGCATGACGTCTACCTTGAGTCACTTCCTGCGTGACAACAAGTCCAAGACAACGCTAGTGAGATAGACCAAAACCGCCATTCGTTACGCCGCGGCTTTTATTCTTTCTCCGACACATCAGGCATGATCTGCCCCATTTCCATGGCCTGGCTGGGAGAGACTTCTTGTATGCCAATGACAATTTGATCATCGGGCGCGCCAGTCGCCGTCTGAAACATTCTCCAGAGCTCGGTCAGTAGTCCTTTTTTATATTCATTGGATCTTCCGGTTCGAATCAGCAGTGTGAGCGCTGCAGTAGGCGCTTCTTCACCTGCGGTGAAGCCGTCACCGGGCTGAAAATCCTGAAACACGACATGTACCCAATTTTGCGGTACACCGGCGTACTCGGCGTGAAACGATGTCAACTGTTTTGCCAGACGGTTTTTGGCCTGACGATCCAGCGTTCCTTTCTGCGTAACTAACGTATAGAGAGGCATGCATCTACCGATCTGTCATGGTTAAGTTGGCCGTCCAAATGTTGGTCCAACGCGCTGTTTTGTTGTTGCAAGCTTGTCACTTGACGGCCTCTGACCTTCCCGTCTCGCGCAACGTGAGCGATACCAGCAACGCCAACGCGATAACGGCAACCCAGAACAGGCCCGAGTGGAAAAAATGAAGCTCAGGATTTGTTGTGGGCATACCGATCGTCTTGCCAATATGTTTGGAAAAAACAGGCCCAAGCAGTGCTGTCACGCTGAAGGTGATGAAGTTGATGGCACCCGTGGCGCTGCCTTTGACATGATCCGGATTCGCTTCCTTGATGATCGTGTAAGGGATCATGGCCGCTCCGGACGAAATACCAAATACAAGCAACGTGAGCCAGCTTGGCAACGCACTGGGCAAAAACGTTAACTGCAAAGCGGCTGCAAGCATCGCACTCGCACCTATAAGGAGCGCCACTTTTCTACGGTGCAATGCATCGGCTAGCCATCCAAAGAGTGGGCAGCCGAATACCCAGCCAAACGGCACCATGGAGATGGCAAAAACAGCATCGTGATAGCTGAAGAGCCTGTCTTCTTGAAATAAACGAACACCCCAAACCATGTCCCCGATCGTCGTCGGAGCGAATAGAAGGCCCGCCACGATGCCGCAGATGTATGACTGTGGATTGGTGAGTACGATTTTGTAGGGCGTGATGAAACTGCGCTTTTCGCCGGCCACCGTCGCGTGTTTTTCGCGTGGCGTCATGAGCATTAAGCCGACTGCAACCACCAACACCACGACGCCCAATCCCATCCAGAATTGCCGCGTACTGACAAAGCCGTGAATGAGCGGCCCTACGGCAATTTGCCCTACCGTGCCTCCCAACATGCCGAAGCATTGAGTGAATCCGATCGCCGTTGCGAGGCTTTTCGCAGAGAACCCATGCGATGCAAGGTATACCGCACCTGTGAACGCGAACGCCGAACCGGCGCCTTGCAAAAGACGTCCCATGCTTCCTACTGAAGACTGTGGTACGGCGAAAAGCAGACAGCCTATGGCAAGCAGCGCCATGCCTGAAGGCACGACGTAACGCGCACCAAAACGATCGAGCAGGACACCCGCCACCAAGCTGGTAGTCGAATAGGTGTAGTAGTACAGACCCAAGATGGTGCTGACGCCAAGCGCCGTGACGCCAAACGCCTGTGACAGCTCGGGGATCATCACCGCCGGCGCCGAGCGCGAGGCGTATTCCAGGAAGTAGAAAACGGCGGCGAATCCCCACGCTATGGCGTAGGCAGTTTCCGCGCGTCGAGGCGCTTGAACGACTGCGGATCTGGCGCTCATCGGTTCACCTTGGCGGTTTATCCAAGTCACCTTTCACTCTATCGAGCGATCCCCGGCTCGACGCCCCCCAAATGGGTAGTTATGCGTCTCAAGCTAGGGCAGTTTTGTTCAATTTGAAGTGTAGTTGTTCAAGGATGTTACACATTGTCAGCGCGAGGGCCCGTTTTTGACTCGTTTTCTCTATCGCCATTGAGTGGAACACGGCTTGCGACCACGGACTATCGTGGTGCTTAATAGGTACTACCGCATCCATCCGTGTCGCTTCATGGGCATCAATGCCGTCGGCAAGAACGCCCTTCCATTGGTCACACGATCTATCGGCGGCCCGGGCCGATATGTGCACGCAACTTTCGCCTGCTTACTATTGGTTATCTTTTGTTTCCCGCGGATGGCGTGGTCTGTCGAACCCCCGCACCTCGTCGCCCCCCTCTCTTTGCAGACGCCCTACCGATTGCAGCTGAGCCAGCTTGAGCATCACGCCTATCTATCTCGGGATGGCGCCCCGTCTAACGCGTCGTGGATCGCCCAGACACCGGATGGTTTTCTTTGGATTGCAACGCAAAACGGTTTGTACCGATTTGATGGCGTGCGCTTCGATAAAAGTGTGACCCGCTTGTTGCCAAACACGAACATCTTTTCGCTTTATGCAGAATCCAATGGCGACTTGTGGATAGGCTACACATTCGGCGGGATGAGCGTGCTGCACGACGGGAAAGTATCGAATATCCCCTCCAGCGCGCTACCCGGTGGAAGCGTCATCGGTTTTGCAAGGACCAACAACGGAACACTCTGGATTGCAACGACGCGCGGTGTCGCTTGGCAAAAGGGCGACCATTGGGAAACGATTGGCTCCGCTCAAGGCTATCCCGGCCATCAGCCGCAAGCATTTGGAAAGGTCAACGGCGAGATCTATCTCATCGATACCGACGACGCCTATGTACTGGACGAGCACAGCAATCAATGGCGTTCTGTCGACTTTTTGCAGGCCAAGCACGATCTTATCGGGCTTCCCGCCGGCATAGCCTTGGCGAAAAACTATCCCTACTGGGCCAGCTTGCGCGATCCATCCGGCGCACTGTGGTTCACGCGTGAAGATCAGGAAGGCATTACTCGAGCGCATTGGAGCGATGGAAATAGTTCGTCTCCCACGGAGGAACACTTCGATCGACACGACGGATTGACGGGCCAATTCGCGCTTATGTATTTCATGGACCGCGAATCAAACGTCTGGGTAGCGACAGATGGCGGTGTCGACCGTTTTTCGGTCGGAAAATTTACCCCGATTCACTTCCCCAGCAACGTCCCTAACGAGGTGACCAACATCACCATCGCAGCCGATACACATGACGGCATTTGGGTAGGCAGCCTTAGGGAATATGGTTTGTATCTCAAGGACGACCAGGACCCTGTCCGTATTGCCGGCTTTGGACTAGGCGCGGATTGTTCGACGGTCGACAGTCACGGCGCTGTATGGATGCCGGGAAGAGATGATGTAGAGACGTACGATGGCTCACACGTCAAACACGTTCCGCCACCACCTGGCACCTTGATTGATTTGGATGGTGGTCGCTATCTGCAAGGCTGCCAAGGCATTGCAGAAGACGCAGCGGGAGACATCTGGATTTCCATTGTCAAAGTCGGAGTCTTCAGGCTATCCAACGGAACCTGGATCCTCAACGGTGGCCTGAAGGCTTTACCAGGAGGAGCGGCCATTCGCGTTATGGGCGATGAATCCGGACGCATCTGGCTGACTTATCCTGGCAATCGCATTGCCGTCGTCGACCATGACCACGTAACTCTCTACACCAGCAGCAATGGCTTGAACGTCGGAAATGTACTTGGCTTGTATGTGCGTGGCAGCCACGTCTGGGCTGCCGGCGACAAAGGTGTCGCGCACTTGTCGTCATCCGGTGCGTTCGAGAACTTGATCGGTAAGGGTGACAACAGCTTTCGCGGCGCATCGGGTGTCGTGGAGACGCCGGCCGGCGAGCTATGGCTCAACGGACCCGACGGTGTTTATCGAATAAGCGCAAACGAGTTGGCAACGTGGCTCAAGCAGCCCGGTTACGCGCCAAGTTATGAGCTCTTCACCCAGGCGGATGGCATCAACGGTGCGCCACTTCCCATCCGTCCCGGACCGACGATGATCCAAAGCACGGATGGACGCATCTGGGTTGCGACCAAACAGAATCTTTCCTGGATAAATCCGGCTCATATACGGCGCAATACGATTGCGCCAGACGTTACGATCAACACGCTGACATCGGCCAATTCCAGCTGGCCCGCATCTTCCGTGCCGTCGTTGCCGCCAAGCGCGCGCAACATCCAGATTGCTTATACGGCACCTGCACTGTCCATGCCCGAACGCGTGCACTTCCGTTATCGGCTCAAAGAGGTGGATGGCGACTGGCAGGACGACGACGGCCGGCGCGAAGCTTTCTACACCAACATGCAGCCCGGGAACTACCACTTCGAGGTCCTTGCATTCAACGAAGATGGCATCGCCAGCCCGCGACCTGCCACATTGAATTTCACGATCATGCCGACCTTCTACCAAACGGCATGGTTCAAGGCGCTCCTCGCATGTGTCGTCATACTTGCCCTTTGGCTGATCTATGTGCTTCGCCTCCAGTTTGTCGAACGACGCTATCGACTCCTCATGATAGAGCGCCTCGCTGAGCGCGAGCGCATTGCACGCGACCTGCACGACACCTTGCTTCAAGGCATGCAGGGCGTCCTGCTGCAAGTTGAGTTGCTTTCCAACAGCCGCGATCTATCGGATACGCAACGACTGCGAATAACCAAGATCGAGGAAAAAATGCGTGCGGCCCTGATCGAAGGACGCGATGCCATCAGTGCGCTTCGGCAAGGGGAGCCCGATCATGCAGATCTGACAGAAAAGCTGAGGGCCATCGGCAACGATGCAGCGATTCACTCAGACGCACGCTTTTCTGTACGCGTTGAGGGCGAAGCACGACCGCTTTGCGCCGCGTCCTGTGAAGAGATGATCGCCATCGTGCGAGAAAGCGTCATCAATGCTTTCAAACACGCCCAGGCCGAATGGATCGTCGTATCCGTCAACTACACCGATAAAGCCTTTACGGTAGATATCACGGATAACGGTATCGGTATCACCGAACAAAAAATCCAAGACAAACAAAAAGAGGGGCATTGGGGAATCGCCGGCATGCGCGAACGTGCGGCGAAACTGGGCGGCCAACTGACCATCCGGCGCGCCAATCCACGAGGCACCATGGTCGAGCTGATCTTGCCCTGGGAAGCGATGGAAGCGACCCGCGTATCCATCAAGTCTCGCCGGCATTTCGGTGATCGCGAAGACGGTCACGCGCACCGTCGCGAAGATTGATGTTTATGCCACGTTGGCCACGCGTTACCCGTGACAACAATGGATGACGCACAACATCGGCATGCTCAGCACGGCATGCCCCCAAAATCGCGAAGAAAATCCATGCCACCTTGCATCGCCGAGGCGTTTGCTGACGATGGCAGCTAGCGCTGCATATTCATAACACGGTCCATAGGCATCATGTTGGAAGCAAGATGCGACATGATCCACAAGGAACCGATTACGACGATGCCAATGATCAGCATGGTGGCGGTAAACGCCAGGATGTTTGTTTTCTGCTCGGGTGCGGTGCTGATGTGTAGAAAGAAAATAAGGTGCACAAGCATCTGAGCGACAGCCAGAACCACAAGAGCGGCCTCAATGCTGAAAGGCGCCATGTTTTTCGCCGGCGCAATGGCAAAAGCCGCGATGGTCAGCAGTATCGCAAGCACATAGCCGATGACATAACCTCGCCACGAGCCATGACTACCGCGTGTTTCGAGGCCCGGCGTATACCGATTCTCACGACGTGGATCATGCAGTTGATTTGTCACAAGTAACCTCCTATCAGATACACGAAGGTGAAGATCGCGATCCACACGACATCGAGCACATGCCAGAACAGACTGAAGCAGAGAAAGCGGCGGACCATGGCCGACGTAAAGCCGCGCCCGAGAAACTGCACAAGCAACACCATCAGCCAGATCAGTCCGCATGTCACATGGATGCCGTGCGTGCTTACCAGCGTGAAGAACGACGACAGGAAGGCACTTCGATCAGGCCCAGCCCCTCTGGCGATCAAATCGGAGAACTCCCGCACTTCCAGGGTAATAAACATCACGCCCAGGGCTGCGGTTACCAAGAACCCGACTAACGTCATGATGCGATTGCGACGGTCGCATGCCAACATCGCCATGCCACAGGTAAAGCTGCTTGTCAGCAGGCATGCCGTCTCGATGAGGGCATTTCGCGCGCTGAAAAGTGCATGACTATCAGGGCCGCCATCGGTAGCACCGCGAAGTACCGCAAAAGCGGCGAACAGCGCAGCAAACAGTATTCCGTCGCTCAGCAAATAGATGTAGAAGCCAAAACCCGTAATGTGCTGGCGTGTCGGTAACACATGGTCTTCTTCCGGGTGCGAATCTAATGTAGCAACGTCCACTGACATAAGTATCCCTCTGACATTAAATCGAGTGAAGACTCGTGCGCTCAAGGCGCACGACGTCGGCAGTAGTCAACTCGTATTCGTCATGCTCGTCCCACGACCGCCAAGCCACCAGCATGAAGAAAGCGAGCAACGCCAATATGCCCATCCACCAGATATGCCAGATCATTCCGAATCCACCGATTACCGCAAAAAAGGCCACCACGAACCCCAGTGCAGAGTTCTTTGGTATATCAATCGATTCATAAGCTAGGTTCGGCGACGCATCCACACTCTGCTTTGCCTCCCAATAGGCATCCAATGCTTCCACTTTAGGGAGCAGCGCGAAGTTGTAGACAGGTGGTGGCGATGTCGTGGACCACTCCAGCGTGCGCCCATCCCATGGATCGCGGGCATCCGTGCTCAGCTGATCGCGGTTACGGATGCTCCATACCAGCTGCGCGATTTGCAGCAAAATGCCTATCAATATGCACACCGCACCACATTCGGCCACGAGGATATAAGGTAGCCACGCCGGATCGTCGTAATGGTTCATGCGACGCGTCATGCCCATGAACCCGAGCGCATAAAGCGGCATGAAAGCCAGATAGAACCCGACAAACCAGAACCAGAAGGCCGCTTTACCTAGCCCTTCGTGCAAACGGAATCCAAAGGCTTTAGGAAACCAGTAGGTCAAGCCTGCAAAGCAGCCAAACACCACGCCGCCGATGATGACGTTGTGGAAATGAGCTATCAGAAACAGACTGTTGTGTAAAACAAAATCGGCGGGCGGCACCGCCATCAACACGCCGGTCATACCGCCGATAGTGAACGTCACCATGAAGCCAATAGTCCATAGCACCGGCGAAGTGAAGCGAACCCGGCCACCATAGATGGTGAAAAGCCAGTTGAAGATTTTCACACCTGTGGGTATCGCAATCACCATGGTGGTAATGCCGAAGAATCCATTGACATCGGCACCGGAACCCATCGTAAAAAAGTGATGCAGCCATGTCGTAAATGCCAACAGCGTGATCGACATCGTAGCCACCACCATGGACCGATAACCAAAGAGCGGCTTACGCGAAAAGGTTGCGATGACTTCGGAAAAAACGCCGAAGGCCGGAAGGATCAATATGTAGACCTCCGGATGACCCCATGTCCAGATGAGGTTGATATACATCATGGGGTTGCCGCCACCGTCGTTGGAGAAGAAATGCATCCCCAGATACCTATCCAGTAACAGCATGGCAAACGTCGCCGTCAGGACGGGAAAAGCTGCCACGATCAGCATGTTTGCGGCCAACGCAGTCCATGAGAACACGGGCATTTTTGACAGGGTCATGCCGGGTGTCCGCAGCTTCAAGATGGTGGTAACGAGGTTGACACCTGACAACAGCGTGCCGACACCTGAAATTTGCAGAGACCATAAGTAGTAATCGACACCGACACCTGGACTAAAAGGGAGCTCGGACAATGGCGGATAAGCCAGCCATCCCGTACGAGCAAACTCTCCTACGCCCAATGAAATGTTTATGAGCAGCGCACCTGCAGCGGTGAGCCAAAAGCTGACCGAATTGAGCACCGGAAACGCCACGTCGCGCGCACCTATTTGCAGCGGCACGACGAAGTTCATCAAGCCGACCACAAAAGGCATCGCCATGAAGAAAATCATGATGGTGCCGTGTGCGGAAAAGATCTGGTCGTAGTGCTCGGGTGGCAAAAAGCCATGCGCGTTACCGCTGGCCAATGCTTGCTGCGAACGCATCATGATCGCGTCACTGAAACCGCGCAGAAGCATGACCATTGCCAGCAACGTATACATAATGCCGATGCGCTTGTGATCGACGGTCGTCAGCCACTCAGTCCACAACCATGACCATTTTCGCTTGTAGGTGATCAACCCAAGAATTGCCAGGATTCCGAAGATGATCACCAGGCAAGTGCCCATGATGATCGGCTGGTCGAAAGGAATGGCCTGTAGTGTCAGCTTCCCAAACATGTCAGTGCTCCGTTGGGCTCGTCGTGAGAGTCGCGCGGGGAGACATAGGAGACGCTACATCTGCAGTAACCGCTCGTTTGGTTGCGTTATCGATCGCATGCATAAACAAGTCCTGCGATATCGATGAGTAATAGGCGACGCCCGCTGTGCTGTGCGTGGAAGCCAACTGGTCATAGGCGACATCGTCCAGTCGTATTCCATTGCCTTTGGCGCGATCGACCCAGGCATTGAATGCCTTGTCGTCGGTCGCCAGCACCTGAAAATGCATGTCGGAGAACCCATTCCCGCTGAATTGGGCCGACATCCCGCGATAGTTGCCGGCATCATCGGCCGACAGCGACAACTTCGTTTCCATACCGGGCATAGCGTAAATTTGACCGCCCAGCTGCGGTATGAAGAACGAGTTCATGACCGTCGCAGACGTCAGTCGGAAAGAAATCGGCGTACCTATCGGAATGGCCAGCTCGTTGACGCTGGCAACGCCCTGGTCTGGATAAATGAACAACCAACGCCAGTCCAACGCGACCACTTCAACCGTCACAGGTTGGCGGTTCGAGGCGATCGGTCGATAAGGATCGAGTTGATGTGCGCCAACCCAGGCAAGACTGCCGAGAAAAAGAATGACAAGCAGCGGAATCATCCATATGGAGAATTCGACATATCCGGAGTACTCCCACCGCGGTCGATAGGTCGCACGTGCATTGGAAGCGCGAAACCACCAAGCAAAAAACAATGTCAGAAGAATGATCGGCGTGATAACCATCAGCATCGGCACCAGCGCCTCCAGAAGCAATTGCTTCTCTTGCTCTCCGATCGTTCCCTTGGGAGCCAGCACGCCTTCGCTGCAGGCAGATAGCCACAGGCATGCGATAGTCGTGCCTGCTTTGAGTGCAACTTTTTGCCAGTTAGGCAATGACATGCTCGATCTCCGGAACACGACCCTACGAATCACCGCATGCCAACGCTTGACCGCGCAGTCAGTTCGACCGCGTCGATAAGACGCAACGTACTTCGCTCGCCATGCTCCAGGCACGAAGAGCCACCGCCACGCGATGGTGATGTTGGGATGAACCATACGTAGGCATGCCCACGCGGTCTTGGACGAAAATGTTCGACAAGGGATGGACGCGACAACATGTCCGTGTACCTAGCTACTTGTCGAGCGACATGTTCAAGGCGCGTCAACGCTTGGCGGCGGGATATGGATTTCGTCCATGCGCGGTCAGACACGTACAAGCCGAGGGCGATCTATAGCGCTAATGTCTTAAAAACCGTCGGCATTCCCGTGCAGCGTGATCGTCGAGTGCCATGCGCCCACCCTCTTGCCGCGCCCCGCAGCAAGCAGCGCTCCTAACTTAAAGACCAGGAGATCACTACCATGGCCATGTCCTCCGCCGATTACTTAGCCAAAGTTCTGGAACAGGCGGGCGTCAAACACGTTTATGGCGTCGTCGGCGATTCGCTCAACGGGATCACCGACGCTTTCCGCCGTAACTCGATTGAGTGGCTGCACATGCGCCATGAAGAAGCCGCAGCATTCGCGGCCGGTGCCGAAGCGCACCTGACGGGCGAACTTACTGTGTGCGCGGGTAGTTGCGGCCCGGGCAACCTTCACCTCATCAATGGCTTGTTTGACTGCCATCGCAGCGGCGTGCCGGTGTTGGCGATTGCCTCCCATATTCCCAGCACTGAAATTGGCATCGATTATTTTCAAGCCACGCATCCGGAAATCCTTTTCAAAGAATGCAGTCACTATGTGGAACTGGTCTCAAACCCTGCACAATTGCCGCAGGTTCTTGGCAGGGCCATGCGCGCAGCCGTAGGGCGGCGTGGTGTGGCAGTCGTGGTGATTCCGGGCGATGTGTCGCTGAAAGATGCCGTCGCTGAAGTGCCACACTGGGTGACACCTTCGAAACCGATCCTGCATCCAACGATGAAGGATCTCAAACGGCTGACCAACCTGCTCAAGGACGCTACGCGAATCACCCTGTTCTGTGGTGCCGGTTGCGCTGGCGCTCATGACGAGGTCGTGGAATTGGCGCGCCGTTTGAAGGCGCCGATCGTGCATACGCTGCGCGGCAAGGAGCACATGGAATACGACAATCCCTATGATGTCGGCATGACCGGGCTTGTTGGCTTTTCATCCGGCTATGCCGCCATGAAAGACTGCGACACGTTGCTATTGTTAGGCACCGACTTTCCCTATCGGCAGTTCTTTCCAACGCACGCCAAGATCGCCCAGATCGATGCTCGTCCCGAGGCACTTGGCAATCGCTGCCCACTCGACCTTGGTTTGATTGGCGATATCCGTGAAACGTTGCAGATGCTTGTGCCGACGATTCCGGAGAAGACCGACTCCAGCCATCTGAATGCCGCGCTGGCGCATTACAAAAAAGCCCGTGAAGACCTCGATGAGCTGGCTGACCCACGACGTGGAAGTAACCTCATCCATCCCCAGTACGTGACAAAGCTCGTCAGTGAAGTGGCCTCGGACGACGCTATTTTCACCTGCGACGTAGGCTCGCCGATCTTGTGGACGGCGCGTTACCTGAAGGTCAACGGCAAGCGTCGCATTGTCGGCTCGTTCAATCACGGCTCCATGGCGAATGCGATGTTGCATGCCATCGGCGCGCAAGTCGCCCAGCCAGGCCGTCAAGTGATCTCCATGTCGGGCGATGGCGGCTTTGCCATGATGATGGGCGATTTTCTGACGCTGACGCAGTTAGACCTTCCCGTAAAGATCGTGGTGCTAAATAACGGCACGCTGGGCTTTGTCGAGTTGGAGATGAAAGCAAATGGTTTCATCGATTCCGGATGCGACCTGATCAATCCCAATTTCGCGCAAATGGCCAACGCCTGTGGCGTTAAAGGCATTCGCGTGGAGCGTCCCGACGACCTTCGCGCTGCGCTGACCGAAGCGTTTGCGCATGACGGCCCTGCCCTGGTGGACGTGGTAAGCGTCAGGCAGGAACTGGCCATGCCGCCCAAGACGACATTCGACGAGGCTTATAAATTTGGTCTCTTCATGATGAAAGCGGTGCTCGACGGACGGGGCGGCCAGCTGATCGATCTGGCTAAAGTAAATCTGTTGCGTTGATTGCTGGAATGAAGACGCGAGCGAAGCCAAACGCGACCTACGAGTCGCGCTTGGTGCGTCAACGATAGGAGTCGTGCATCCACAATCTGACGAAAAGACATGTGCCAAGCCAGACGCCCATGCCTGCCGCCACGAGTAGTTCCCAGCTGCAATGATGCGGCACAGACAGCATGTCTACGGAGGCACATCCCAGGCCGCTCAACATGAGCACCTCGCTGATGAACAAACTCCGTTGCAGAGTTTGATGCCGCGCCAGCGGATTTTCGAACCAGCTTGGAGAACGCCAGTGGTCAGCCAGACCGGGAATCATGCGTTGGTATTGAAGTAAAAAGCACGTCAAGGCCATGACTGACCCGGTAATACTGGGTATCAGCCATGCGCTGGCAAGCGCGTAGTCTCCGCGGACATTCACGACGATGCGGCATATCGGCAGCGCTGCGGCAAGCAGTAACACAGCACGCAGCGCAATCCAGCCGATAGATCGCGTCGACATGATGACACCTGTTTTATTTCGCAACGCCATCTATAAGGCGGCTTATCTGAAGCAAGACGAAGGCTACTTTGCCGAGTGGTCGACGAGTGACTTCAGATCAGTCACCGAATAGGAAACGCACATGCGATAACCGTTGCCGCATCGCACCGGGGCCAAGTCGGAAATCTCCTCGTTCTCGCACTCGGGCAAGGTCAATTCGCCCTTGCCCATCCATGCATCGGCGACGGTAAAGTTGTCCATGACGGACTCCACCAGCTCATGCACAGCAGGACGCTCCCACTGCCCCGCCGCCAGTCTAGGAAAGTGGCGCATATTGACGGTCGGACGTGAACCCAAAGCAGCGGGATCTGTCACGAGCTTTTCAAGCGTGACGATACCTTTCGCAATGCGCTGCCCGTCCGTGGAGGCACTTGCGCCAAATCGACTTCCGGCCGCGAGTTTGGTGGCGGCCGGACCTTTCGCATTAAACGTACGCGTCTGAAAAACCGAGCCCAGACGCTTGGGGAAGCCTTGCGCCCAACCGCGTGCCATGGCCGCATCGTTGTCCACGAAAATATACGGGCAATACGCAACAGGTTTCCCGTCGAACAAAGCATCGACGAGGATAAAGAATTCCCGGTATTGGTATCGGGCCGGATTTAGCAATTCGTCATGCTCGCCCGTAAATTGCCAATCGATGAAGTACGCCTGCGCATGCCCTTCCGCCTTGACGTCAGCCTGCAGCTCCGCGGGTAGAAGGGCAGCGACAGCGTCCGGACGCGCCCAGAAGTCGATAACCAGAAAATCGCCCGCATAGTGCCAAGGTGGCGGTGGGGAGATAGTCGAAAGGCCACGTGACGTGAGAGGAACGAAGAAGTTGCTTTTCATGTGACCCTTCCCGGACGAATGTCAGATCAGTTGGCGATCCCTGCCGTGGTCACCGGGAGTCGCGTTTCGACGGCGTGACCACGATTGAAACGACTATGACATTCGCTGTTCGACCGATCTTGGACAAATGTGACGATAATGGCCGAAAACATACGTCCACGATGAACGTTGATTGGAGCCCTGTCGATCAGATCTCCGTTGTACTACGTATACCTTCCAGAACGTCCCATAGGCGATCCTCTTCGCCATCGGCGATGACTTGGTAGGCATTTCTTCCATCCAGATTCCGATGGCGCATACTCATCCACCACACCGCGCGCGTCCTGTTCCCAAGACCGATGACGAGCATGTTGGAAAAATCGCGCCGCCGCTCCTCCAGCAGGGAAAACGCCGCAAAGGCGACTTGCTCGCGCGTAGCGTGAATTGCTTCCAGTCGCGCTCCCATGTTCTTGAACGGATCTACGTTACGCATAGAAGGAACCCCTCTTCATTCGCGTTCCCCGCGTCGGATGGAGCGCAGGAAGCCGATCACTAGATCCGCGTTGTCCTGTATGACAAGCTCCTGTGCCGTCATTTCTCCCAATTCCCGAATGCGAACCGAGCTATACCACTCCTCGACACGCGACGGGTCGCCTTCGATCGCTGAAGCCAATTGCGATATCCAGGCGAAGGCCATGTCCGCCGACCGATTCCGCGAAGAGGTGACGTTCTTGCGCAACGACCACGACACCACATTGCTTCCCGTAGCCATGGCTCTACCCTTGTAACGTTGGTGAACGCTACGTTACGTCTACCGATGCATGCTTTTCTTGCATTTTTGAGTACGCGGATGTGCGTTTCAATCGGTACCCATCGATGCGAGTGGAATCGGGACCCTTCTTTATCGGGCTGACACATATCCAAGCCCCGAATTACTCTTTCGAGCATTGAAGTACCATGAGGCCCGGCGCATAGTCACTGCTGGACTGAAATACGTACCCGCTGCTTACGCCTATCTGTTTTTTGGGTGGATTTTCCAAGGTGCGTCGCTTGAACGAGAAGAAGGAAAGATACGGAGTTCTCGTCGTGGATGACCATCCGGTCATGCGGGATGGCCTACGCGCTGTTATTGAGCAAGAGCCGGATATGGAAGTGGTTGGCGAAGCTGCCGATGGCAGAGATGCGATCAAACAATTCCAGAAACTGTTGCCCGACATCATGTTGATCGATCTGCAAATGCCGGATGTCGACGGACTGCAAGCCATCACAACCATACGCAACGAATTTCCCGATGCAACCATCATCGTGCTCACCACCTTTCCCGGCGATGCACGCGTAGTGCGCGCTTTCACACTTGGGGCAACCTCGTATCTCCTTAAAACGGCGCGGCGCGACGAAATCATCAAGGCGGTTCGCGGCGCACTTTCCGGGCGTCATACCGTTGCACCTGAAGTCGCGCAAGAAATCGCCAGCCATACCGGGCAACAGGGATTGACAGAACGCGAGGTCGGCGTACTGAAGCTCGTCGCCGAAGGTCATAGCAACCGCGACATCGCCGATGCCCTGTGCATTTCCGAAGACACTGTCAAAGCGCGCATGAAAAGCATCATGGGTAAATTGGGTGCCGAGGATCGCACGCACGCCGTCATGATCGCGATCCGTCGCGGCTTCATGGACTCACAGCCCTAAGCAAAAAAGGTACCCATATGGGGGACGAATCATCGTCGCGAGAACTGCGGCCATCGACCATGCGTCCTCCCACGACTCGTGAACCAAAAAACCGAAAGAAAACCGAAAGACGACCGCGATTTCACGACAGAACGCATCATTTCACCTAATTTCTCTACCCAAAGGACGAATCACACGTTGAGCAAATCAACGGTCTGCTGAGTGAATTAGGTGATGTGTATTTTTACTGTTATCGCGTACTGGGAGGAGCCATCCCGACATCGTACGTGACCGGAGCGGCACTGGCGTGATTCAGTAAGCTCCACAACGGTCGGAGGGTGGGCCCATGAATCTCTTGTCCGTTGCGCGCGGCGCAACTACCCCTGTCGATCAAGGATGGGTGCAGGACTGGCACGATCTTGACGACCCTGATGAAGCGCTCAGAACATTGCTCGTTTCGGCATGGCGTGCAGTGGGCGGCCTGCAGGGAACCGACGTGGTTTTTCTCACCGCCATGTTGCGCAAAGCTTTTCTGCAAAAGGACCGCTTCCTGCAAGACTTCCCTCGCGATGAAGTCGAGACGTTACTGGCGATAGGAAGTCTCTGGGAAGACGACATCGACGAAGCGATGTTTCGCGCCCAATCGGTCATGGCGCGCGGTACGGGGGCGAGGTATCGATCGACACTTGCAACGGTTATGAAGTTTTGTTCCTGGCGTACGCGCGACTTTATGCCGTTCTACGAATTATCACGGGGCAAAGCCCCCCGCGGTAATGCCATGTCGTTGCTGATGGCGATCATCAACCTATCCATCGAAGCTGCAGCGGAGGCCGAACAGCTGCGCTTCAAACTGGCCGAACGCCTGGCCAAGGACGCGCTGTCTCTGTGCAATGGATCGTTGGGAGCGGAAGCATACGCTTCACTCCTTCCCACCTGCGTACTGGCTCAATTGCAGTACGAAGCCGGGGCCGTGGATGAAGCGGACACACTGCTTCGCGGTCGGCTTAACGCTATCGAAGAGAGCGGTGCCATCGAGAGCGCGCTCATCGCGTACATCCTTTCCGCCAAAATTGCAGCAGCACGAGGAAACCAGAACATTGCCTTGCTTCTGTTGCATCGTGGCGAACAAATAGGCGTGCAACGACGCTGGCACCGGCTTGCACTCGGCTGCAAAGCGGAAGAAGTTGCTTTACACATCCACGACGATCGCATCGATCGTGCCGAGCTAGCGCTGGCGCAGCTGAACAATTTCAACTACGGCGTCGACGCTAAGAGCCGCCCAAAAAATATCGATGCGTGGCCGGTACAGGTGGCAAACCTTCGCGTGCAGTTGGCAAACGGCCCGGGAATCAGCACAGCCCGTTCACTTGACAACTTGCGCAGCGCGGCCCTGCACCGTAATCACCCTGCCCTCGTCGTCAAACTTACGATCCTGCTATCGAGTGCGCTGTATGCGTTGGGACACGTAACGCGCGCGCATGAGGAGTTACTGGCTGCGTTGTATCAAGGTGCCAACGCGGGGCTGTTTCGAAGTTTTCTTGACGACATGCCGCTGATCGAAACGCCTCTCAAGCAGCTATGGAGGTCTCCCGAAACCAAAACCCCCGGGCATCTGGGTCTCTACATCGGACGGCTGCTCACGACGCCCCTGGTACATACGTCGGCACCGAAAAAATTCAGAACGAATCATCGACTTGTAGAGTCGTTAAGCAGTCGGGAGACGATTATCCTACGCTTGATGAGCCTAGGGCTTTCCAACAAGTCCATTGCTCGCGAGTTACAGATCACGCCGGAAACCGTGAAATCGCACGCCAAACATATCTTTATCAAACTGGCTTCCAAGAATCGCGCCGAGGCTGTGTCAAGGGCAACAGAGCTAGGTCTTATTTGAAGGGTCTCAATAAAAAATGGGCAAAACACATACTTATGCAAGCGGTGATCGAATGAAGGAGTTCAAACCCTTTCGGCTCGACCCGGCCAATCACCGGCTATGGCGCCTTTCCGACGAGAGCGAACCTGTCTCTGTCACGATCACCGCGAAGGCATTCGATGTGCTCCGTTATCTGGTTGAGCATCCAGGACGCCTTATCACGCATGATGAACTTCTTGAATCCCTCTGGTCAGGCGTAGCCGTTCAACCCGAGGTGCTGAAAGGACATGTGCTAGCCATACGTAACGCGTTAGGCGACGACGCGCAGCGTCCGCGCTACATAGAAACACATCGAGGTCGTGGATACCGCTTTATTGCAGATGTCACCACCGCTCAAAAGACCGATAACTTACTATCGTCGACGACGACGTCGCATCTCATTGGCAGAACAGCGCAATTGAATGCTTTGCACGAAGCACTCAATCAAACGCGCGAAGGGCACGCAAAGATCGTATTCGTGCACGGCGATGCGGGCATTGGAAAAACAGCGCTGGTCGAGACGTTTTGCAGCAACTTGTCAGGTCAACACACGTCGTTATCGTATGGCCGTTGTATCGAAGGCTTTAGCGGTGCCGAGCCCTTCTATCCCGTCATCGAAGCGCTATCTCGGCTGCTTAAAGGTGCCAGCAGCAACAAAGTGCAGGACGCCTTGGTTGCCGTGGCCCCTTCCTGGGCCAATCAAGTAACCGGTCTCCTGTCTCGCGAGCATCGGGCGTTGCTGCAGAAAGTGGCGCATGTCTCAGCCCGCAGTCGCATGCTCGGCGAGTTCTGCGAGCTGCTTGAAGTGCTCGCCGAGGACGAAGCTTTCGTGCTGTTGCTGGAGGATCTGCATTGGGCGGACTTCTCCACACTCGACCTGATCTCCGCATTGGCCAGACGAAAATCGTCCGTCAAGCTGCTACTTATCGCCACTTATCGCTCGGATGACTTGGCGACGCGCGGCCCGGCGCTCAAGCAACTTGTCAACGAATTGCTGCTGCACAAATTGTGCGACTCCATTCACTTGAATGGGCTCAATCAGGGTGACGTTGCGGAATATGTTCGGTCCGACGATTCCGAAGACGGACGTTCGTTCGTTCAACTTCTTTCACGCCAATCAAGCGGCAACCCGCTCTTTCTGAGGACAATCCTCGATCATTTGAAAAGCATGCAGTTCGTATCCATCGATCGTGGGCAATGGAAGAGCGACGTACCGCTTTCGCAGATCCGCTTCGAGATACCCCAGACCATCGCTCACGTGGTCGAGACGAAAATTTCCAGTCTCGATGATGAAACACAGCGCGTCCTGGAAGCAGCCAGTGCGGTAGGAGATGTTTTCAACTCCGTAGTGCCCGCTACAGCCGCCGGCCTGAGCACACGCCGTTTCGAGGAAGTGTGCGAGACGCTATGTCGAACCAGAACATTCATTCATCGCCACGACATGGATACGCTCGACAATGGTGAAGTGGTTCGGCTCTACCGGTTCAATCATGCGCTGCTGAGGGAAGTGCTACTGAACCGTCAGGGTCCCCTGCGGTTGGCGCAAAGTCATGCCCTGATCGGCAAAGAGCTGGAAAAGTCCTATCCAAGCGAATTGAGAGCGCATGCCGCATTCGAACTTGCCGCGCAATTTTCCAATGCACGCGAATGGTCCAAGGGCCTCACCTACTTAAAGATTGCGCTGCAAACCGCGAAGCGTCGCTTTGCACATCAGGATGCATTAGCCATTCTCGACAAAGCCGATGAGATGGCGCTCCATCTTTCCAACGGCGAGCGCGAACTCGCCCAGACCACGCTATTGGAAGATCGTGCTTCCATTTACGCAGCTAATCATGACCCTAGAGCGCTGCAGGCCTTTACCGAACTTCTACAGATGTCCGAGCAACTGCACTTCCCCGATGTTCAGGCCCGTGCCGAACTGGGCTTGGCCTTTGCGCTCAGCTGGCGAGACGCCACCGCAAGCGTCGCACATCTGGAGAATGCCGCCCGCTTGAGCAGTGCGCAGCCCGAGCCGCAATTGAAGGCACGGATCAGGCTCAGCAGCGCCGCATGGAGGATCTGGATAGGCGGATGGGACCCCGAGCAGGTCAAGATTTGCGAGGAAAATCTGGTTCCTCTTCGCAATGGTCTTGATCGTGAGATCACCGCGTGGGGCTTGATCGAGTACAGCATGATGTGCCTGATCTCTAGCCGATACCGGGAGTGCCTGGAAACGGTCGATACGAATCTTGAGATACTGGTAAAGCATGCCGTAGACCGACCCGACTTCAATATCTTTCGTGCCATTTGGATGGCTCATCTCGGACGGCCTTGGGCGTACACGTTGCTGGGCGAGTGGGGTCGCGCATTGAAGGAGTTCGATGCCAGCGAGGCGCTCTTTGTCGGCAACGCCAATCGCTACAGCATCTGCACACTGGAGACGCTTCGCGGATTTCTTTACTTGATGGCTGGAGACTATCGGGCGACCAAGGACATTTGCAGCAAGCTTGGCTTCTACAAAGATAAAACGGGTCATCAGCCGGCTGCGCTCTATACGCCGGTGCTTCCAAATGAAATCCGGCATTGCGCGCTGCTCGCGGGAACTACGGAGGTCGGGCTCGGAAATCTCGAAGCGGGAATCGGCATCCTGAAGAAGCTCGAGCATGACATGCTCGAGCAGCCGGTCATCACGGATTGGTATTGGTTATTCCTGCTGGAATGGTCGCTTGCCGATGCCCAGTTGCGATCAGGTGACATCGAGCAGGCGCGCATGCATGCCGATCGCATGGTCGAGCGCTCCGATCGGACCATCGAAGTGACGTGGCGTGCCATGGCCCGTGAAGTGAGATGCCGTATTGCTATCGAAGAAGGCGATCGCCCACACGCCTTGCGCTTGATCAACGACGCCTTGCAGATCACTGAGATGATGGGTGCGCCCATAGCCGATTGGCGAGTTCACCGCACGGCGGCTCAACTGCATCGCGCAGAAGGCGATGGTGCCCGTGCATCGCTTCACGAGCAACTATTCAACCGGCAAGCGCAACGCTTGCTGGATAGCCTTCCCTACGGTCATCGACTCCAAGAGACCTTTGCGCGCCTCATGGCGTAAACGAGACTTTCCGGATTCTTGTTTCGCTTTCTCAGCGCTGACGCGATCAAGGCGCTGTCCCCCACGCGGGGGATATGCGTATGAATTAGCACGATCCAATATCGAAGAAGGGCGCGTCGATCACGTGGCCTCAAACTGGATCAATGTTAAAGAATTGGAATGTGCGCGCATGCTCAATGCGCTGTTAACCGCCAATGAAGGTGGACGGTATGCAACAAAGTTGTCATACGGGATCTATTTACACTTTCGGGTGATTCGATTTATCCCTTCGTGTCAGCAAGTGTACCCTGACGAAGGCTTCGGCCAATCATGCATGCGCGTAACTTTCCAATCGGAATGCGACCACAAGGTTCGGAGAGATGCTCATGTATTACGGTGCATTCGGCGATCGGCTTGGCCGCTCCTTTCACCTAAGCGACCCCCCAGTTCTGCGCAGTCAGACAAGACATGGTGCACGCCTTGCCGTAACGGAACTTCGCATCGATCAAGCGGGTTATGGCATGACTTCCCCGATGGGAAATGACGATGCCTATCTCGTCTGCCTGAACTTGCGCAAGCAAAGCACACACGAACTTTGGTGCGATGGCCGTTCCGTATGTTCGACTTCTTGTGAAAGCGGTGCGACGTACATTTTGGATTTGCGCCGTGATCCCATCATGTATATCGGCGACCCATTGCACTCGCTGTACTTCTACATACCGCGACAGGCTATTGTCGAAATTGGCGAGGAGCTCGGGAAGAGAAATGTCTCCGGTCTCGCCATCCGTCCGGGTGAATGTTTCAGGGATGCCATCGTAGGCAGCATCGGACAGACGCTGCTACCCATCTTCAACAAAGCGGCCGCTGCAAACCAGGCTCTCGTCGATCACCTTCTTCAAGGCCTGTGTGTATACATGGCATCGACTTACAGTGGATCGTCGACACGCTCGGACATCGTCCGGGGAGCGTTGGCGCCGTGGCAGCAGCGGATGGTCACGCAGATGATGCGCGACCGCATCTTCGAAGGGATATCCATCAACGAACTGGCAGAAGCGTGCGGCCTTTCAGCAGGCGCGCTCGCACGCGGCTTCAAGAAGAGCATCGGTATGTCGCCGCATCAGTGGCTACTGTCACGCAGAGTCGACTTGGCACTTGAGCTGATGGCGGACCCTGACGTCTCTCTCGCCGACATCGCGTTCAATGCTGGTTTTTCCGATCAAAGCCACTTCAGTCGCGTCTTTACGCAAAAGATGGGGGTCGCACCCGGGGCGTGGCGGAAGTCGCTTGTGAACAACAAGCGCGCGGAGGCGGCTTGAAGACATTTTTCGCACAGACCTTACCTAAAAAGGTTTTGAAGATGCACTCTCATCAACTAGCTCGTGGACATGATTATCTTCGCGGAACATTGGTGTCATGTTTGTCGGTCGGCGTCGCCGCATGCAGCGCCTCGCCTTCGCGAAACATTCTTGGCTCTTATTTTCCAACGTGGATGGTCTGTGCGCTTCTTGGCATCGTCTGCGTCGTCGTGATCCGCGGCGTGCTTGTGAAAGTAGGCATCGATGCCACGCTCCCCGTACCGGTAATCGTTTACCTGTGCATGTGGACGGCGGCGACGCTCGCTATATGGCTTGTATGGCTGGCCTGAATGGAGACCTCTTCCATGCAAGCCAAGACCGCACTGGGCCGCGTCATTGCCATTCTCTCCATCGTCTCGGCGTTGGCACTCATCATTGTCGCGATGATTGTGGTGGACAAACGGCCAAGGACGCACGATGCGTACATTTTTGCTTACAGCGCAGGCATCACGCCGGAAGTCAGCGGCCGGATCGTCGCCATCCATATTCGCAACGACCAGTACGTCCACCAAGGGGACGTGCTGCTGCAAATCGATCCGGAACCATTCGAGCTGAAGCTCCGACAGGCTAACGCCCAAGTCGCGGCGCTACAGGCAGAAATCGACCTCACCGGCCGACAGGTGACCGCGCAGGGATCCGGTGCACAAGCCGCCGCGCGCAACGTGGATCGGGCGCAACAACAACTGGCGCTCGCTCATGACACGCTCGCGCGCATGGAACCCCTCTTGCCCAAGGGCTTTGTCACCGCACAACAAATCGATGAAGCGCGGACGAATGAACGCACAGCAGCCTCACAGTTGGCAGCAGCGACACAACAAGCGGCCCAGGCCAAAGAAGCGATTGGTGACGTAGAGAGCTTAAAAGCGCAGTTGCTTGGCGCAGAAGCTGAGGAGGCGTTGGCGGCACGCGATCTTCGGGAGACCGTCATTCGCGCATCGGTGAACGGCAAGGTGGTGGGTTTCAATCTCGCACCGGGATCGTTTGCTGTCGCCGGACATCCGCTCTTTACGCTGATCGACGACAACAGTTGGTACGCCGTCGCCAATTTTCGCGAGACGGATCTGCGCGGGCTGCACGCTGGCGATGCCGCAACGGTATGGGTGATGGGCAACGAAGGGCAGCCCCTGCACGGCGTGGTGGAAAGCCTGGGTGCCGGTGTTCAGCCGGAAGGAGCCGCCGGTCCGGGGCTTCCGGACGTCGATCGAAACCTGAACTGGGTGGTGGTGGCACAGCGCTTTCCCGTGTGGGTGCGTTTGAATGAATCGTCGCAGCCGTTCTTGCGCATCGGTGCAACCGCTTCCGTACGAGTGAACCATGCAAGCACCGATTGAACTGCCTGCACGAGATCCGCTGAGCCGACTCCTCCGACGCGAGCTAGCGCTCGACGACACGCGTATTCGCGCCATCATCCGCATCACCGGATGCACCGTCGTCGCTGTCGTTATAGCGATGGTGTTTCAGGTCCCATTGCCCGCCTATATCGCCTACCTCGTCTTCATGGTCAGCCGTGAAGATGTCGCCTCCACGCTGGTGACCGCGGTGGGCGGAATCCTTGCGGTCACCTTGGCGGTCGCTGCGTCTTTGCTGTTCTACGTATTTGATGCCTCCGAGCCTGCGCTCAGAATTCCGCTGCTCGCAGTCAGTACGCTGGTGGGAACCTTTATCGCCCGCGCGAGTCCCTTGGGTCCGATCGCCTTTTTGGCCGGATTTATCCTGGTGCTGTCGCAGACGCTTCTGGACGATGTGCCGACCACGGAAAGCGTCACGCATGCGGTGTTGTGGTTGTGGGTCGTGGTTGCCATACCAGCAAGCGTTACCGTCCTCGCCAATCTATTGACCGGTGAAAGTCCCGTTGTGCTCGCACGAAAGCGGGGTGCACAACTTATGGAGCAGGTCGCTTCCTATATCGAAAACCCCTATTCCGCTGACCCATCGCGACTGCGCGCTCAACTACTCTTGCTCGGCGAGCTGAAGAACAAAGCGTTTCTGTGGAACAAGCAGGTCAAGGTATTTGCGCAGGAAGACAATCGCCTGCTCGCTATTTTGTTGGAGATGCTGCAGATCGCGCGATATTTGCCATCGAGTGTTTCGCCCGCTTCGAGGCGCTCCTTGGCGTCCGAGCTTCGACAGAGTCGGCACTTCTTTTTGCAGCGTCGTGGCCATGCAGTCGATGTTCCAAACAATGAGTTCGAATCGACATCCGTTGAATTGGATCCCGCCCATGCCGCCCTTCGTGCTGCGGTCAGTGAACTCCTTGACGAAGCATCCGGTAAATCACCAGCCGTCGTAACGGACAAGGCGCCCCCTCGTCGACGGCAGTTACTTGTAGAAGGCGCGCTCAAGAATCGGGCGCACGCCCGCTTTGCATTCAAAGTGACGTGTGCGGTATTGGCCTCTTACGCGACCTACACGCTCCTTGATTGGCCCGGTATACGCACTGCAGTCACTACGTGCTTCTTCGTCGCGTTGACGACCTTCGGAGAGAGCATCCATAAATTGACCTTGCGACTATCCGGTGCCGTCATCGGCGGATTGATAGCGGGTTTATGCATCGTCTTTGTGCTGCCCTACATGACCGATATCGGTCAGCTTTGTCTGCTTATTGCCGTGGTATCGGTGTTCTGCGCATGGATTTCTACCAGCGGTGAAACGATTGCGTATGCAGGTTTGCAGATTGCATTCGCCTTCTTCCTCGGCGTGATGCAAGGCTACGGCCCACACGATGACCTTACAGAACTGCGTGACCGCGTGGTGGGGATCTTCGTCGGCAATATCTGGATCACCCTTTTCTTCACCACGCTCTGGCCGGTCAGTGTTTTTGACCAGGCGCGAGAGAAATGGTCCTCAGCATTCACAGAACTTGGCGATCTGCTTGTCACGAAGGACGAAACAACTATCGCTTCGAGAAGGGCCGACATTTGCAAAAAAATTAGCGAAGCATCTGAATTGAACGCACGTTCTCTATTCGAATGGCGCTTTCTCCCACGCGGAAGCAAGAGCGATCCAGTGCTGCCCGAAGCTCAACACATTGAGCAAATTACAGCGTCTGCATTTGTCTTGCTTCGACTTAAGGAGAATGCGGCTCTGCTTCCCAGCGACGACGAGGCGGACACACTTACTTCGCAACGCCTGGTGGCACTGTCGAAAGGGACGCGTCCTGAACCATCAGATAGAGGTACCCGCTCTACACCATCCACGCTTCTGAGCGAGGCCCGGCAGCACCTCAACGAGGAGATCGATCATGCATCGCGCGCGATCTGACTCTTCGCTCATCGCCTGCGTTCCGCTGGTGCTCGCGGTCGCGCTGTTTCCGTGCAGCGATGTAGCAAATGCACAATCGACGTCATGGACCAACACCACTTCCGACGATGCACTGGCTATCGCCAGTCACGCCGATACGCCCGTACTTGAAAATCGTGCTTACACGCTCTCGGAACTTCTGACTATCGCGCTGAATATCAACCCCAAGACGCGTGAAGTCGAGCAGGAGGCGGTCCAAGCCAACCTAGCCGTCCAACTGGCCAAGACCCAGTACTCACCGCAAGTCAGTGTCAACGCCATTGGCGGTATCCAGCGTACGCCGCTGGCGATCCCGCCTACTGTCTCGGCCAAGGGCTATTTCGTTTCCTCTACGCGCGAGATTTTCCCCGCCGTTGAGCTGAAGTGGCTGCTGTTCGACTTCGGCCGACGCAAGGGAGAGGTTGAAGAGGCCAAACAAAATGCCTCCGCCGCCGAGTCGGGTCTGCTCGGCGCGCAGGAAAAGCTAGTGTTCGACGTATCCCAAGCGTTTTTCCAGGCGACGTCTACCCAGGGTCAGGTGCGTGCTGCGCAAAAAGCGTTGGATGCGGCTCAGCTAACCGAACAGGCGGTGGCCGATCAGAAAAAACACGGCCGCGCTACCGTGGTGCAGCTTGCCGAAGCACAACGCGAGACGGCGGCGATGCGTCTGGCGCTGACGAAGACCACCGGCGACGCCGACACGGCATTTGCATCGCTCGTCGCCACGATAGGGTTGCCCCCGGAAACGCACTTTGAGATCACTTCTTCTGCGGATACATCCGACGCACAAACCCTCGAGCCACTTCGAGGATTGATCGACGAAGCGCTGCAAACGCGCCCAGACATCCTGGCTGCGACGGACAAGATTGCCGCATCCGATGCCAAAATCGAAACCGCGCGCGCAGCTTACCGTCCAACGATCAGCCTTTCCGCGCAGGTGCTGCAGAACATCGGCGAAATCAGTAGCGACGGAAGTCCCTATTCCTCCATCAATCGAACCGGCGAAGCGTTGTTTGTATCGTTCGAGTGGCCACTGTTCGATGGCGGTGCGCGAGCTACCAATGTTTCGCTGGCGGTCTCCCAAAAGACCGAGGCCGAAGATGCCTTGGCGGAAACCAAGGACACGGCGTCACAGCAAGTCGTTCAGGCCTACAACAATTTAAAGACGAGCCTGGATAACCGTACTCAGGCGCTCGCCTATACGCATGCTTCCGAAGTCGCCTATCAAGCCACGCTCGATTCCTATCGGCGAGGCCTGACCAGCATCACCGAACTGACAAGCAACGAAGCCGTGCTGGCCCAAGCCGAAGCCAGCCAGGAAGACGCCAACGCGAGTGTGAGCATCGCGCAGGCAGCACTTGACCTGGCCATCGGAAGACGACCGTCCCCGCATTAATCCCTCGATCCCTCCACGGGTCTCCATCATCACGCCGTAAAGCGGAGCGCGCCATGAGCAAGAAAGTCGCCGAAATTATCGTAGAGGTTCTCGAACAAGCGGGTGTCAAACGCTGCTATGGCATCGTCGGCGACACCCTGAATCTGATTGCCGAATATCTTGATAAGAGTTCCATCGAGTGGGTGCATGTTCGGCATGAAGAAGCGGGCGCTTTCGCCGCTGGCACCGAGGCGCTCTTGACCGGCCAATTGACGGCCTGCGCAGGTAGCTGCGGACCGGGCAGCTTGCACTTCATCAATGGACTGTACGAAGCCAACCGCAATCGCTCGCCGATGGTCTTGATTGCCAGTCAGGTCTTGATGAGCGAGATGGGGTTTGAGTTCATCCAGGAAGTGGATTTCAAATCCGTATTCAAAGAGTGCTCGGTTTTCTGCGAGATGATTCTTACCCCGGAACAAGCCCGCAAAAAAGCCGTCATCGCCTGCCAGACCGCCATCGCCAAGCGAGGCGTCGCTGTACTGATCGTTCCGGTCGACATGTCGCATAGTGAAGTGCACGAAGACTTTCCTTATCACGTTCACTTCCCGCGCCCGACCATTCGTCCCAACGACGATGAACTCGCGGAAATGGCCAAAATCCTCAATGCTGGCAAAA
>NZ_DATHMR010000189.1:0-12894 GCF_035486915.1 Dyella sp. | reverse complement strand
AATTGGGCTGTCTCCACCTATGGAAATAAGACGGCGACGCCATTGTTTACAACGCCCTCTACATCATGGGCGTCCACCGACAGCAACGGAAATCCCATTTCGGGCACGAGTAACCAACCCATCATGACCCAGGTTGAGGTGCTGTCTGTCGACTCCACTGCAACAGGGCAATCGCGCGTGATGGTGGATTTCGGCACGGGATCGGTCACGCCGCAAACCACAAATTCGGCGGCTCAATATGCCGGTGGGCAACAAGCACTCTATGGCATTTGGGACTGGAACCTTGGCACGGCTGGAACGGCAGGTGCCGGATATGCGGGCCTTAGCGGTACCAATGCGCCGACCACCCCGCCCACCATCGCCAATCTGCAACAACAAACCATAACAAGCGCGGCTGGCGCCGTGGATAGCAGCACGAATACCGGCATCCGCACGGTCAGCACTAACCTGGTCTGTTTCGTCGGCTCCAATTGCGGAAGTACCACCGGTACGCAATATGGCTGGTACCTCAACTTGCCCGGCGCTCTTGGCGTGTCGATAGGCAACGCCAATCAGACTGAGCAGGTTGTCTTCAATCCAATCGAGTCTGAAGGGGCATTCATCGTCAATACGGACATCCCCGCAAACAACTCGCCGCTTACGTGCTCGGCCATCGATGCGCAGGGATGGACGATGGCGATTGACCCTGCCACGGGCGGCGCGTTCCAAACGGCCTTTTTTGCAACGTCCGGCGGCACTGTCATCGGCGGCTCGGTCATCGTCAGTGGCATTGCGAGTAACGCAACGGGTAGTCCATCCATCGTGACCGCCAATGGCAAGCCCTACATGATCAACCAGACACAAACTGGCGTGCCGAAAATCAACCAAGTCATTCCGCCTCCCGCTAATGGGCAGCGATTGACCTGGCTGCAACTGCATTAATCAGGCCGAGCAACCATGCGAACCGCACCCATTGCAAAGGCGGCAACATTCATGCAAAAAGCCAACCAACAGCATGCCAGCCAGGCAGGCGGTCATTCGTCAGAGCACCCGTGGCACGCTAATGCGGCACCCAAAGGCTTCACTCTGATCGAAATGTTGATCGTGGTGGCCATCATCGCCGTTCTAGCTGCCATTGCGATTCCTATCTATCAGCGACAGATTATGGAATCGCGACGCACGACAGCGAAAACGGCGCTGTTCGACTTAGCAAGCCGAGAAGAAAAATACTATTCAACAAACAATGCGTACACGGCCAACTTGACGACTCTTGGATATAGCAACGCCACGCAGATTACCGTTCCGAATGGCAACGCCAACACCGACTATTACCAAGTGGGGGTCGCTCTAACTACCACCGGTACTCCGGGTTACTTGGCGACCGCAACACCGATCAACAGCCAGGCGACGAATGACACCTATTGTGTGAATTACACAATCACCGACCTTGGCGTGCAGGGCAATAGCGGCTCACAAACCACGGGTTGTTGGTGACGTTGGCGTCATTTGAACTAAAGCTGGATACATCTTCATCCCATGGCTACCGCGCAGCTCTAGCGCGGTAGCCATCCCTTCCCCATAGCCAGCCACCGCTATTGCGCGGATAATCGACAGCCCTCGCAACCAACGCGGCTGTGCAATGTTCGTACCGGGTCAACGCTGGATTTCCACTGCCGAGCCAGAGCTCGGCCTCGGTACGGTGCTACGCGTCGAAGGACGCGGCGTGCAGGTGCTCTTCGCCAAATCGGGGGTCTTGCGCCCTTATGCGGTGGATTCGGCCCCGCTCGTTCGCGCCGAATTCCGCGCGGGGCAGCGCATTGCCGGCAAGGGCATCGCCTTCCTGGTGGAGCGCATTGAAGAACGTGAAGGCTTGTTGGTCTATCGCGGCGAGGGCCGCGAGTTGCACGAAGGACAGCTGGATGACGAGCAGAGCGTCAGTCAGGCCGATGATCGGCTGATCGGCGGCCGCACCGATGCCGTGCAGCACTTCGAGCTGCGCCTGGAAGGCCTCAAGCGCCGCGCAGACGCACGCCGCTCGCCTAGCTGGGGCCTTGGCGCCTCGCGCATCGGTCTGGTGCCCCATCAGTTGCGCGTGGCGGGTATTGCCGCCTCACGTCATCCACCGCGCGTGTTGCTCGCCGATGAAGTGGGTTTGGGCAAGACCATCGAGGCGGGCATGGTCATCGCCCGTCAGATCGCCACCGGACGCGCATCGCGCGTACTCGTGCTGTTGCCCGATACGCTGGTCTATCAGTGGTTCGTCGAGTTGTTGCGACGCTTCAACCTCAGCTTTGCGATTTACGACGAAGAGCGCTGCGAAGCGCTTGAGCTATCCGATCCCGCGCATAACCCCTTCGATGACGAACAACTCGTCATCGCCGATTTCAGCTTCCTCGAACACAGCCCCAAACACGCTGCGCAATTGCTGGATGCGCGCTGGGATCTGCTGGTGGTCGATGAAGCCCATCACCTGGCGTGGACGCCGGAAGCTGCCAGCCCACGCTATACGCTCGTCGAAAAGCTTGCCGCGATCACACCAGGTGTCGTTCTGCTTACGGCGACGCCCGAACAGTTGGGGCGCAGCGGACACTTCGCGCGTTTGCGTCTGCTGGACCCTCAGCGCTATCACAACCTTGATACCTATCTGGCCGAGTCCGAGCGCTTCCAGGCGCTCTCGCATATTGCCGACAAACTGCTGGAACGCCAGCCACTCCAGGCGCTCGAACTCGAACAGCTCCACAAGGCGTTTGAAGGCGATGCATCGCTACAAGCCTGCCTCGCCGATACGACCAAGCCCGAACACAGCCGCGAATTGCTGGCCGCCTTGATCGATCGTCACGGCACCGGGCGCTCCATGTTCCGCAATCGCCGTGCGGGCATTGGCGGTTTTCCCAAGCGCTTGCCGCAGTGGGAACTGATCGAAGCGGACCGCTTGGATGAGCGGATGCGCCAGGCACTCCTCGCGGAGTTCCACGCCGATATCCAGCAGCCTGCTCCCGTGCTGGAACTGGACTATTCCAACGATCCCCGCATCGAGACGCTGGTCGCGCTACTGGAACGTCATCCGCAAGACAAATTTTTACTCATCTGCCGCAGCCAGCCGAAAGTGCTTGCGCTTGAGGAAGCCTTGCGCACGCGAACAGGTGCCGGCATTGCGCGCTTCCATGAAGGCCTGGGCATCATCCAGCGCGATCGCAACGCCGCGTATTTCGCGCAGCAGGACGGCGCGCGCTTGCTGATCTGCTCGGAGATCGGCTCGGAAGGACGCAACTTCCAGTTCGCGCACCGTCTTGTGCTGTGGGATTTGCCGCTCGATCCAGACCTGCTCGAGCAACGCATTGGCCGTCTCGATCGCATCGGCCAACAGCATGACATCAGCATTCATATCATCGCCGCGGCCGACAGTGCACAGCATGTGCTCGCTCGCTGGTACGACGAAGGTGTGGATGCGTTTCGCACTAGCCCTGCCGATGGACGCGAATTACTGCGCCGCTTTGGCGAAACGCTGGCACGTCTCGCCGACGAGCACTCACGCGGCGACGATCAACGCGATCAGGAGCTGGACGTACTGCTCGCCGAAACGCGCTCCGCCCACGAACAAATGGCCGAACTGATTCGCGCAGGCCGCGATCATCTGCTCGAACTGGCATCCAGCCGCGATTTGCACGCCGACGATCTAGCACAAGCGTTTCGCCGCGAGGAAGACGATCCCTCGCGCGATGCGTTCCAGCAGCGCCTGCTCGAATCGTTCGGCATTCACACCGAGGAACTCGGCGGCAAGGTCGTGCTGCTCGATCCGCAATATCTATCGACCGATGCCCTGCCCGGCTTCGCCGAAGGACCGATATCCGTAACGTTCGCTCGCGATGTCGCACTGGCGCGAGAAGACCTGCCGCTACTGCGACTCGATCATCCGATGATCACTGGCGCGCTGGATCTCGCACTGTCCAGTGAGCGGGGTAACGCGGCTTTCATGGTCGATGATGGGCTACCGCCACGCAGCGCGCTGTTGCAGGCGGTCTACGTGCTGGAATGCGTGGCAGAGCGCAGCCTCGACGCGGAGCGCTTCCTACCGACTCAACCCATCCTCGCCACCATCGACACCAAACTTGCCGAACGCGCCAGCTTTCAGCCTAGCGACGCATCGCTACGCCGCGCGGCCGACCGCAATATCGAAGTGGCGCGCTATCGCAAGTTCCTCGCCAAGCTCGTACCGCCCATGCTTGAGAAAGCCGAAGCGGCGGCCGCGTTGCAGGCGCAAAGCAGCATTGCAAACGCGATAAACGAAGCGCGGGAAACACTGGATGCCGAACTGGCACGGCTGCACGCATTGCGTGCGGTGAATCCGTCGATCAGTCAGAGCGAAATCGCCAGCGTCGAGCATGAGCGCTCGGCTCTACTTGGCGCTTTGCCACAGGCGCGCCTGCGACTGGACGCTGTGCGCTTTGTAGTCAGCGCAGACTTCCTCGCGTTGCGCTGAGCAGAAAACACACCCTTCTCTCCTTACTCGGAGAGAAGGCGCGTCAACGCAGCAAACGGCGCTTGGGTTTGATCGGAAACTTTCCGCGCCAGTATTCGATCATCAAGAAACCACCCAGCATGCCGCCGAGATGGGCGAAGTGGGCGACATCGGCCTGACGGCCGGTCACGCCCAATATCAGTTCGATCGCGCCGTAGCCAATCACAAACAGCCACGCCGGTATAGGAATGGGCAGGAATATCAGCATCAACTTTTCGCGCGGATAAAGCATGCCGAAAGCGAGCAAAAGTCCGAAGATGGCACCGGATGCTCCCAGTGTCGGCACAAATCCGTGTGTGAAGTATTCCACCACCACAAGTTGAGCCAGCGCCGCGCAGATCAAGCAAACGAAGTAATACACGGTGAAATTGCGCGAACCGAACGTCTCCTCGATCGCCCCGCCAAACATGTAGAGCGCAAACATGTTGAAGAAAATATGCTGAAACCCGCCGTGCATGAATGCATAGGTCACCAGCTGCCATGGTCGGAACCCTACCGATATCATGCCGCCGTCATCGCCCTGAAAAACCTGGTCAGGGCCCCACGGCCACAAGGCAAAATGCTGAATCAGCGGACCGCTCATCACCTGCTGCAACAGAAACACGGCAACGTTGATGATGAGTAGATAACGGGTAACCGGTGGCAAACGTGTGGGCATGGAAATCTCACATGAGGACGTGTCTAGTATCGACCACGTGCCGCCCAACAAAAAGGCCACCGCATGGGTGGCCTTTCATGTCTCTTAGCAACGGTGATGGATCAACCGTTGTGCGTGTTCGAATCAATCGATGCCATGGCTTGCGGGCGACGCGCACCAGCAAAGCGCTGTGCCCAGTAGCTGTCAGCGAGGTTATCTACGCGCACCGACTCGCCACGGCGCGGCGAGTGGATGAAGCGGCCGTCGCTCAGGTAGATGCCAACGTGCGATACGCGGCCCTTGCCATGACGACCTGCCGTACGGAAAAACACCAGATCGCCCGGCTGCATGTCATTGCGGGCAACCGTGTGACCGACCATGTACTGCGACGCCGAATTGGTCGGCAGCTGCAAACCAATGGCGTGCTCAAAGACGTAACGCACGAAACCGCTGCAATCGAAACCGGTGGACGGATCGTGGCCGCCGCGCACATAGCGCGTGTGGCGCAGATCCATCGCCAGACCGATCAGCGTATCGCGCAGATCGTGCGCCAGCTGGCTGTCGCTGGAAATATCCGTAGCGGCGGTCTTGTCGGCAGTGTCGGTCTTGGCAGTTGCCAGCGCCCCGATCGGCAGCTGCGTGGGCAGAGCGGCCTGGGCGATGTTGGAAGCGGGTGTGAAAGCGTTCAGCGGACTCAGCAACGACGAAGAGATCTTTGCGGACACTTGGGCTTGGAGACCACTGTCGACGGTGGCTGCCAGGGCTGGTGTTGAAAAGCACACAGCCGAGGCGAGCGCGGCGAGTACAAGTCGCGTTTTAGGCATGTGGGTTGAATCTCTGGGCGGTAACTTAGTCCGACCGTCGCCCCCTGCGGCGGCCGTGACGAAGCAGTGAAGGTAACAAAGCACTCCGTCCAGCATGTTCGGATGAAGTTAACTAAACCCTGCCGTTCTAGAATTCGTTACACCTTCAAGATGCCACATAACAATTTGAATTCAATAAATAAAGTACGCAGCGAAAAAAATCCGCGGGCGTATGGACCTCAAAATTTTTCGTGATTTTTACGCTGAAATTTCGATACAGCGCACATTTCAGTGGGGTGACCGCCTACCAAAAATGGCGGTGCCGACCCGCACTTCCGTGGCGCCTTCGGCAATCGCCAACGGAAAATCGCTGCTCATACCCATCGAAAGCCGCGGTAGCACGTGGCCCTTGGCTTCGCATTGGTCCCGCAGCTCCCGCAGCTGACGGAAGCAGGCCCGCACCTCTTCGGGATCTTCCGAAAGCGTCGCCATCGTCATCAGGCCGCGCACACGCAGGGTGGGATAGTCGCGGAGCTGGTCGAGGAACGCCGGCAAATCTGCGCCGGGCAGACCGTATTTGGATTCCTCCTTGGCGGTCTTTACCTGCACCAGGACGCTCAGGCGCCGCCCAATGCTCTCCAGCCGGCGGTGCAAGGCCTCGGCCAGTTCCAGGCGGTCCAGCGACTGCACCTCGCTGGCCAGCCTCGCCACGTCCTTGGCCTTGTTGGTCTGCAGATGACCGATGACAACCCACTCGATGGTGTCGTCGCCGAGTGCCTCGGCCTTTTCCCGAATTTCCTGGACTTTGTTTTCGCCAAACCGGTGCAAGCCCATCGACATCGCTGCACGGACCACCTCGGGTCCAAAGGTTTTGCTTACCGGCAGCACGGTCACGTCTGCCGGATTACGTCTTACCGCACGACAGGCCTCCTCGACGCGTCCGAGGACCGCCGCCCAATTGGCCGCCAACTGCGCGGTATCGATCAATGCATCATCCCCTCGCCGCTTTTTCGTAATGACGCGCCACCACGTCGGCGACCACCATGGTGACCTTCTTGCCCGTCGGAATATGGATGAATTCGTTCGGACCGTGCGCGTTGGAGTGTGGTCCCAGCACGCCGGTGATGAGGAACTGCGCTTGCGGGAATTTGCTGCCTAGCATGCCCATGAAGGGGATCGAACCGCCCTCGCCCATGTACGCGGCGGGCTTGCCGAAGAAGCGCTCCGATGCATCGGCCACGGCCTTTTCCAGCCACGGGGAAAGCTGCGGCGCATTCCAGCCGCTGCCGTCTTTCTCCAGCTTGAAGCTGACCTTCGCACCGTATGGCGGATCTTTTTCAAGCAGTTGCTTCACGAACTCGCCTGCTTTTGCACCGTTGAGCGTGGGCGGCACGCGCAGGCTGAGTTTCACGGCTGTTTTCGGACGCAACACGTTGCCCGCACTGTCCAGCGGTGGCATGCCTTCGGCACCGGTGACGGCCAGCTGCGGACGCCAGGTGCGATTGAGCACCAGCTCGGTGAGGTCCTCCGTTACCGGATGCATGCCGTCAACGAACGGAAATTTGGTGTAGATCTCTTTGCCAAGCACACCGGCGGAAACGTTCGCCTGATCGATGCGCTGCTGCGGAATCTCTGCGTAGAGCTCTTTCGGCTTGATGCGACCGGTTTCCGGATCTTCGAGGCGTGACAGCAATTCGCGCAGGATGCGGAAGCTCGATGGCACCACGCCGGATGCATCGCCGGAGTGCACGCCTTCTTCCAGCACCTGCACCGTCAACTCGCCACCCGTCATGCCGCGCAACGATGTGGTGAGCCACAACTGTTCGTAATTGCCGCAACCGGAATCCAGGCACACTACCAGCGACGGGTTGCCGATGCGCGACGCAAGATGATCCACGTAATACGGCAAGTCGTAGCTGCCCGATTCTTCGCAAGCTTCGATCAGGATCACGCAACGCGCGTGCGGAATGCCCTGCTCCTGCAGCGCCAGCAGCGCAGCGAGCGAACCGAAAATGGCATAACCGTCGTCGGCGCCGCCGCGGCCGTAAAGCTTGTCGCCCTTCAGCACAGGAATCCATGGACCAAGGCCTTCCGACCAGCCCGTCATTTCCGGCTGTTTGTCCAGATGACCGTACAGCACGACGGTGTCGTCGTTCTGCCCGGGCACTTCGATATAAATCAACGGTGTGCGGCCTTCCAGCCTCACTACTTCAAGCGTGGCGCCGGGCAACGCTGGCAGCTTCGTGCGCGCCCACGTTTCCATCAGCTTGACGGCGGCGTCCATGTGGCCGTGCGCCACCCAGTCCTTGTCGAACATGGGCGATTTGTTCGGAATCCGGATGTAGTCCATCAGCTGGGGCACGATTTCAGCGTCCCAGAGATCGCTGATGTAGCGGGTCAGACGGGAGGTATCCATCGGGACTCCATCGACAAAGTGAAAAGATGATTCTACCAGCCCCACGTTTCCTGGCCTGTGTACGTGTCGCGGGCCACTCACTCACACGCTCGGCGGCTTGAGCCGACGACGCACAGTGCCGCCTGCGTCATCGCGAGAACGTGATCGTCCGACTGGGCGCAAGAACAGCGCGGGCGCAAAGTGCTGGCGCGGCACGGGACGTGCCGCTCATCCATCGACTAAGGAAAATCACTACATGTTCAAGAAGATCCTTGCTGTTGCCGCATTGGCTTTCACGCTCGCCCTGCCCGCTTTCGCGGCAACCCCCGTCAACATCAACACTGCCGACGCCGCAACCATCGCCAGCGCGCTGGATGGCATTGGCCTCTCCAAGGCGAAGGCCATCGTGGCTTTTCGCGAAGAACACGGTCCGTTCAAGAGCGTTGATGATCTGACGCAGGTCAAGGGCATCGGCGCGGCCACCCTGAAGCGCAATCAGGACGCCATCCTGCTCAGCGGCCAAGGTGCAACGCCTGCCGAGGCCGCCGCGTCCAAGGCCAAGCACCCCAAGAAGCCCAAGGCTGCAGCGGCCGACGCAAGCGAGGGCTGAGCTGCCAACAAACCGGGTACGGCCCATGGCGGGCCGTACCACTTGCGAATACACTCCGCGCGGACCCCAATGCCCAGGCAAGACTGCGCCATCATGATCGTCCCGCGTTACCGCATCGATGCTTCACGAATCACTGGCGCCGGGAAAGGGCTGTTTCTCGAAGAGCCGGTTAACGCCGGGCGCATCATCACCGCGCCGGACACCATCGATAAGACATTTCGTCTGGATGAAGTCCTTGCGCGGCCGGATTTGATGCACGCCAGCGCGCGCTGGTTCGAAGATCGCTACACCGTCTCGCCGGATTGGCCGGATGAGTGCTACATCAACCACAGTTTTGAGCCCAGCGGCCTGTGGCATCTGGGTTTTGTGTTTGCCACGCACGACCTACCTGCAGGAGCAGAGATCACCGTGGACTACCGGCATCTGTTGCCGCCGGGGCAAGAGGAAGACTTTATCGATACGGCCACTGGTGAGAGAATCGTTGGTCTGTCCTGGTATGAGAGTCTGATGACGACGACTCGCGCGCTGGCCCATGTGCTGGATAGCGCAAGCCTTACTGACTGATCCGAAATGATCACTATTCCCACCATCGAAACTGCACGCCTTCGCCTCACGGCGCTGAGCGAACGTCACTTCAACGACTACGCCTCCATGCTGGCCGATCCGGACAGTACACGCTGGATTGGCGACGGCCTGCCGCTCGATCGCACCAACGCGTGGCGTTCACTGGCCATGTTGATCGGTCACTGGCAATTGCGCGGTTACGGCATGTGGGCGCTGGAATTGAAGTCCACAGGTGAATTCATCGGCCGCGCTGGATTGTTGCATCCGGAGGGCTGGCCGGATGTCGAAATGGGCTGGATGCTCAAGCCCGAACATCGTCACCACGGCTACGCCACCGAAGCGGGCACCGCCGTGCTGGACTACGCGTGGGACCATCTGCACATGCAGCGTGTGATCAGTCTGGTGCGCGTGGGCAACGATGCATCCGATCGCGTTGCTGAACGCCTGGGCGGCGAACACATCGAAGATATTCACTTCTTTGGCAGCGAAAATCACGTCTTCGCGTATTACCCACCTCATCGTCAGTCTCGTCGCGCTATTGCATGAACAGGCTGCGCCCCGTGCCGGTCGCGTCCTTGCGCACCGAAACGTGGGCCAACGGCGCAGGCACGACGACCGTCATCGCCAGCGGCCCGCATGAGACGAACTGGCAATGGCGGTTGAGCATCGCCGACATCGCGCAGGCATGCACTTTCTCCGCTTACCCGGGCACGCGGCGCCAGATCGTCGCGCTTGATGCGCCACTGCATCTGCATTTCAGCGACGGTCGCAATGTCGAGCTGTTGCGCTTGTCCGGCGCGCATTTCGAGGGTGCCGATGCACCGAATGCCTCGCTACCGGAAGGTGCCACTCGCGCCTTCAACATGATGCTGCGCGGCGGTGCACACGGCGAAGTGATCGCCCGGCCACTCAACGGCAGCATGTGGTTACCGGTGCGTGAGCAATCGTGCTGGTTCGCGCACTTGCTTGCGGGCCGCGCGGACGTGCGTGTGGACGATGGGCGCGAAGCGCTGGAGCCGACCGACAGTATCTGGATCGATGCGCTACCCGGTGAGCGTGTGCGCATCGAGGGCGCCGGCGAGTTGGTGCTAGTCCAACTCGCCGTCACGCATTGACGTTTATCGATATTCCGCTTGTGGCTTCGCGGGTACAACAGACCGCGCTACGTCAGCCAGCGCAAACAAGCGGGCCGTGCGCATCCAACCAATCGCAAGGACGATAAGCTGGCTAAGCACGAGGGCAAACAGAAACCCGACCGCACCGAACGCCGTGACATGAATGCGTGCCATGCCAAGCACGGCCGCAATCAACAAGCCGATCAGCGTCACGATCAAGTAAAACACCACCGTCCAGAGCGGCCGGCGGAACACCTGCCGGAAGCCGCGCCCCAGTGCACGTGTAGCGGAACGAAGCCCGATGTCGGCGATAAATGCCGCACGTGCCGATTCCACAACGAGCTGCGCCAGCACAAATACGATCAACAGAACCCAGTGCGCGATGCTGTGATACGTGTCGACCTGCGATTCCAGCACGGCCCTTTCCGCGTGTTTATCGACCATATGCATGGCAACCGACGCCACACCCATCACGACCGCATACGGCAACAACGACCAGAGCATCACGCGGAACATGCGGCCATACTCGATAAATCCGCTCTGCAGTAACGCGCCAAAACCGAGCACGCGCCCTGCGCGGCCGCTGCCCACGATCATGCCATTGAGGAAGGGCGACAGCAGCAACGTGGTGAGTACACCGATGGTTGCCGTTGCGCCAAGCCAACCGGGATGTTTCGCCAGCGAGGCAATCGTGTCGCTAAACATCAAGGCGTTGAAGTTCTGCGCCCAATCGTCCGCATGCACGGAGTTGTCCAGCAAATCGCCAAGCATGTGCCGTAGCGGCAAGACGACGACGGTTGCCGGGATAAGCATGATGACCAGCCAAAGCAGCAGCAGACGCCATTGCACGGCGGCAGCCATGGCAGACAGTACCGAACCAAACCCAGTCGAACGGGAGTTGTTGGAGGCCATTACAGTGTCTCCAGCAGGGAGTAGAAGGTCTGCACGACAGCAGCCACGTCGGCCGTCCAGCGTCGCGACGCTGCTCCATTGGGCTCCGTTGTCAGGCTGTTATTGAGCCGGTTGTCGTCCAGAAGATTGTGTTTGTCCGGATCGAGTTCGGCGGAAACCACTTTGCCCGGCTTGATGAAATCAAAGCGCGCCCAGCGACGATCGTCGTTCCACGAAATGTCTTCGTGCGTACCGTCTTCATACGTGACACGCAATACTTCCGGTGCAGCAACTCCGTCACGAATGACCGTCACCGTGCTATGCCACGGAAACGGACCCGGTGCGCCGGGTTTTGCATCCGGATGCGCTTTTTTCCAGTCATCGCGTTGCTTGTCGATCTGTTTATCCAGATCCGACGCAACGACTTCGGTCTGTTTGCCGTCCTTCCACGTCACGCCCGCTTCGGGCAGCACTTCGTACGTATCGATGGCATCCACGCGATCGTCCAGCTTGCCGGTGCCGTAGACGTATTCGCTGAAAATCGCATCCACATCGCGCGCATTGCCGGTGCTATCGATCAACGCCGCGCGGAAATCGGCCACCGACGGATGGCGGAAATGCCAGCGCTGGTAATACAGGCGAAACGCGCGCTCCAGCGCAGGTGTACCGAGACGCGCTTCCAGATCGTGCATGGCCGTCGTCGTACGCGAGTAGACCGTACCGTAACTGGTGCCCGACAAGCGATCCCAGCTGTTCTGCGCGAGCGGATCGGCCGGCCCGTCCAGCGTCGCTGTCCCGCGCTCAAATTCGAAGAGGTTGATGTGCGGGGTGATGCCTAACCATTTGGTGAAGCGAGTGGCAAGCACTGCATCCTGCTTGCGTTCGCGCAACATGCGGTTGTCCCAGAACTCGTTGAGTCCTTCGTCGAGCATCGGCTCCTCGAATTCATTCGACGCAATCAGGCCGTAGAAATAGCCGTGCCCGAATTCGTGGATGTTCACGAAATCGCTGGCCATTTGCGTCGACGTATCGGGTTCCACGTACGTGTACCCTTCGGACGTAAAGAAGGTGGGATATTCCATGCCACCTGCTTCTTCGGCGTTATATGGTGGGATAACCGCTGTTACCGTGTTGTACGGATAGGCACCCAATGTCTTGGAGAAGTAGGCCACGGCATCGATGGTCGACTTGAGCGTAGGCGCCGCAGCCGCTTCGTATTCCGCCGGATAGATCACCCTGACGGCGACCTTCGGGCTACCGGGACCCGTGTACGTACCATCCAGCGTTTTGAAATCCTTGGCGGCCACCCAGGCGAAATCGTGCACGTCGCCCTGCACGAAGTGATAGGTGGTCTTGCCGTCTTTCTGTTCGGGCGTGCCTT
>NZ_DATHMR010000188.1:0-12930 GCF_035486915.1 Dyella sp. | reverse complement strand
CACCGATCCCCGAAGAAGCGCCCGTAACCAGCGCGACCCGGTCTTTCAAGCGGTTTTGCATGCGGATTTCCTGATGGCAAGGTGACTGGACAGCCTCAGAACAAGGGTATAACCGCTGTAGGCTGTTACAATAGTGACCATTCTCCCGCATGCCCTCGTGCATGCCACGTCGAGGTTTCCCCATGTCCTCCCCCTCTTCCGACTCCGCCCCAGCTGCCGCTGGCTTCTCTGCGCTCGACCTCAAGGCAGAAGTGCTGCGTGTACTGACGGATGTCGGTTATGAAGCGCCCTCGCCGATCCAGGCTGCGACGATTCCACCGCTGCTCAAAGGCCGCGACGTAGTGGGGCAGGCGCAAACCGGCACGGGCAAAACGGCTGCCTTTGCATTGCCCATTCTTTCTCGCATCGAAATGCGAGTCGGCAAGCCGCAGGCGTTGGTGCTGACACCGACACGCGAATTGGCCATCCAGGTGGCTGAAGCATTTCAGCGTTACGCCACGCATATTCCGGGTTTTCAGGTGCTGCCGATCTACGGCGGCCAGAGCTACGGTCCACAGTTGCATGCATTGCGTCGTGGCGTGCACGTCGTGGTCGGCACGCCTGGACGCGTGATCGATCACCTCGATCGCAAGACACTCGATCTCTCCGAGCTGCGTTTCATGGTGCTGGACGAGGCCGATGAAATGCTGCGCATGGGCTTTATCGATGACGTGGAGAAAGTGCTGCAAGCCACGCCGCCGGAACGCCAGGTGGCATTGTTCTCTGCCACGATGCCGCCTCCGATCCGCAAGATTGCGCAGCGGCATCTGAAAGATCCGGTGGAAGTCACCATCAAGGCGGCGACCACTACCGCCGCCAATATCCGCCAGCGTTATTGGTGGGTCAGCGGTATGCACAAGCTCGATGCGATGACGCGTATTCTCGAAGCCGAACCGTTCGACGCGATGATCATCTTCGCGCGCACGAAGCAGGCAACGGAAGAACTGGCCGAAAAGCTGCAGGCGCGCGGACTCGCCGCTGCCGCCATCAACGGCGATATCGCGCAACCACAGCGCGAGCGTGTGATCCAGCAGCTCAAAGAAGGCAAGCTCGACATTCTCGTCGCCACGGACGTCGCTGCACGCGGCCTGGACGTGGATCGCATCAGCCATGTGCTGAACTACGACATTCCGTACGACACCGAAAGCTACGTGCATCGCATCGGGCGCACGGGTCGCGCGGGCCGCAGTGGCGAGGCCATCCTCTTCGTTACACCGCGCGAAAAAGGCATGTTGCGCGCGATCGAGCGCGCCACCCGTCAGCCGATCGAAGAAATGAAGCTGCCGACGGTTGAAGCCGTCAACGATCGTCGCATCGAGCGCTTCAAGCAGAGCATCAGCGACACGCTGGCTGTCGGCGGCCTCACACAGTTCCAGCAATTGATCGAACAGTTTGAGCAGGAACACAACATTCCCGCCGTGGAGATTGCCGCGGCGCTGGCGCGTATTGCGCAAGGCGACCGTCCGTTGTTGCTTGAGCCACCTGCCAAACGCGAACGCGAACGTGAACATACGCGTGAGCGCGACACGCAGCCTAGGCATGCAAAAGACGGCGATGGGCATCGCCCAGCACGCGAGTCGCGCCCTCGTGACGGTGATCGGCGAGAATTCACGCCACACCAGGTCCGTCCGCACGCAACGGAAGCGGGCAAACGCACGTATCGGATCGAAGTGGGCCACGAACACGGTGTGAAACCCGGCAACATCATCGGCGCCATCGCCAATGAAGCGGGTTTGGAGAGCCAATTCATCGGCCGGCTGAGCATTCGCGGCGATTACAGCCTGATCGATCTGCCCGACGGCATGCCGGGTGAAGTCTTCGAGCACCTGAAAAAGGTGTGGGTCAATCAGCAGACGCTGCGCATCAGCGAATGGGACGGCAAAGAAGCCGATGCCGGCGAGCGTCCGCCGCGCAAGCATGGCGACCACAAGCCGTCGCATGCGCGTGGCGGTTACGGTGGCGGAAAGCCCCGCCCACACGGACATGGCGGCGGCAAGCCACCGCGTCGCAAGTAAGCGATCAATCGTTCAAACGGCGCAACAGTGCGTTTCCTAGCGTTCGTCGCTGAAAATCGCTCGATCGGCCCATACGTATGGGTTACCAGAACGAGCTTTTGAGCGCCATGAACGCACTGCCCAGTCTATACATCTCACACGGGTCGCCGATGACGGCCCTGCATCCGGGAAAGGTCGGCGAACGTCTGGCTGCGCTCGCGTCGGAATTGCCGAAACCTAAAGCCGTCGTCATTGCCACGGCGCACTGGCTTGCGCACTCGCCCACGGTAGGTGGCGCGGCGCATCCAGAGACCATTCATGACTTTTACGGTTTCCCGCGTGAGCTGTTCGACATTCGCTACCCGGCACCCGGAGCACCGGACGTCGCCGCACAGGTGATGGGCTTGCTCGATCGCGCCGGACTTGTTCCGACGCTCGATGCCGCGCACGGTCTCGATCATGGTGCATGGGTACCGTTGCGTCTGCTTTATCCACATGCCGACGTTCCCGTCGTGCCGTTGTCCATCCAGCCTCATTTGGGGCCCGCGCATCAATACGCAGTCGGCCAAGCGCTCGCGCCTCTGCGCGAGCAAGGCGTGCTTGTCATTGGGTCCGGCAGCATCACGCACAACCTTCATGATTTTCGCGCAGGTTACAGCGAAGAACGCGAAGCACCTTACGTGCGTCCGTTCATTAGCTGGATCGAACAGAAAATGACAGACGGTGACGTAAGTGCGCTGCTAGATTACCGTCGCCAGGCACCCTTTGCGGAACGTGCGCACCCCACCGATGAACACTTCTTACCGCTTTACGTCGCGTTGGGCGCTGCAGGTGAAGCGTTCACGGCACAACGCATTGATGCGGGCATCGACCTTGGCTTCCTTGCCATGGATATCTATCGATTCGATACCGCAAAGGCCACCGTCACTGCACAATGATGGTTCCCACCATCATGGGATGGATCGAGCAGTAATACGCATACGTTCCAGGCTTTTGGAACGTCGTGCTAAACGAATCGCCCGTATCCAGCGCTTTTGACGACGTAAACAGAGAGCCCGCACTCGTGACAACGTGGGGCTCTTCATCACTGTTGAGCCACGTCACGCGCGAACCGACAGGCACGCTCAACGTCTTGGGCGAGAACGCAAAGCCGTGGATCTCAACCCGGTAAATCTTCGCTTTTGGCAGAGCGACATCTGCCGCCCAGGCGGACCGGACAAGGCCGAGGGCGACAAATAACATCGCCACCCACATCCAGTGCGCATGTCGTGCATGAAGCGTCGTCATGACAACGCCTCCTCTGTCACCGCCAGTGCATCTTTACCCTGCACATGCCGCACATCGCGAATGCCGATGTAGCGGTGCAAGGCATCGGGCGCAACGGTTTGCAACGGTCCCGGCCCTGGCCCAACGCCAGGTGCCGGTTGTGGATAGGCCGTCGAACGCGCGGTATAGAACGTGATGGTGCCTTCCACCTTTTGCTGAATCTGATGGATGTGGCCATTGAGTACGCTGACGGAACCGAAGCGCCGTAAATACGACATCGCTTCGGTACTATCGTCCGTGCCCCAACCCCATTGCGGATACACCGACCACAACGGCATGTGCGCAAAAACCACAACGGGTGTTTCGGATGACAGACCGGCGAGGTCGTTCTTGAGCCACCCAAGCTGGTCGGCGCCGAGCGAGCCCAGCCCACCTGCTTTCAGATTGAGCACATTGATCAGCGCAACGAAATGCACGCCGCCTTGATCGAAGCTATACCAGCCGCCCGGTTGCTGCCGCTCGCCAAAGCGACGAAAGTATTCCGCGCCGTTATCGCCAATCACATCGTGTTCGCCTGGCACATAGAACACACGACCGACGTTTGCGCCTTGCACTAAACCCGCTAACGTATCGAACTGTTCGGGTTTCGATAGATGCGTCAGATCGCCGGTGTGCATGACGAACGTCGGCTTTTGCTTTTTCACCAGCGCCAGCGCTTCCTTGAATGTCGCGCCCACGTCCGTGTTGGGCGCTTTGTGGAACCCGATATGCGAGTCGCTGATTTGCGCAAAGCTAAAGCTTGCGTCCCTAGCAGCAGCCCCCGCCCCGTCACCCAATGGCTGCGCGTGGAGCACCCCGCCTTTCATTAGCCACAAGGTGCCTGCGCCTGCCCAGGCCATGCACTTGAGGAAATCGCGACGGCCCTGGGCCTGGTTGTCATGAACGTCCTGCATGATGTCCTACCCCGACTTGATCAGGCCACTGCCTGAAGGAATGGGCGTTGCCCATGCCACGCCCTCACCTGCATTACCGGCGCAGCGGCCGGCCTATTCCCGGTTTTCCGCGAAGGGAATAAAGTCGCTTGAACAGCGGTAATACCTTTTATGCCAGCTGACTTTCAGAGCACTCCATTTCGCGCCAGCGCCGATCGAAGCGTCAACTTCGAGGTTCGTGTCTTGCCGTATTTGGATGCCGCGTACAACCTCGCTCGCTGGTTGGCGCGTGACGATGCGGATGCCCAGGACGTCGCACAAGAGGCCCTGCTTCGCGCCTTCCGCTATTTCGACAGCTTTCATGGCACGGACGCACGAGTCTGGTTGCTCGCCATCGTACGGAACACGTTCTATTCATTGCGCTCAAAAGCATCGCCCGATGGCATGCACGAATCATTCGACGATGACGTGCATACCATCACCGATGAGCAGCCTTCGCCCGAAGCACGCATGGTGCTCGCAACCGATGTAATTTCGCTGCAAAGGGCTTTGGAAAAACTTCCCCATCCGCTGCGTGAAGTCATTGTTCTTCGCGAACTGGAAGAGTGTTCGTACAAGGAGATCGCCTCCATCACCGGACAGAAAATCGGAACGGTCATGTCGCGTCTTGCGCGTGCGCGAGAACGCTTGAAAACCGAGCTAACTCAACAACCCTCGGAGGCACGCCGTCATGATGTGCAATGACGCGAGGCTGCTCCTGCATGCCTATCTCGATGATGAGCTCGATGCCGCACAGAGCGTGGCGATCACGCGGCACATGCAAGGTTGCGCCACATGTGCTGCCGATTACGCGGACTATGCACAACTGCGTAAAGCGATGGCGCAGTCATCGCTCTATCGGCACGCACCCGACGAGTTGCGCAAGCAGTGGAAAGCACCCGAACGCGCGACGTCGCCCGTCATCGCCAAGCCGCGCCGCGGACTTGTCGGCTTGGCCATGGCGGCAGGTTTTGTCGGCGCGCTGTTGCTCGTCGCCCCGATGTGGTTGTACATGCAGCACCAGCGCGGTGGAGATACCAGCGCGATGGTCGGCGATGCGGTTTCCAGCCATATTCGCTCGATGCAGCAGCAACATCTCATGGATGTCGTTTCGACCGATCAGCATACGGTGAAGCCGTGGTTCGAAGGCAAGCTCGATTTTTCACCCCGCGTGAAGGATCTCGCTGGCGAGGGCTTCCCGCTGATCGGCGGGCGACTCGATGCATTGGACGGTCACAGTGTCGCAGCGCTCGTTTACAAGCGCCGGCTGCATGTGATTAATCTTTATCAATGGCCCTCGACGTCAACGACGTCGGCACAAGACATCACGCAATGGCACGGCTACACCGTGATTCGCTGGGCGTCCCGCAACATGCAGTATGTCGCCGTCTCGGATGTCAACGAGGATGATCTTCGACAGTTCGTGCTTGCATTTGAGAATGATGCAGTGAGTCCACCGATGCGTTGACGCTGTTGGCGCATCACGCGGTGTTGACGGCGGCGAAGTCGATCCAATCCTGCGGCGTGAGCGGTTCCAGTCCGTGCGCCATACGCGAGTTGTCGCACTGCGCGCTGGAGTTGCCGTTTTCCCATGACGGTTCCACGTCCCGGCAAACGGACGGGCGTCTCGCATAGATGCCGCAACGCACGCTTTCCCCCAACGTACCTTCCAGCGCAATACAATGCGGACGCTGCGCCCACGTGCCACGCATGGCGAGCCGATGCGCATCGAGCTTCTCCGTCAATTCGACCGGCACGACTCCACCTAGGCCAAAATCCGCTTCCGACCAATGGAAGGCCACACGAAAATGGGCGCAACACGCGCCACAGCGCAAGCACGGATGGATCATAACGATGACTAAACGCGCCCCCTGAACATCGCGAGAATTCTATCCACCCATCGCCACCCGACAACAACTGCCCCGTAGAGGGGCAGTTGGCTTATTTAAAGCGTGCCACTAAATGTATTGCATTGTTGAATATCGCCGCTCTGCAATCCGGTCTTGAACCACTTCACACGCTGCTCCGAGGTGCCGTGCGTGAACGAGTCGGGTACGACCGTGCCGCGTGCTTCACGCTGCAACGTGTCGTCACCAATCTGGCTTGCGGCATTCAATGCCGACTCGACGTCACCAGGTTGCAACCACTGCAAGCGCTGTTGCGTGCGATTTGCCCAGACGCCGGCAAAGCAATCGGCCTGAAGTTCCTGGCGCACCGACAAACCATCCGCGCCTTCCATACGAGCACCCTGCCGCTGCAACTGAGCCACTTTGTCGAAGATGCCCAACTGGTTCTGCACGTGATGCCCCACTTCATGGGCAATAACGTAGGCGCGCGCAAAATCGCCGCTGGCGTGGAATCGTGTATCCAGTTCGCGGAAGAAATCCAGGTCCAAGTAAACCTTCTGATCGCCCGGGCAATAGAACGGGCCAACGGCCGTCGATGCCGCGCCGCACGCAGTGTTTACGCCACCGCTAAAAAGCTCCAGTTTCGGATCGACATAGGTACGACCCATGCCGCTGAAAATGTCGCTCCAGGTTTTTTCGGTCGAGCCTAGAATGGCACGTACAAAATCCATCTGTTGCGGGTCCACCTGCGCCGGTTGCCCGGAAGGTGCGTAGGCGCCGGGTTGAGTATTGTCTTGATTGAGAAGCGCCATCGGGTTCTTGAAGAACACCCACCCGAGAATGGCCAGGATGATCAGGCCACCGATGCCCATGCGCCCTCCGCCAAAACGGGGGCCGCCGCTACCGCCGCCGCTGTCGACTTCGACGTTCTGACTGCGTTCGCCTTTCTGCCAATCCATAAGACCTCCGACTTACGTGTCGCCAAACGTGTCGGCCGGCCATTCCGGCCATCCCCCACAGCATGGCACCAAACCCGCTAAAGTGGCATCACCTTCGTCGCTGAGTGTGTCCATGATCCATTACCTGCCTGAGCTGGTTACCCTGCTGACGGTCTTCCTGATGTTCGGCACCATGTACGCGGTGGTTCGTGCAAGGGCGAAATACGGCATCGAAGCTCCGGCGATCAGCGGGCATCCGGCGTTCGAGCGCGCCTACCGGGTACAGATGAATACACTGGAAAGTGCGGTCATGTTTTTGCCGGTACTTTTACTGGCGGGCCATTTCGGTTTCGAACTGTGGGCAGGTATCGCGGGCCTGGTATGGATCGTCGGCCGCGTCTGGTACGCGCTGGCTTACTTGAAGGATGCGAGCAAGCGCGGCCCGGGCTACATGATTGCCACCGTGGGCTGGGGCGCACTGGTTGTCATGGCGGTCGTCGGTCTAGGCCGCGCGATGATGGTGAGCTGAGACCAGCGCGTTACGCATGACTGAAAAACCGGCGAACCCCGACGAATCCATGTCGCCATCCGGAGCCGCCAGATCCTCTGCGCCGAGTGTGCTGATCGCGCTCGGCTTGATTGTGCTTTATTTTCTGATGCAGGCGGCAGCGGGGGCGATAGTCAGTCTCATCGTGGGCGCGGTTGAGCGCATTCGCCATCCCGATCTCTCGCATGCCGATTTGCATGGTCACGTAATGGCGTTGTTACAAAGACCCGATAGCAATGCGTTGTTCGTCATCGTGGGATTGCCGCTTATTGCATTGGTGATGCTGAGCATCGTGCATCGCAAATGGCCTGCACTCTGGTCGCTCGCGCCACCGCAAGGATTCGGATTCGCACCCGCCGCATCGGCCTACTGGTATGTATGGGCGTTCATCGTCGGTGTCGTGGCTCCCCCGCTGGGTGGCGTGCTCACCGAACTGCTGGCGCACGGCCAGACGGTTTCGCAAAATGTCGAAGAACTCAGCCGCCACGCTTCGGAAAACCTGCGACTGCCGTTGGCGATAGTGATGGTCATCGTCGGGCCGCTGATCGAGGAGCTGCTGTTTCGTGGCGTGTTGCTCTCCGCGTTGATGCGCCGCTTATCGACGGCATGGTCGATCACGATCTCCGCCGTGCTGTTTGGCGTCGTGCATCTGGAAGGGCTGGATTTCAAATGGTTTGCGCTGCCTGGCTTGATCCTGCTTGCGGTGGGGCTCGCGTGGCTGCGATTGAAATCGTCGTCATTGTGGCCAGCCGTGGTGGCGCACGGTGTCTACAACCTGTTTGCGCTCATTGCACTGTTCGCTACGATCGCAGGCAGCACGTAAACATTCACGCTGTTTTCGCGTCAAAATTTCGCAGCAGTCGTGCCGTTTCGAACAGCGGCAACCCCATCACACCGGAATAACTGCCTTCCAGATATTCGATCAACGTCGCACCGCGTCCCTGAATGGCGTAGGCACCGGCCTTGCCGAAAGGCTCTCCGCTTGCGACGTAAGCATCGATCGTTGCGTCGTCGAGTGTGGCGAAGCGAACTTTTGATACGCAGACCTCCCCGACTTCGCGATCGTCGCTCACCAGCCACACCGCCGAAATGACTTCGTGCATGCGTCCGGACAGACGCCGCAGCATCGCGGCGGCATCGGCGGCATCGCTGGGCTTACCGAAAACGTCGCCGTCCAGCACCACCTCCGTGTCCGCGCCCAGCACAACGGCGGTAGCGCGTTTATCGGCGTCCAGCGACGCAAGGCCTTCTTTCGCCTTGTCGCACGCCACACGCCGAACATAATCATGCGGCGATTCGTCGATAGCCCGTTGTTCCACGATATCCACTTCGAGCACCGAAAACGCCGCACCAAGCTGTCCAAGCAAATCGCGACGCCGCGGCGACTGCGAAGCCAAATAGAGCATGAGCCACTTCCTCCAACACGTCAGGCGCAAGCATAACCGCCTGTGTGCCGGTAACGAAGTGAGCAATGTTCTGGATCAGGGCGGGCAGTCTTCGGCTGAATTCAATTTGTGCCCGCACGTAACTTCCAGCCTCGCTGCATTGAATTGCACATCGCGGTAGCTATCGGCGTTGGCGACATCGTCATGCGTAGATGCTAAGCGAATCGTCGACGCCAGGGCGAGATACCCGTCCTCAGGCAAGCCGGCCACATCAAACAACAGCCCGGGAAGATCGTAGGCGGACAAGTCGACCTGACGCCGCTGACGAGGATCAAACGGACGATTCGACAACATCATGTAACGCGTGTGCTCCTGATACGCCGCTCTGTTGTCATCGAAGCCCAGATCCTGATAAGCCGCATCGAGTGCAGGCAGATGATCGCCGTAGAAGAGGAAAATCGTCCAGCGCTTGCGGGCAAGTAGCCGGGCTGCAAAATCCGCGAGTGCGGCATCGCCATTGATCAGGTGCGAGGCGTAATACGTCATCTGCTCGGTGCCTTCTTCGGAAAGACCCTCAGGCAGAGGGTTGGCTTTCAGAAGGCTTGCCAGTTGGCCCGGATCGCGATTCCATGGGCCATGATTTTCCATGGTGATGACCATGGTGTAGCTCGGCGGCGAATGTGAATCATCCAGATGTGCGAGTACGGCATCGAAAAGCGATCGATCGGAAACAAACAGGCCCGCACGTGGGGCACCCTTGAAAGCGTCTTCAAAATACATGTGCTGGAAGCCGAGCGCGGGCATCGTCTCGTCGCGATTCCAGAAATCGCCGTCGTTGGGATGAAAAAGCGTGGTTGTGTAACCCAACGCTTGCAGACGTCGTGGAATAGTCGGCATCCAGGGGTGAGCCAAGCCAAAATAAGGATATTGCACGGCAGGAAACGCCATCATCGGATAACCGGTGAGCGTTTCGAATTCGGTTCGAATCGTGCCGCCGCCATATGTGGGCGTGTTTAGACTGCCGGTAATCCCCATGGCGGCAAGGCGTTCGAAATTCGGATCGAACTGACCGTAATCGACATTCTTCAACACACCCGGATCGAAGAAGGCTTCGCTCTGAACGATGACGATGTCGGGCAATTCCTGCGGCGGTTGACGTTCTTCACGCTGCGCTATGTCCTTAGCGTGATGACTCACAAAAGTCGCGACAACCGATTTGTCGGGAGGCGGAACAGACGACTGTCTGTCTTGATACATTCTCACGAAAGTAGCCGTGAACCCTTTGCTTTGCGCGCTGAATATCGGGTTCCACTGCTGATAGCCGATCATGGCGTTGCTTGCATACCATTCGCGCCACGGACGATAGCCTTGCATCAGCGCATACAAGCCCAGAACTGACAGCAATACCCATGTCACGCGCGTTACCCAGTGCGGTTTAAAAAGGTGCGCTTCCCTGCGCCACAAAGCTACAACCGCAATAACGAGTAAAACCGGCGCAAGCACCAGGACAATGACGTGATAGCCGGCGTAATGCGCAAAGAAACCGATGTTGCCCGCCACCTGATGACTCAGTACCGCATCATCCGGCGTGAGTGGCGAATGAAGGTTTCTCTCTTTGATCGCATTGATCTTGTAGACGAGCGCGATAAGGGCCGCACTCACAACAGCCGCGAGGACGATTCGCCCGAACAGGCCATAAAGCAACAGCGCAATCAGGAAGAGCGGAAGTGCATTCCTCCATGCCAATCCCGGATTGAATCCAGTGTGCAGCGCTGGATCCAGGCGCCACGCGAGCAGGACGCTGATAAGCGCTAGCGCCAACAATCTTATGCCGACGTTCGATGCGCGATGCCAAACGGCGTCCGTCCCGCTGACAGCTTCTTTAAATGAGCCCATGATTGCCCTCCCGAGTTCGCAAAAACTTTCTTCTCGTGATCGAGCCACGCTCTGAGTTCATAAAGGACTCGTCCCTGAGACCGTGCGCCCCGCCATTTCATCTGCTGGCGCGGGTAGCGCACACAATTAACGTATTGTTTTGGCGAGATATTTCCCGCGATATCGCGACGTGTGTTTTTCAGCAAAACCATTCGCCAAACAGTACGTCAGCATCTCGTAAGGTTGCATATTTGTGACAATGACACCCGCCGTCAAGGGGCCGCGCAACAGACACCGTTGCTGGCGTTGCGCCAGGCGGAGAAAAGAACCACGCGGATGTACGAACGGGAAAGCGGCAATTCGCTAGAGCACGAGACCGTATTCGCAGAATTGCCGATCGCGCTGCCATCCAAGCGACTCGTAAAGTGCCTGTGCAGGGGTGTTATCCAGCGCTGTCGTAAGTGAAAGATTGGCTGCACCTAACGCATGCGCATGATCGGCAGCCGCCAGCATCAATGACCTTGCTACGCCATGACGGCGAGCATCCGTTGCAACAAACAAGTCGTTGAGCAAATAGGTGCGCACGGCACGGACGGACGAAAACAATGGATAGAGCTGAGTGAAACCAAGTCCACGTTGTTGCGGATCGCAGGCCAGCAGAATCACCGACTCGTGATGCGCAAAACGTTCAGTGAGAAACCTGCGCGCAAGCGCCAGGTCGGATACCTGCTCGTAGAACTGTCGATAGCCATCGAACAAGGGAACCAGCACATCGAGATCGTGGATGGTGGCTTGGCGAATCTGGACGTTCATGAAGGCTCCGCGTGCGATGCAATGTTGCGTGCTCGCGTTGAAGCCTTCGTCGACTCAGGCCCGATGGTAGGGATGACCGGCGAGCAACGTCGTAGCGCGATAAAGCTGTTCGGCGAACACAAGCCGGACCAGCATATGCGGCAACGTAAGCGGACCCAATGACCACTTTTGATCGGTGCGAGCCAAAACGTCGGGCGAGTGGCCATCGGGACCGCCGATGAGAAAGGCGATATCGCGCCCGGACATGCGCCACTTCGCCAGCTGCTCGGCGAGTTCTTCGCTGGACCACATCTTGCCCCCACCATCGAGCGCAACGACGTGAATATCGCGCGGTAGCGCGGCGAGGATGGCGGCACCCTCTTCCTGTATCGCACGCGCATCATCGCGCCCTTTGCCGCGCGCACCGGGTTTCAATTCGACCAATTCGAGGGGCAAATCGTGGGACAGCCGTTTGCGGTATTCGGCAAACCCTTCTGCAACCCATGCGGGCATGCGTTCGCCGATGGCGATCAGGCGGGCACGCATGCCGGATTTTCTTTAACCTGTGGCCAGAGCGGCTTCGCCCTGCTCATCGCGGTCGGCAACGGTCCACAAACGTTCCAGGCCATAGAACTCGCGGATGCGCGGCAGCATGACGTGCACAATGACGTCGCCCAGATCCACCAGCACCCACTCCGCTTCCCGTTCGCCTTCGACACCAAGCGGCATCACGCCCGCCTTTTTAGCGAACTTGACCACTTCGTCGGCGATGGATTTGACGTGGCGTGCCGAGGTGCCGGAAGCAATCACGAGCAGGTCGGCGATGGAGGTTTTGCCGCGGACATCGATCTCGCGGATGTCTTTGGCCTTGAGGTCTTCAAGCGCGGCGATGACGGACTTGCGCAGGGTGGCCGTGGTGACGGCCTTGGCATTACGGGATGTGATCAAGAGTTAGGGCCTCGCGGCGTATCGGCTGCGCGGGATGGCGCAGCTCCAGTATATCCGCCCGACCGTAATGAGACGTCAAGTGGGCGCTTGAAAATCAGCTATTGGAGATTCATTCCGGCGTCTTTTCAGGGGTGCGAATCCAGTTCGCTGAACGCCTTGTTTCAGGTGCTTTACACCCTAGCCAGCGGACGGGTCCGCGGTCATGGCGCTCCCACCTCTGCGAGGTTGGAGCCGGGGCTCAGGCACGTGAAAGCAGACGCCCGCCCATCAGGGCATTCACCCCGATAACGATGGCGACGGCAAGCGCATGCATCAGCAAATCCGACGC
>NZ_DATHMR010000187.1:0-5068 GCF_035486915.1 Dyella sp. | reverse complement strand
AACGGCGCTTCGATACCGCGCTTGCTCAGCCCATCGCAGATGCCGCGCAGAAACGCCGCGCCCAGTTCATCCAGCGCTTTGGGCGGCAGTTCTTCCGTCCCCAATTCGATGAGCAATGACTTGGCGGCGCTCATGCGGCCTGCTCCTTCTTTTTGTTCTTCAGGCCCGGAAAGCCGAGCTTTTCGCGCTGCGCGACATATGTTTCGGCGACACCGCGCGATAGCGTGCGTACGCGCAGGATATAACGTTGACGCTCGGTGACACTGATCGCACGGCGTGCATCAAGCAAATTGAAGGTATGACTGGCTTTCATTACCTGCTCGTAGGCAGGCAGCGGCAAGCCCGCAGCGATGAGCTTGTTGGCTTCGCCTTCGCACACATCGAACCAGCGCAATAGTTCGGTCACGTTGGCGTGTTCGAAGTTGTAGGTGCTCTGCTCTACTTCGTTCTGATGGAACACGTCGCCGTAGGTCACCTTCCCGTGCGGTCCGTCGGTCCAGATCAGGTCGTAGACGTTGTCGACGTTCTGCAGGTACATCGCAAGACGTTCAAGACCGTACGTGATTTCGCCGGTCACCGGCCTGCACTCCAGGCCACCGGCTTGCTGAAAGTAGGTGAATTGCGTGACTTCCATACCGTTGAGCCAGACTTCCCAGCCCAGCCCCCAGGCACCTAGCGTAGGAGACTCCCAGTTGTCTTCCACGAAGCGCAGGTCATGCACCTGCGGATCGAGACCGAGCTCCTTCAACGAGCCGATGTAGAGCTCGAGAATGTTCTCGGGATTGGGCTTCATCACCACCTGATACTGGTAGTAATGCTGCAGGCGATTGGGGTTCTCGCCGTATCGCCCGTCGGTGGGTCGGCGTGAAGGCTGCACATAAGCCGCGGCCCATGGCTCAGGACCCAAAGCACGCAGGAACGTGGCGGGGTGGAAGGTGCCGGCGCCGACCTCGGTATCGAGCGGCTGCAGCAGCACGCAACCCTGCGCCGCCCAATAGCGGTTGAGGGTCTGGATCACATCCTGGAAAGTAGGTGCGGACATCGCTTTCCGTAACCGTATGTAAAGCGCGTTAGTATAGCTGCAGCGCATCTTTTCGCTGTTTTCTGGCGATTGAAAGGCACGGACGGGACATAACTAGATGGCAGCGACCCCACAAATAGCCTCTTTGCTCGGCCGGCGCGGCCGGTTATCGCTGGAAGACGTGCTTGCCGCGCTAGTGGTCGATGGCCACATTTCGGCCGACCAGGCCAAAGAGCTGCGGCTGGGACATCGCGCGGGACGCAGCACCGTGGAGCTCAATCCGCTGGTGTTGATCGCCAATGCGAAGTTCGGCAACCTGCGCGATCCCGGACGCCCGCTCAGCCTGGAAGGCCTGACCGAGTGGCTGGCCGGGCATGCAGGTCTGCCCTACCTGAAGATCGATCCGATGAAGATTAACGTGGGGGTGGTGACACAGGTAGTGAGCCACGCCTACGCACAACGACATCGCATCCTGCCGGTCGCGGCGGCACCTGGCGAAGTGACATTTGCAACTGCCGAGCCCTTCGACATGTCATGGGCCAAAGATCTCGCCCAGATGCTGCGTCGTGACGTGCATCGGGTCGTGGCCAGCCCTATCGATATCAATCGCTATCTAGCGGAATTTTACGGCGTCCAACGCTCGATCCGACTCGCGACCGATGCGAAGGGTTCCGATTCTTCGTCAACGCTGCTCAACTTCGAGCAATTGCTGGAGCTTGGCAAAGCAGGCGAAGTAGGCGCGGACGATCGGCACGTTGTACACATCGTAGACTGGCTGCTGCAGTATGCGTTCGAGCAACGCGCGTCGGATATCCACCTTGAGCCGCGCCGTGACGCAGGCTTGATGCGATTTCGCATCGACGGCGTGATGCACAAAGTATTCGAGTTACCGCCTGCGGTGATGACGGCGGTGACCTCGCGCATCAAGATTCTTTCGCGCATGGACGTTGCCGAGAAACGGCGTCCGCAGGATGGTCGCATCAAGACGCGAGCAACCACCGGGCGCGAAGTCGAATTGCGTATCTCCAGTATGCCGACGGCGTTCGGCGAGAAACTGGTGATGCGTATTTTCGATCCGGAGATCGTTGCGAAGGACTTTTCGCTGCTTGGTTTTTCACCGTCGGAAGAAGCGTTGTGGCGTAGCTTGGTAGAGCGTCCACATGGCATCGTGCTGGTGACCGGCCCTACGGGCTCGGGTAAAACGACGACGCTTTACTCCACACTTAAACATCTGGCGACACCGGATATCAACGTCTGCACGGTCGAAGACCCGATCGAGATGGTGTCGCCGGAATTCAATCAGATGCAGGTGCAACCTTCGATCGACCTCGATTTTGCTGCGGGCGTACGCACGCTTCTGCGACAGGACCCCGACATCATCATGGTCGGCGAAATTCGCGACCTTGAAACGGCGCAGATGGCGGTTCAGGCATCGCTGACAGGACATTTGGTGCTGTCCACGTTGCACACGAACGATGCGCCCAGTGCCGTGACACGTCTGCTTGATCTGGGTGTCCCGCATTATCTGATTCAGTCGACGCTCTCGGGCATCGTCGCACAGCGACTCGTGCGCACGCTCTGCCCACATTGCAAGATCGAAGCGCAACAGGATCCGCATGAATGGACGGTGCTGACGCACGGCTGGTCGATATCTGTCCCGGAGCGCGTATTTAAACCGGTTGGATGTCTTGAGTGCCGGAATACCGGATTTCTGGGCCGTACGGGCATTTATGAAATGATGGTCTTAAGTCCGCGCTTGCGTAGCATGGTGACGGCGCAGCTCGATTTGATTCATTTCGGCAAAGCTGCTTTGAACGAGGGCATGCGGCCCTTGCGCGTTTCCGCTGCTGACCAGGTCGCGCGCGGATTGACAACGGTGCAGGAAGTGATGAACGTGCTTCCGCCCGTCGAGCATTCAGACGATTTGCAACCCTGAACCACATTCATCTATTCCTCGATGCATCGCGCTCCATGAAGCCTGTTCTGATCATTCGCACCGGCCAAGCACCGGACAACATTCGCGCACGGTTTGGTGACTTTCCGCATTGGTTTCGACTGGGTACGCAATTGGTGCCACAGCAGTTACACGTTGTGAATGTCGCGACGGGCGAAACATTACCTGCCCCGGAAGAAGTGTCGGGCGCGTTGATTACCGGTTCGGCAGCGATGGTGACCGACAAGGCACCATGGAGTGAGCGCACGGCGGGATGGATTCGCAACGCCATGGACGTCGACCTGCCGTTGCTTGGCGTTTGTTATGGCCATCAATTGATGGCGCATGCGTTGGGCGGTCGCGTCGACTATCTCACCGGTGGCCGTGAGATCGGCACCTTGCCTATCGAGTTGTTGCCCGGGGCAGAGCAGGATTCATTGGCCTCGCATCTGCCTGCGATTTTCCGGGCGCATACCACACACGAGCAGAGCGTCATGGAAGTCCCCAAAGACGCCCGCGTACTGGCTCGCTCCGAGCGAGACCCGCATCATTTGCTTCGTTACGGCAAGAATGCGGTGAGTGTGCAATTTCATCCAGAGTTCAACGCCGACGTGATGCGCGCTTATATCAAACGCAAGCATAACGACATGCGGCGCGAGGGATTCGACCCGCATCATACGTACCGGCAAGTCGCCGCGACACCCAATGCGCGACGCTTTCTGAAAATGTTCTCAAGACACCACGGATTGAGTCGCAGTCAGCGCTGATCTTTTCAGCGATTACGCGGTGGCATCGGAAACGGCGTCACTTTCTGACCATCTGCCGCATCGCGAATGGCGAGGGCGCCTTTGCGTTCCACTTCTTCGATGCGAACAATGGCCTGCATCGGCAAGTGAAGAACGCGCGTATCCTTGAACTCTTCGCGTAGACGCTCTTCGGTCGGGTCAACAACCAGCCCCTCACCCGCGGGCTCGAAAACCAGCTCGCCCACTTCGGTGAAGCCCCACAAGCCGCTCGAGGCGACGTGATGAGCGTAGAGCTCGTAGCACTTGCCCAGATGCAGGAACGTGACTTTGTAAAGTTTCTTGTTGCGCATGGTTCTATTTTAGCGGCGCATGCGGCGCATGATGGCGCCTCGTGATATCAGCGCGAACAAGGCACCGAAGAGAAACCCAGCGACGTGAGTCCACCACGCATAACCGCCGTAACTTGGGCCCACATAGCTGAAGAGCAATTGCAGAAGCGCCCAGATGCCTATCAGCAAGAACGCCGGGACTCGCACGAACTCAAGATAGAAACCCAGCGGTAAAACCAAGCCCAAACGCGCCCGTGGAAAGAGCGATACATACGCACCGAGGATGGCAGAAACTGCGCCGCTGCAACCGATGATGGGCCTGGCGTCTCCCGGTAGCGACACCGCACCGGCGAAGTTCGCCACAACGCCTCCCAACAGAAAGAGGACAAGAAAGCGGACCGATCCCAGTGTCCGCTCCGCCGGGACACCAAAAATCATCAAGAAGAGCAAATTGCTTAGCAGATGTAGCCATTGCGTGTGAATGAACAACGCGGTGAACAAGCGCAGCAACGCTGGATCGCGCAGTTGCTGCCAGACGGGCTGATGCGCGTCGAAGATATTGGCTGGAATGGTGCCCCATTCCAGCAGAAAGGTGTTGCGTCGGGGCGTTGGCATCAACGCGAGCAGGATAAAGGCCACGACACAAATGCAGATCAGCAGTGTCGCCGCCCAATGCAATCGCGGTTGACGTCTGGTTTCAACGTTGACGAACACGGCTCTTCTCCTCGACAAGTGCATCGGTCGAGCTGATCCGATGACCAATCATAGGCGATTGGCACGCCTCGATTCCGTTCGTCCAGTTGCACTTTCGGGTGCTAGGTGTCTGGGCAGCTTAACGGGTGCACATCGTACGTTGCTTAAAAGCCTTCATGTAACACATCGCATCGTGAAGCTGTGCCGCCCAAGAAAAAACCCTCACCGTAAACGGTGAGGGTTTTTAGGATAAAGCCCCTGGCGGTGACCTACTCTTGCATGGGCAATGCCACACTACCATCGGCGCAGCTGCGTTTCACTTCCGAGTTCGGGATGGGATCGGGTG
>NZ_DATHMR010000186.1:0-38471 GCF_035486915.1 Dyella sp. | reverse complement strand
TGCCGAGGTGACTCTTGCCGAACGCCACCGAGATATCCGGAAAGGCATAGAACGCGCCCTGCGGACGCGGGCACACCACGCCGGGAATCTTGCCCAGCGCCGCCAGCACGATGTCGCGTTTCGTGGCGAATTCCTGGCACTTGGCCTGCGGAATGTCCTGCGGACCACTGAACGCGGCGATGGCCGCGGCGGTGATCACTTCCGGCACGCTGGTGATGTGATTGGAATTGAGCGTGGTGACCGCCTTCGCCACCGACTCAGGGCCAGCAATCAAACCCACGCGCCAGCCCGGCATACCGTAGGTCTTGGACACCGAATCGACAAACACCAGGCGATCGCGCAATTCCGGACGCGCGAACACGAAGTTGTGATAACCGATACCGTCGAACACCATCGAGTTGTAGATGTCGTCGGTGACAATCCACGTATCCGGATACTTCACCAGTACATCGGCCAACGCAGCAATTTCTTCGCGCGTGTAAACCATGCCGGTCGGATTGGACGGATTGTTGAACAGGAACACTTTTGGCTTGCGCGCGAGTGCGGTCTCGAGCTGCGCCGGCGTGAGCTTGTAGTTCTGCGACGGACCACAATGCAGCACATTCGCCTTGGCGCCGACGATGTCGGCGATGTCGTGATACGTCGTCCAGTACGGCGCGGCGAAGCAGATTTCATCGCCTTCGTTGAGCATCGCCTCGGCCAGGTTGTACAGCACCTGCTTCGCGCCAATGCCGATGGAAAGGTTTGTGCGGCCGTAGCCGGTGAAACCGAGCGCCTCAATATGTTTCAGGAAGGCATCCAGCAGCGCATCGGCGCCGCGATTGCTGCCGTACTGGCCACTATCGTGCGAGAGCGCCTCGCGGGCGGCCTGATAAACGTGATCGCCGGGCAGAAAGTTCGGCACGCCGATGGAGAAACTGATGATGTCGCGGCCGGCAGCCTTGAGCTGCTTGGCCTTTTCGGCAATGACCATGATCGCGCTGGGTTTGGCGCGGCCGACACGCTGGGCGAGCTGGGGCATGGCTTCCTCGGAGGGGGACGGAAACAACAAACCCGGCAATTTTAGCATGCGGCGCTGCGTCAATCGCGCCCCCTGCCCTGGGCTCAAAAACTCCTATTGTTCCGTCACGTTCCGCTGGCATCATGCAGTTGCCTCCGCATGCCGGGGTGGAAAACGCCGTCCGACCAGCAGTTTGAATCACTGACTCAAGGAGTAGGTGCGTATGCTCAACTTCATTTGGTTCATCATCGTCGGTTTCTTTGTGGGCCTTATTGCCAGGTGGGTGGTACCTGGCGAGAACCATATGGGCTTCCTCATGACCACTGTCGTGGGCATCGTGGGCTCCATCATCGGCGGTCTGATCGGTTATCTGTTCAAGCGACCGCCGCCGGGCTCGAAGTTCCATACCGCCGGCTTTCTGATGTCGATCGTGGGCGCGATCATCCTGATGCTGTTGCTCCGCTACTTCAATCCGCAATAAAGCTGCGCCATTGCGCATAAAAAAAGCACGGCAGGCTGCCCTGCCGTGCTTTTTTTGGAAACGAAAAGACGATCAAGCCGTGTCGGTGTGCGGACCGAAGAGTTTGCCGGCCAGTCCCGCGAGCGAGGAGAGATCTAAACCGCTCCCATTGCTGGGCACTTGGCCATTCGGGGTCAAATGATCGACCGCATGCGGGAGCACCTGCGCAAGCCCATTCATCACTTGATCTTGGCTGAGGCCAAATTTGCTTGCGGCTTCGGAGACCACCGAACTCAAACCGCCGTTCTGCAATGCCTGGCCGAGCTGACCGCTGGAAATGGCTTGGTTGGCGCCATTGCCGATCCACGACTGCACCGCGTCGCTCATACCGTGTTGCTGCAGAAGATTCGTCAATCCCTGTACCCCACCGGCCTGCTGGATCAGCTGACCGGCCACCGAAACGAGCGATGCTCCGCCTGCCGCCGAATCGGTCTGATTGCCGCTACCGAACAAACTGCCCAAATTTCCGAGGATGGACATCGCAACACTCCTTTTCATCGCGTAATGAGGGGGGTCCAGCGTTCGGATTGTAGGTCCACGCCAGCTACACAGAAGTGACCATTCCGTGAAGAAGAAAGGCCGCCGGAGAAGCCCCGGCGGCCCTTTGTTTTCCTATGAAAATACAGCGATCAGCCGCGCTGATCGAGCACTTCGTTCCATTCCTTCACGCGATCGGCCTGCTTGGCGAGCAGCGCGTCCACATCGCCTTCCACAGTGACCTTTTCAATGGTGTCGCCCTGCTTGATGGCATCGACCACGGCCTGATCTTCCGCACCAACGATCTCACCGAACACGCTGTGCTTGCCGTCCAGCCACGGCGTGGCGCCATGGGTGATGAAGAACTGGCTGCCGTTCGTGCGCGGACCGGCGTTGGCCATCGAGAGAATGCCCGGCTTGTCGTGACGCAGCGACGAATGGAATTCGTCCTCGAAACGATAACCCGGACCACCGCGACCGCTGCCTTCCGGGCAACCGCCCTGAACCATGAAGTCGGCGATTACGCGATGGAACGCCAAACCATCGTAATAACCGCGACGCGCCAGATTGACGAAACTCGCCACAGTGACCGGGGTTTTGTCGTCGTGAAGACGTAGATGAATCGGACCGCGGTTGGTGGTGATCGTCACTTTGATGGCCATGGATAGTCCTTGTCTGTCTGTGCTGAAACGATGCGCCCGGACGCCGGGCGCCGAATGGACAAGGATAACGCCAGTGGGCCGGTGGGGACAGGCGTTATGGTAAATCCAGCATGACCGCCTGCAATGGCCCCGCGCCGCGAGGTTTGCCGGTGGGTGTCGGTACGTCGCTGGGCCAGGGCTGCGCCGCGTAGAGATGTGCGTAGAGTCGATCCAGCGCCACATAGCCGTAGGGCAGCAAGGGCAGATGCCTGTCGCCAAACCCCGGCAGCGGCAGGAATGCATCGAAATGCTGCGCGTGCGGGACTTTCCAATACAACGGCTGACGTCCTTCGTTGCGCAACCATGCAACATAAGGTTCGGAAGTGAATGCCGTCGGCAGCAAACCATCGTCGGCGCCTTGCACGACCCACAGCGGAAGATCGGCGCGTGGCAACTTTGCTACGAGGGCTTTCACCGATGCGTGCAACGCCATCGCGTCGGCATCGTTGCCTGTCCACAGTCGACGCAAGCATTCGGCACCGACAAGTTGCGGATCTGCCGATGCATCCGTACCGCCGAACAAGCCCACGCCATTGCCGGGGGGAATGCCTGATGCATCCGCCCACCAGCTTGCGCGTGTGGCTTCGTCAGCCATCGCCGGTTTGCCGGCCGCATTCATCGCTTCATAGCGATAGCCGCACGGCATGTCATCGGCGCCGCGGCGCATATAAGCCGACGCATACGCCGCGCCGATTACGCGCCACAAATCCAGCGCCGTGGACGACGCGCCGGTGGCCATGGCCTGATCTGTCCATCCTGCGCTGCGCAAATGTTCGTATGCCTCGGCCGCTTGTGCCTGCAGCGTGGACGTCTTGAGCAAGCCTTGTGCGTGCAGGCTCGCGCAACGCGTGATCCATGTTGCATGCGGTTTGCCATGCGCATCGCGCGCGAATGGCGTCGAAGCGAAGCGTTCGTCCAGCAATGCGCAAGGCAACCAGATCGCCGCCTCGGTCATGTAGTCGTACAGCGCAGGACCGTCTGGTGTGTGCACATTCGGTTCCAGCGCAACAACGCCGGCAAGCATGTGCTGATCGTCGACACCGGCCGCTTGCAGCACCGCGCCGCCGCCATTGGATAAACCGGCTGCGATGATCTTCGTATTCTGCGGAGTGAAAGGCGCCTGATCGGGAAAGGCGCGGTCGAGCATCGCGAGGCCGAATTGCGCAGCCTGCAAAACATGACGTCCCCAATCGGCTTCCGGGTTATCGCCCGAATGAGCATGCTTGATCGCGATGCCTTCGCCGATTGCCGATGTAGGTTCGAATTCCAGCATCGCCGTGCCGCGCTTGGCGCGTTGACCATCCAGTGCGACGCCCGTGTCGTCGGCGTAATCGAAGTAACCCGAACCGGTGCCTTTATCGGTGTAAGCCACTGCGCAACCGCGCGGCAGACCCCACGCACCGGCAAGCGCAATCGCACCGTAAATGCCGCGCGATCCGGACGACGCCGTCACGACCAGGCATCGCCGCGTCTTGTCGAAGTTGTCAGGCACCTGCAGCAAGACACGATGCGGCGCATGTGCACCGGGAATTTTTGCAAACGCCTGATACTCGCGTCCGGGTACATCGGGAACCGCGCCGTAAACCGTGCCGTAACCACCCAGCGGCCCGAGATCGGCGATACCTTTCCAGCTCGTTTGAATCGCACGACGACGCAATTCCTGCACGGTCGGATGCTGCGGGTCTGCAAAAGGCGCAGGTGGCGCTTTGAGCCCCGCCAAACCCAGACCGCCGCTGAGCAGATCGTCATGGTCGCGATGCACGGTAGCGCTGACATCGCCCTGCACGAAATCGATCCCTTGCATCGAAGGCTCCGTAGAAGACGGCCTGACCGCGCACGCGGCGAGGGCCAGCACGGCTGCACCAACCAAGCTTATGCGGATATTCATCCGCCTACCATAACAAGACTGATGCCTACGGCTATCGTACGAAAGTACAACATCTTCGAACGCAATCCGCCTCTTGTTTCATCTCGACGTCTTGCCCAATGCCCGCTATGGTCCGTGCCATGACCCGCCTGCTGATCGCCGATGACCATCCGCTGTTCCGCGCCGCGCTACGGCAGGCCGCAAGCGAGCATCTGGACGAATGCACGGTGCTGGAAGCGAGCGATCTTCCGGGCGTGCTCGATATCTTGTCGGCCGATCCGGATATCGATCTTGTCTTGCTGGATCTGCACATGCCGGGGAGTCAGGGGCTCTCGGGCCTCGCTGCCTTGCGCGGCCAATATCCTAGCGTTGCGGTGCTGGTTGTTTCCGCGCACGACGAGCCGCAGGTGGTGCGTCGCGTGCTCGATCACGGCGCTGCAGGCTTTATTCCCAAAAGCGCAGCGCCGCATGAAATCAGCGAGGCTGTCGCCGCGGTACTCAATTGCGGTGCGTGGCTGCCCACCAGCCTGGTACGCAGCGTCGCTGCGTTGCCTAGCAATCCTGCGGACGCCGATCTCGCTGCACGCCTGGCGCGTTTGACCGAACAGCAATATCGCGTGCTCGGCTTGCTGGCCGAGGGTTTGCTCAACAAGCAGATTGCCGATCGCCTGGGCATCCAGGAGCGCACCGTCAAAGCGCACGCCACCGCCATCTTCGAAAAACTCGGCGTTCGCAATCGCACGCAGGCGGGTGTCTTGCTGCATGCACTGGATCTGGGCGAGCCGGGCGGCAACGAATCCGGGTACACGCGACACACCGCTTAATGGCGCGCGGCGACCACGCGCTGCATCACCTGTCGCATAGCCAGCGGTTTGAGCGGCTTGTACAAAACGACGACGCCCGCTTCCATCAGGCGTTGACGCAACTCGCCATCCCGGTCCGCCGTCAGCATCACCGCTTGAACGCCGGGATGTTCGCGGCGTAGTTCCACCAGAACATCGAGACCGGTCTGGCCACGGTCAAGGTGATAGTCGAGCACGCACAGATCCGGACGCCACGGCGCATTGAGCGCATGGGCGGCATGCGCAGCGGCGTGGACCTCCCAACCCCAACTACCCAGCAATGCACCCAGTGCAGCGAGTGCTGCCGGTTCGTTGTCCAGAATCAACGCACGCCCCGGCGGCAACGGATAGACATCTGCCGTGGAGGGAGCAGACGCGTGATACGCCGACGTTGCACGCGGCACATCCGCGTAAAACACACTCCCCTCGCCCGGCCACGAGCGCAAACCGATCGGATGATCCAGCAATGCCGCAACGCGCTGTGCAATCGACAATCCCAGCCCCAGGCCCTGGCCGCCCGCGGTGCTGCCTCGCCGAAATTCTTCGAAGATCACGCTGCGTTCTTCTTCGGCAATGCCCGGCCCCGTATCCCATACTTCCAGTCGAAGGCCGGCGCCCTGACGGCGCACGCCGAGCAATACGCGGCCGCGCTCGCTGTAACGCAATGCGTTGGATAAAAAGTTCTGCAATACACGCCGCAACAGCAAGGGATCGGAACACACCCACGCGCGGCTGTCGACAACACTCAAGCGCACGCCGCGGTCCCGCGCCAACGCACGGAATTCTGCTACAAGCGGCTCAAGCACTTCCGCTAAAGGAAAATCCCGCGGTTGCGGATGAAGACGGCCGCCTTCCAGACGCGCGATATCCAGCAAGCCCGCCAGCAATCCTTCCGTTGCGGATAACGAGTCGTTGAGGTGCCGCGCGCTCGGCGCATCGTAACCACGTTCAGCCAGCGCGTGCGCAAACAATTGCGCGGCGTGCAAAGGCTGCATCAAGTCATGACTGACTGCCGCGAGAAAATGACTCTTCGCCTCGTTTGCACGTTGCGCTTCCGACGTTGCCTGCGCCAGTTCGCGCGTGCGCTCGGCCACACGCAATTCAAGCGTTTCGTTGGCGAGCGTCAATTCGTTTTCGGTTTCACGGAACGCCGTAACGTCGGTGAACGTTGCGACGTAACCGCCTCCCGGCATCGGATGGCCGCGAATTTCCACCACGGTGCCATCGGGGAAACGGCGTTCGGAAAGCAGTTCCGTGCCGGCACGCATATGCGCAAGACGCCGCCGCACACGTGCTTCCACATCGCCGGGACCGATGATGCCTGCCGCGATATTGCGGCGAATCAGATCGGCAACCGGCCGCCCAACTTGCAACAATTCGGACGGATAACCGAACAACGTCGTATAACGTCGATTCCACGCAACCAGACACAGGTCGGAATCGACCACGCAAATGCCCTGGCTCATGTTTTCCAGCGCGGCCTCAAGCACGCGCTGACTGAAATGCAGATCCTGCGCTGCCTCGCCGACGATCGCTGCAACTGTGTCGAATTCCGCACGACCTTGCCGATACACCACTTCCAACAGCAATCGCGCAGAGGCTGCACCAATCACTGCTGCAAGTTCGTGTTCGACCTCCGCAGCACGCGCATTGCCCGCAGGGCCTTGCGCATGCATCCCCGCGAAGACCCGTTCCACGCGTTCGTGCGGAAGGAATCGTTCGGCGAGAGCACGCAGCTCGACGACACCGACGTTACTGACACCGGCCGTCCAGCGACGTCGGCCATATCGCGTATTGGCCACAGCCAGCATCGTCAGAACGTTGGCAACCAGACTCAACATTACAGCGCGGCCGAGACGGCTCCAATCGTCCAGCCCCATGAATCCATCGGGTGTCAGCCAATGCCATCCCAATGGGCCATGTTGCATCCACTGCGGCTGTTGCGCGATGCCCGCCGGCAGCAGCACGTAAAACCAGACCAGCGTGCCGACCGCGAGTCCCCACACCACCGCGCGTGGGCCCAATTGCGGGCGATACACGGCAGTCAACAGCGCCGGCGCCAAACCAGCAAGCGCCGAAAAAGAAATTGCGCCAATATCCGCGAGCGCATCATTGCGCGCCAACATGCGGCTGTAAGCCCAAGCGAGCAGGATCACGGCGAGAATGGCAACACGACGTTGATTCAACACCTGGCCGCGCAAGTCGCCTTGCTCGTCGCGTCCCCAACCTGCGCGTACGCGCAGCGGCGCGATGAAATGATTCACCACCATCAGACTCAACGCCAGCGTCGCGACCACCACCATGCTGGTCGCGGCGCTCAAACCGCCAAGAAACGCAACCAGCGCCAAACCATGCTGATTGCGTGCGAGCGGTAACGCCAGCACATAAAGATCGGACGGTACGCCGCTAGGTGCGAGCCATGCATCGCCAAGGTGTGCAAGCGGCAGAATCGGCAAAGCGATCAGCAGCATGTAAAGCGGAAACAGCCAGCGCGCCGTGCGCACATGCGAGCTGTCGCGGCACTCCACCACCCCTGCATGAAACTGATGCGGCAACGTGAACATAGCCAAGGCACCCAACAAAATCAGCGCAGGAAACCCACTGCTATCGTGCGGCGGCGGCGTGCCGATGGCCGCGCCCGCAGGCAACGGCGTGAACAACATTGTTCCCAGCGCCAGCATTGCGCCGAGCTTGAACAGCGACTCGAACGCCATCGCCAATACCAAGCCACGATTGTGCGCCATGGCCGACGCACGACGCGTGCCGAACAACATCGCGAACAACGCCATCAACAATGCGACGTACAGCGCGATGTCATGCCATGGGGCCGACTCCGTCAGTTGGCCATGCCGCAGCAGCATGTAACTCATTGCCACTGCTTTGAGCTGCAACGCGATGTACGGAACGATGCCCACCAGCACGACGGCGGTGACAAGCGCAGCCAAACCAGCATGCCGCCCCAGGCGCACGACGATCAGATCGGCGATGGAACCCGCGTTGTATTCGCGCGCAAGTTGCACCAGACGCTGCAGGATCGACACCGCGAACACATACATCAGGATGGCGCCGACAAACGTCGGCGGCAGCCACCAGCCCGATCGGCTCGCCTGCGTGACGGTGCCGTAGAACGTCCACGACGTGCAGTGAATCGCAAGCGACAGCGCGTAAATGATCGCCCATCGTTTTTCGAACAGGTGCGGGCGCCGCTCGCCGGTGACCGCGACGCCGAACAGCAGGCCGAGCCAGACCAGCGCCGCGGTGGCGATCAGGCCTGTGCTAAGCATGGGGAATGCCCCGCATCAGTGCACCACGGGCAATCCCAGTGCTTTCACAGCGTTCACCACCCAGCGCAACTGCACGCCCTGACGCGTGTCGTAATTCGCTCCGGAGTATCCCCACCAGTCCCAACATGCCTGCGGATTCAAAGGCGCAAAGCTCGCGCGAGTCTGAGGATACAGGATGGCTACGTGGTAAACGTCGGCCCAGCGATTGAAGCCGGCATCGCGTACAAAGGCCTCGCCCACTGCATCGACGTTTTGCTTGCAACCGTGAAATGCCACCAGCAAACCGCACGGTTTGCCGGTCGCGCATTCGGCCGGGACGTATAAGTACCCGGTCGTCGCCAACAAGGCATCGACGCCACCTGGACGCAGGGCGTCCTGATCGAAACGAATCAGCTGACCTCGTGCATCGGCAGCAGCCGCGTGCGCAGACGGACCGAACAGATGCTCGAAGATCGCTCCTGCTGCATCGAAACCACAATGGCCCAGATAAGGCGACACCGATTTGCCGCAGTCATCGCCGCTCGCTGCAATGGGCAGATTGTGTGCGAACGCGCGTTGACCATCGTCGGTCACCTGAAGCCCGGACAATCCAGGCTCACTACGCAATGCGTCATAGAAATGCGCGGCGGCTTCAGCCACGACTGGCGCCACCAGTGCGTCCTCCGTGCCGTGCAGCATGTAAACGCGACCGTGCGCAAGATCGGTCAATGGCCCGGTCTGACCCGACGCCGCCCGCTGCTTGGCCACCGTTACCAACGCTGCGACATCCGGCGCCGGTGCACCTTTCATGCATGTGCTCAACGCCACCTGCAACTTGCCGCCCGCGCATCCGTAAGGGCCGCCGGCCACCAATGCAGCGCTAGGAAACAGCTCCGGATACGCGATCTGCATCTGCGTCGCCATGTAAGCGCCCGACGAAAGGCCGGCGACCGCAACGCGCGACGAATCGAGCTTGAGTTTCGGCAGCGGACGAACGGCATCGTCCGCATGCGCCACACCGGCGATCAACATCAAGCCTAGACAAACGGTTTTGATCCAGCGCATGGCACGTATTCCGTCAAAAGAAAGAAGGCCGACCCATGGCCGAGGGAGCGCATGGGCCAGCCTCGGGGAGAACCATTAGAACGAATATTTGGCCGATAGCGTCACCATGCGCGGCGGACCGTAGAAGCCCGTCACGATGCCAAGCGCCGCGATGTTGTAACCGGTGGTGCGATAAGACTTATCGCCCAGGTTAGTGCCTTGCAGGCTCAACGACCACGGCTGATTGATCTGCCAGATCAGACCCGCGTTGATCAGTCCATACGAGCCCTGTTTGATCAATGGCGACAGCGTGGTTTCCGGCCACACCGAGGTTTGATACGCGTAATTCAAGCGCGCGCTCAAATCACCGTATGCACCCAGCCCGAAATGGCGCTGCAGCGTCAGTCCGCCCGACCACCTCGGCGCATTGGTGAAGTACTGCGTGTTGGCGATGTTGACGCCAGAGCTATAGAACTCCGTGTACTTGGTGTGCAGGTAGGCGAAGTTGCCGCTGATCGTCCAGTCCTGCGTGGGATACCACGCGTACTCTTCTTCAAGACCGTCGATATGACCTTTGCCCGCATTGGTGAAGTTGCCAAAGAAGCCCTGACTGCCATCCGGTTCGGTGTAAGACGTGAACACCGAAAGCTGGATGTTCGAATAGATGTTGTGGAACAGCGCCGTGTTCATCATCAAGCTGTTGTCGAAGAAGCTCATCTTGCTGCCGAGCTCGTACGATTTCACTTCTTCGTCCTGAATCGGATTACAAGACGACGGAATCTCTGTGCAATTCGCACGAATGTTGTAACCGCCCGAGTGGAAGCCTTCGCTGTAGCTGCCGTAGAGCTTGATGTCATCGCTGGCGCTGTAATCCAGCGATACTTTCGGCGACACATTGTGCGACGTGTGCGAACCGGTGAAATCGGCCAGCACGCCAATCGGCACACTGAACGTTGCATTGGAGTAATCGTAATTTTGGATGACCGCCGTCTTGGTTTCATCCGTGATGCGCGCACCGACATCCAGGCTCCACACTGGACTGATATCCCATGTGAAGTCACCGTAACCGGCGTAGCTGCGCGTACCCATGCTGCCGCTCGTCGTGCCGTACTCCGAGTAACCGAGCAAGCTATAGGGCGGTGAACCAAGGAAGACGTTCTGAATGTCGCCGGACGCCGAGCCGTTGAAGTAATACACGCCCATCACGCCATGCACGACGCCGCCCGCATCGTAGTTCGCCTGAATTTCCTGGGTGAACTGATGATCCTGGTACAACGCGCCGACATCGGCCACCGCAACCGGCAACGTGTCGAAATCGATATTACTGTCCGTCTTGGATGAGCGATAGGCGCTCACCGATTTTAGCGTCCAGTCCTGGCTCACAATCCAGTTCAAGGTCAGCGCCGCACCGAGCATGCGCGTCCAGTTGAGCTGCGGCATGTCGCTACGCGTGTTGTAGTTGCTGGAGAGCGGCTGATATTGCGGATAGAACTCGTTGGCCTCCAGCAACTTCGCGCCGCGCGGATTGGAGTTGTCGTGCATGTCGTCCACTTCCAGCTGTGCATTGAAATTGCTGGTCGGGAAGAAGCCCAGTGTCGCGCGTGCAGCATTCGTGTTCTTGTTGCCGTTACGGCTGCCGTTGAGCAAGTCGGTGCCATAACCGTTGTTGTGCTCGCTTGCCACCGCCACTCGTCCGCGCCATACGCCATCTGCCGATGCGCCACCGAGTGCCGCCTTGACGTCTTTCTCGCCATGCGTGCCCGTAGTGACTTCCACGGTGCCTTCGGTCTTCGTCGGCAACGGCTTGGACACGTATTTGATCGCGCCGCCGATGGTGTTCTTGCCGTACAGCGTACCTTGGGGGCCGCGCAACACTTCGATGCGCTCCACATCGAACACGTCGAGCAAGGTGCCTTGCGGACGCGCCATGTAGACGTCATCGAGATATATACCGACGGCCGGATCGAAGCCCCACGTCGGGTCGGCCTGCCCCATGCCACGAATGTACGCGGTGAGTGTGGTATTGGAGCCGCGTGCCGCGTAGACCTGCAGATTCGGCACCTTGCCTTGCAGATCGCCCAGATCCTGCACGTTCTGGTTGTAAAGCGATTGCTCCGTGAATGCGCTGACGGCAATCGGCACGTCTTGCAGCGTTTCCTCACGTTTGCGCGCGGTGACCGTCACTTGGTCGAGTTTCTTGGCGCTGTTGGGATTGGCCGTGGGCTGACTCGCGTTGGCGGTGCCATTGGCGGCGTTGGTGTCGGTACCGCCGGTTTGCTGCGCATACAGCGGCGCGGCGCAAACCAGCCCCATGGCTACGCCGATCGCCAGACTCAAGTGGCTACGCTTCATGTTTCCCCTCGCAGTGGAGTGCATCCACATATGGATGCCCATGCTGCGCAGCATAGGTGCGTGGTTTGGCGCCGACACTTGTACTTTCGTACAGTGCCGCCACACGCGAGGCTGACGGGATACTCACTGCACGAGCCGCTTTGCGGCGTGTGTTTTGAAGGACAACCGGAATGGCCTTTCTCATTGTGCTGGCAGCACTGTGTTTTCTGATGCTGGCGGCCTATCGCGGCTATAGCGTGATTCTTTTTGCGCCCATTGCCGCATTGGGTGCGGTGCTGCTGACCGATCCGTCGTTGGTGGCGCCCATGTTCACTGGCCTGTTCATGGACAAGATGGTCGGTTTTCTCAAGCTTTACTTTCCGGTCTTCATGCTTGGCGCCGTGTTTGGAAAGGTGATCGAGCTTTCGGGTTTTTCCAAGGCGATTGTTGCCTCGACCATCAACTTGGTGGGACGCAGCCGCGCCATGTTGTCCATCGTGCTGGTGTGCGCGTTGCTTACGTATGGCGGCGTGTCGTTGTTCGTGGTGGTGTTTGCGGTGTATCCCTTTGCGGTGGAGTTGTTTCGCGAATCCAATATTCCGAAGCGGCTTATTCCCGGCACCATCGCGCTGGGTGCTTTCACGTTCACGATGGATTCGCTGCCAGGCACACCGCAGATTCAAAACATCATTCCCACATCGTTTTTTGGCACCACCGCGTGGTCGGCACCCTGGCTCGGCTCGTTGGGCGCTCTGTTCATCCTGATCGTCGGGATGATTTACCTGGAGTCGCGTCGGCGCAAAGCAGCGCTGGCGGGCGAAGGTTACGGCGATAGTCTCGTCAACGAACCTGCGCCATTCGATGGCAGCAAGCTCGCGCATCCGCTTATTGCACTGCTGCCGCTGGTGCTGGTGGGCGTGGCCAATCTCGTTTTCACGCGCTCGATTCCTCGCCTATATGGCGCAACGCAGTCGTTCGTACCTGCCGTCGTCGGCAATCCGGCGCCAGTGGTGCAGGAGGTGTCGAAGGTCGCGGCCATCTGGGCCGTCGAGGGCGCGCTGCTGCTCGGCATTTTTTGCGTGCTGGCGTTTGCGTGGCGGCCGGTCGTCAGGCACTTCGCCGAAGGCAGCAAGGCTGCGGTGGCGGGCGCGCTGCTGGCGTCGATGAATACGGCATCCGAATACGGCTTCGGCGCCGTCATCGCCGCCCTCCCCGGCTTCCGCACGGTGGCGGACGCCCTGCATGCGGTACCCAACCCCCTGATCAATGAAGCGGTATCGGTAACGGCGCTTGCCGGCATAACGGGTTCTGCTTCCGGCGGCATGAGCATCGCCCTGGCCGCCATGGCCGATACGTTTATCAGGAGCGCCCAGGCGGCCGGCATCCCCATGGCCGTTCTGCATCGCGTGGCCGCCATGGCTTCCGGGGGCATGGATACGCTGCCCCACAACGGCGCGGTGATCACGTTGCTGGCCGTGACGGGTCTGACCCATCGCCAGTCCTATAGGGACATTTTTGCGATCACCCTGATCAAAACAGCCGCCGTACTCTTCGTGATTGGGGTGTTCTACGTAACCGGGCTGGTGTGAGCCGTTTCTTCACAAAAGTGCCCCGACCCTGCATTTAGATGTCGAAGTTCAAGCAAGCTGTCACATAAGCCCGTATAATCTGCAGGTTAACCCTTACCGAAACCTGCGCGGCGATCTTACGGCTCGCCCAAGCCCTATATCCATGTCCATCGAAAATCTGCGCAATATCGCCATCGTCGCTCACGTCGACCATGGCAAAACCACCCTCGTCGACCAGCTGCTGAAGCAGTCGGGCACCCTGTCCGAACGCACGGTGCTGGCCGATCGTGTGATGGACAGCAACGACCAGGAAAAAGAACGCGGCATCACCATTCTTGCCAAGAACACCGCGATCACCTGGCGCGGCAACCGCATCAACATCGTCGACACCCCAGGCCACGCGGACTTCGGCGGCGAAGTGGAACGCGTGCTGTCGATGGTCGATTCGGTGCTGCTGCTCGTCGACGCGATGGACGGCCCGATGCCGCAGACGCGCTTCGTCACGCAGAAAGCTTTCGCGATGGGCTTCAAGCCGATCGTGGTGGTCAACAAGATCGACCGTCCGGGCGCACGTCCGGATTGGGTGGTCGAACAGGTGTGGGATCTCTTCGATCGCCTGGGCGCCACCGCTGAGCAGATGGATTTCCCGATCGTCTACGCATCGGCACTGAACGGCTACGCCAGCCTCGATCACAACGTGCGCGAAGGCGACATGACGCCGCTGTACGAAGCGATCATGCAGCACGTGAGCAAGCCGGACGTGAATCCGGACGGCCCGTTCCAGATGCGCATCAGCCAGCTCGACTACAACAGCTTCGTCGGCCTGATCGGCATCGGCCGCGTACAGCGCGGCAAAGTGCGCAAGAACATGCCGGTGAGCATCGTCGATCGCGAAGGCAAAAAGCGTCAGGGCAAAGTGCTACAGGTGCTCGGCTTCATGGGTCTTGAGCGTATCGAGCAGGACGAAGCCGAAGCCGGCGACATCATCGCGATTTCCGGCGTGCAGGATTTGAGCATCTCCGACACCGTGTGCGCACTCGACACACCCGAAGGTTTGCCCGCACTCGCCGTGGACGAACCCACCATCAGCATGACCTTCCAGGTGAACAATTCACCGTTCGCCGGCAACAAGGATCTGAGCGGCGGCAAGTTCCTCACCAGCCGCCAGGTTCGCGACCGTCTCGAACGCGAAACGCTGCACAACGTCGCGCTGAAAGTGGAAGAAGGTTCCGACGCGGACAAATTCCTCGTCTCCGGTCGCGGAGAACTGCACTTGTCGGTGCTGATCGAAAACATGCGCCGCGAAGGTTACGAGCTGGCCGTGTCGCGTCCGGAAGTGATCATCAAGGAAATCGACGGCCAGAAAATGGAGCCGATCGAACAGCTGGTGGTGGACGTGGAAGAAGTGCACCAGGGCGGCGTGATGGAAAAGCTCGGCACGCGCAAAGCACAGCTGAAGAACATGGAGCCGGATGGCAAAGGCCGCGTTCGTCTCGACTACATGATTCCTGCCCGCGGCCTGATCGGCTTCCAGAACGAATTCCGCACGCTGACGCAAGGTTCGGGGCTGCTGTTTCACATCTTCGACCATTACGGTCCGAAGGAAGAAGGCGCGATCGCCAAGCGCAAGAACGGCGTGATGATTGCGAACGCAGCCGGCACGACGCCCGCTTACTCGCTCGGACCGCTGCAGGAACGCGGCAAGCTGTTCGCTGCCGAAGGCGATTCGGTTTACGAAGGTCAGCTCGTTGGCATCCATGCCAAGGACAACGATCTCACGGTGAATGCCATCAAGCCCAAGCCGCTGACCAACATGCGCGCATCGGGTAAAGACGACGCCATTCAGTTGACGCCCGCGACCAAGTTCTCGCTGGAGCAAGCGCTGGACTTCATCGACGACGACGAACTGGTGGAAATCACGCCGAAGGAAATTCGTCTGCGCAAGAAGCACCTGACCGAGAATGATCGCAAGAAAGCGTCGCGCGCAGGCTAATCGCCTCACGAACGCATAAACGAAAGGCCACCGTAAGGTGGCCTTTTTGTTGGACGTCTTTTCGTTGACACACACGCCTGCAGCTTGCAGCATGAGTGGTGCGCCGGCGATTGGACGTCCGTTACCTTCTCTCATGATCAACACGTCTCAACGCCACGTTCGCCGCAAAATCTTGTCCTGCCTGCTGATCGCTGCGGCACCGTTGCTTGCCCACGCCGATGATGCGCCGCTGTTCGTGCCGCAGTGGCTGGGTGCGCAATACACCTTCGTCGATCAGAACCAATCGCGCGTGCATTCGCCTTACAGCGGCCCGTTGAGTCTCAATGCAAACGGTTCGACGGCACGTTCGCACACGTTTGGCGGGTACTTCGGCATCCAGCTTCCCGAACGCCTGCAGTTTTATCTCGACGTGGAAATGTTCAAGGGTGAAGGCGTAAGCGGCGCCACAGGTCTTGGTGGCTTGACGAATGGCGACATCATTCGCTCGGGCGTTGCCAATCTTGGCAAAGGTCCTTATGTCGCACGCGCTTATTTGCGCTGGACCGTTCCGCTGGGCGATCAGATGACGACCATCGCGCGCGGACAAGATCAGTTGCCTGGCGAAGAAGCAACGAAACACATTGAGATCAAAGTCGGCCTGATGGCCGTCAATGACGACTTCGACAAGAACCGCTACGCGAACTCGACGCGCACGCAATTCATGAACTGGTCGTTGTGGAACAACACCGCCTGGGATTTCGCCGCCGACACGCGTGGCTACACCGACGGACTGATGGTCGGCTGGATTATGTCCGGGTGGAGTTTGCGCTATGGCATCTATCGCATGCCGATCCAAGCGAATGGACAACCGTTGGAAGAATCGTTGAGTGAGGCAAGCGGTCAGCAACTCGAATTGACACTGCAACCCCAACCCGACGGCTGGGCACTACGTTTCCTGGGTTTCTACAACAAGGGGAACATGGGCATCTATCAGCAAGCGATCGATATTGCCCAAGCCACCGGACAGCAGCCGAGCATCCACGACGACGACGCACCGGGGCGCCATAAGTTCGGCTTTGGCATCAACGGCGAACTTCCGCTCGCCGACAATGGCGACACCGGACTTTTCATGCGCGCCGGCTGGAACGACGGCCACACCGAATCGTTCATTTTTACCGAAGTCGATCGTTTGCTTAGCGGCGGTTTTCAGTTATCCGGCGTGCATTGGGGGCGTTCGGACGATCGATTCGGTTTGGGCGTTGCCATCGATGGGCTCTCGCGCATTCACTCCGAATACCTGACACTGGGTGGCGATGGATTCCTGTTGGGCGATGGCACGCTGCGTTACGGCCCGGAACAAATTGCCGAGGCGTATTACAGCATTGCGGTGATCAACCACCTCACCATCACGCCGGACCTTCAATTCATTCGCAATCCTGGCTACAACCGCGATCGCGGTCCTGCGCGCTTCGCAGGTCTGCGCGCACACATCGAGTTCTGATATCAGAATTGCAGATGGTTGCTGCTGCGAATCGTCGCGGCGCCGACGCGATGCATGTCGAACACCAGCAATTCGTTATGCCCATGTACGAACCATGATGCTGGGCAATACAGTCGCTGTTGCGGACCGATACGCCAGTAACGACCAAGCAGCTTGCCGTTGACCCACACATAGCCTTTGTCCCACTCGCTCATGTCGAGGTAGCAATCGCCAAGCTGATCGAGCTTGACGATGGCCTTGAAGAACATGCCGGGACGAAGCGCGGAGGGTGAGTTGCGGTCCATCGGCGGCAAGCCTGCGATGTAGGCGTCATCCAGCGGCAAGCTGTGCGCCTGCCAATCGTGCAGCTCCTCGCCGTTGAGCGTGACGGCGCCGACGATGCCTTTGAAGTCGTACATCGCCTGCCCGTAACCGACATGACCGAAACTGTCGACCAGAATCTCCACCATTGCACCGGCGCCATTCGCCGGTGGCGGAATATCCACGTTTTGCCTCACGTGTAAACCGGGCTTATTGACGCGCGATACGTAGTCCAGGTACTTCCCGCCGCTGAATACCGTGCCGTAATCGCGCACGCCTTCCATGTTCAGCAAACCGCCGGTCGACAGTGTCTTGCGGTACAACACCATGCCGTGGTTCTGCGCAAACAGGATTTCGTTCGGATCGGGCTTCTTCACTTGCCGCGACGGCATCGGAAAGTTGTCCCAGATCGATGCGTAAGGATGCGCAATCGCATCCTCAAAATGTATCGTCGGCGGCGCAGGTGGTGGCTCGGGAACCGGTTGAGACAGATGCGCAGTAATCACGGAACGGAAAGCGCGGTAATCTCGCGTGGCTTCCCCGCGCTCGTTGATCGGCGCACCGTAATCGTAGCTGGTGATCACCGGTTCGAAAAAAGCATAGTCGTTGCGCGCATTGGCACCGGCGGTGAAACCGAAATTGGTGCCACCATGTACTACATACATGTTGAACGAACGGCCTTCGGCCATGAGCTTGCGCAAGGTTGGAAGATAGTTGCCGCTTTGAAATAACAAATCGCCCCAGTGCGTCAACCAGCCGGGATAACCCTCGCCAACCCACACCGGCGCGTCGCCCGCTATCGCCTGCGCAGCGGCGAAATCGGTATCGCCATCCAGGCCTAACGCAGCGCCCGGCACATAAGTGCCCGCTTTCTGCAGTTGGTCCAATCCGTCGGAGATCGAGAACGGGCCTTCGATGCCATGCGCTTGCCACATCGCACGCAAGCGCAATAGATATTCGCGATCGTGACCGAACGATGCGTACTCGTTCTCGATCTGCATCATCAGGATCGGGCCGCCGCGGTTAGCCATGAGCGGTGCAATCTTGGGGCCGACCGCATCCATATAGCGCTGCACCGCCTGCATGTAACGCGCGTCGTCCTTGGTGCGCACGCGAATGGATGGATCGCGCAGCAGGTACGCCGGCAGACCGCCCAAGTCCCATTCCGCACAAACGTAAGGACCTGGACGCAAGTACACCCACATGCCTTCCTGCTGGCACAAGTTGATGAAACGGACGAAATCGCGGCGCTCGGTCGTGAAGTCGAAGTCGCCCGGCTCGCTTTCGAAGTAGTTCCACATCAAATAGACCGCGATGGTATTGAGCCCCATCGCCTTGGCCATCTGGATGCGGTGTAGCCAGTATTCGGCGGGAATGCGCGCCGGATGCATTTCGCCACTGCGGATCTGGAACGGTGTGCCGTCGAGCAGGAAATGTTGACGGCTGAGCTCGAAACGATGCGACTTTCCATCGGGGATGGGTTCGACGCCTGATGCTTTTTCCGTTTCGCCATAAGCAACCGGAATGGCTGCGGCCAGCGGTGTCAAAAGCGCAAATCGAAGAAAATCGCGACGCTCCATGAATTCCTCACCCCATAACGTTATTCAAGCACGGCCCCCTCCCTGCTTGCTGGGGAGGGAGTGCGTTGCGGCGAGATTGAAGAACCCACCCAACAACGGAGCCGGAGGGTACATCAAGGCGTCAATTCAAGGGTCAATACTTCGAATGGCGCCAGCGTGATCGTGCTCACATGAGTGGCGTCAAGCCGTTTCGGCGCGCCACCGCTGTTCCACACGTCGCGCACCTGGAACTGCCGCGCCGCGCCCGCTGGCAATTCCAATTGCCGTTGCAGATCGATGACGGCCGCCTGTGCATGCGAATCCGGATTGCGCAACGTGATGATCGATTTGTGCGGCGACCACGATGCCCAGCCGTAGACGTCGAGCCGTCCTGGATCGCCGCCGATCCAGTGCGTATCACGCAAGATATCCGCGTTACTGCGAGACCATTTAGCCGATTCAGCCAGCGTGTCCCAGTCGTCTTTGCTCAGCAACGACGGCGTGATGTACATCTCTTGCAGTTGCGTTCCCGTGGCGAAATAGGAATGCACTTCGTTGGCAAAGTCATGCCCTGGGTCGGTATTGAGGCGCGTGTTCTTCTGCGCGTAGATGATCCCGTGGAGCATCAGCGAATTGATCGGATACAGCGGGCCTTGAATGACGATGTTTTCGTACGTTTGCTGATCGCGATAAGTGATCCATTGCTCCCGCTCGGTACCCACACCAGCATGCCAGTCGTCTTCGCCGCCACGCCAGATAGAGTCGGCGTAGCGCAACCAGAAGGGTGATGCCCATGTGCCGGTCGTGAGGTTGATATAGGTATCCGGATGCGAAGCGCGGATATCTTCGATCAGCGCAATCGCCGCCGAGAAATCGCTATCGAAACGGCTACCAGGGAATACGCTGTCTGCGTTGCCCGTACCGTCGAACTTGAACTGGTTGATGCCATCCTTATCGAGCATCTCCATGACCGCATCATGGAAGCGCTGGTAGTAGAGCGGACCGGAGAGCGCGAAGCCGTCGTCGATGATTTCATAGCCGGTGGCCTTGCCGTTCTTTACACGCTCATCCTTGGGCGGCCCATAACCACCCCATGGCGACAACCACACGCCCGGCGCAGCGCCATACTTCGCCGCTGCATCGCGCAACGGGACAAAGCCATGGGGGAAATCCTTGCTGAAATGCCAACTGCCGGAACGATCGTCCCAGCCATCGTCGAACAGGAAGGAGTCGAGCTTCACGCCGCGCTTGACGCTGAGTTCTTCACCGAAGGTGTCGATGCGATCGAGCGCTTCCGCCTCGGTATACGGCGTGAAGTAGCCGATGTCGTACCAGGAGTTGTAATGCAGGAACGTCCTGTACGGATGAGCACGTTCCCGCTGGACGTAGGTGGCGAAATCACGTCTGAGCTGACCGTCGCGAACGACACCGGCAACGGCCGAGTACGTGATCGATTGACCCTTGCGAAGCGGTAGCGTGCGAGCCATCGTCAGCAACACATGCTTACCGCGCACATCACTGTCGGAAAGCGGATTCTCGAATCCCGTGTACATCTGCCCGGCCACCACGGGTGAACCTTTGACCGTACCGTCGACTTCCGCATGATCGATGGTGGACGGTATTAACGACACACTAGTAAGCGGCTCGTCCTGTTTCAATGCAGTGATAGTGACGATTTCTCGCAGATAAGCCGAATCATCGCGCTGGATGAGCTGCCAGTCGATACGAAACCGCCCATCGGCATCGCCAAAGCTTGCGCTCACTGCCTTACCTGCTGAACGCTCCGCCAGATTCGCAGACTTTGGATCGGCTGCCAATGCATGCTCCGACGGCGCCGCCAGCAAATGCATATCGCTTGCCTTGATGGCTTGCTTGTTCGGCAACATCAATTCAAAAAGGGCATCGACCTTCAAAACCTGGCCGTCGTCGCGATCCGCGATCGTGAAATCCGACAAGTGGTTTTGAGCGACCACCCAGGTCGCCTCGACGGCGGCATTCCCGAATTGCGTTTGCCCCTTCTGAACGGCATAGACGGGCGCACCGGGATTGAGAATCGCCGCGTCGTCGGCATGCGCCGCCTGCGCACTCCCTAGACATGCGCCTATCAGGCCCATGGCAAGACCGGTCATGCGCATCGTTGTCAGCGTGTTGCGATAAACGCGAAGCATGAAAACCTCTTGAAAAATCGTCGGCGCTTAGCGCCCTGGTGGTAATCGAAGTGACGAATGGGATTCAACCGGCGAGGCCGCAAGGAATCACCCCTTGCGGACCTCGCCGTTCTCACATCAGAACTTCTGCGAATAACGTACGTAGACATAGCGGCCAAGGTCATACGACGAGTTGTAGTCGTACGGCGTATCGCCGCTTTGATAGCCACCGTACACGTTCGGGCTGACGCGATTGAAGATGTCGTTCGCACCGAGCGAGATCGTGGCATGCCACGGCGCGTTCCAGTACACCTGCAGATCGTTGAATGTGATGGACGGAATCTGTGTCTGCGGCACCACACCCACCCCCGGCGCGTAGTAGTTGGGCAATGTGCACGGGAACGCCGTAATACCCGTCGACGGTGCATAAGCGCAGTCCACCTTGTAAGGCGAGAAGTAACGCACCGTCCAGCTTGCACCAAAGTCGTGCCAACTCCAGTTCAACGTCACGTTGTCACGCAAACGCCAGGATGTGTAGTAGTTCTGCGTGTTGCCAGCCATGTAAATGACGTTCGAACCGATGGTCGGCAACATGTTGAACGCCGAGATGTACGTACCATTCATGCCCAGCTTGAAGTTGCCGATAGGTGTCTCGGGGAAGCGATAGTTGAACGAGAAGTCATAGCCACGCTCCTTCAACCAACCCGCGTTCGTTTCCAGATTCAGCAGATCGTAGATCTGGCCCGTGGTCGGATTGCGCTTGAACTGACCGCAGGCGGACTGGATGCTGTATTGGTAGCAATCGGCGATCAGCTGATCGTTGCTGATGCCGGTAATCAGATTGCGGATGTTGTACGTCCACCAATCGATGGTCGCGTCGAAGCCAGGTAACCACGACGGGCTGTAAACAACGCCCACATCGCCGTTGTAAGACGTCTCCGGGCGCAGGTTGGGATTGCCGCCGGTCCAGTTTGTCGTGGGCTCGGCGCCCTCACCGCTGGGCGATGTAATGGGGGCGCCGGTATTGTCGGTCTGACGGAAGTTCGTTGGGACGCCCTGGATGCCGCCGTAACCGGTCAAGCAACGTTGTGCGACAAGCGCGTTGTTACCGTACGCAGAGGGGCCGTAAACCGAATCGCACGGATCGGTGAATGTCCCGGCCGGATAACGCCCCTGGAAAAGATCATTCACCGTCGGCGCACGGAAGCCGGTACCGTAACTGGCACGTACCAGCACATCGTCAATCGGCTTCCACGTCAATTTGAACGAGCTGTTGGTCGTGCCGCCAAAGTTGCTGTAATGCGAATAACGTGTCGCCACATCGAGGCTGAGGCTCTGCGCACCGGGCAGGTCTTTCAGCAGCGGTGCGTTAACTTCGGCGTATGCCTCGTTGAGATCGTAACCACCGCTATTGGGTCCGACACCGCCGTCGGTCGAATAGCCCGCGTAGGCAAAAGGATCGGGCGAGTCATAACCGGATTCGTCGCGATGCTGTACACCCGTGGAGAACGTCAGATCGCCACCGGGAAGCTCCGCGAGATCGCCACCGAAGTCCGCCACCCATGCACGCTCGTTGCTGCCGTAGTGCTCGATGCTGTTGATCGCGATGTACTTGAGTTCTTGCTGCGTCAGCGGCGCGAGCGGGTTGATGGGCACGCAGCCGGCAATCACGTTACCCGGCGTGCCGCACACCACCGCGCCACCTTGCATGAACGACGGCCCCAATGCATTGGCAACGTTGATCAGGTTGAAATAACCGGTGCGCGTGTTCTCGCCACTGATCTTGCTGTCGTACGTGTAAACGTCCCAGTTGAATTCGTGCTCGCCGATGCTGAAGACACCGTCCAAACCAAAGCTGTAGCGATAGTTCTTGTTGTCGTTCCAGCTGACATAGCTGTCTTCAGGTGCGTAACGGGCAAACTGGATCGGCTGAATCCCGTTAAGCGGGTTGTAGTAGCTGTATTGGGAAAGCACCGAGGGAAACGCGCCGTTCGAACCCATGCCCGAATAAAAATACGGCGAGCCCGATTGCGCGGTTTCGTAATCGGCGTTATAGCCGTAGTTGAACTTGAATGTGATGTTGTCGGTGATCTTGTAATGCGCGTCGAGGTACAGGTTCTTCGTCCTGTCCTCCGTCAACAGCATATTCGTGCGACCGGCGTAAGGGTTGTAATTTTGATCGCCAGCGTTCGCGAGGCTGGTGATGTTTCCGTTCGCCGCGTACGTCGGATATACGTAAGGATGGTAATCGTTGATGTTCATCGGATTGCCACCCGCATTGAGCACCCACGGTTGAACAGCGCCGTTAACGGTGGCAGCACCCGGATAGTTGAGGATCTGTGCCTGCGGTCCCGTCTGGTTCAAACCGTAATTGGGATACTGCGACGTATAGGGATACGCCGAAAAACTGCGATCGTCTGCCCATACGGCGCTCTGATTCTGGAAGGAAGCGCTGAATACGATGCCACCGCGATCATTGCTCTTGCCGGCCGTGAAACTGTTTTGCGTCTGACGGCCGTCCGCATGCGGCATATATTCGCCGTCGTACGTATCGAGTTGAACGCCGTTGAAGTTTTTCTTCGTGACAACGTTGATCACGCCGGCGATGGCATCGGAACCGTAAACGGCCGACGCGCCTGTCGCCAGAATGTCGATGTGATCGACGATGGAGGTCGGAATCACGTTGATGTTGGTGTAACCACCGTGTGCAGCACCGATGCGTTGACCGTCCACCAGTACCAGCGTTCGCATCGCACCGAGGCCGCGAAGATCGATGAACGAGCCACCCTGATTGGGGCCCAGATCGCCGGGTGCGGATCGACTGAGATCCGGCGGCGACATCGACGATACGTTCTGCAGCAGCTGACCGACCGTCGCAAAGCCCTGCTTCTGAATATCTTGCGCAGTAATCGTGACCACAGGCTGCGCCGCTTCGACATCCACGCTACGAATGTTCGAACCTGTCACCGTGACCGCTTCAAGGTTGACGGCCTTCTTGGTCGAAGGGGTGCTGCCTTGCGTGGACTGGTTGCTTTGGCCGTTACCAGTGTCTGATGACTGCGTTGTCGATGTTGTCTGAGCTACAGCGGCGCCCGCGAAAGCCAAGCCTGTCAAAGCCAGGGCGACGTGAAGCGCGAGAAACGTTTTCTTGATCGTGGCGTGAGCGGTTTGTTCCGTGCCGCGATCGGTGCCGCGGCAACTTGTTTTTTTGGTGTGCATCAAAACCCTTCCTCCCGTGTTGTGATGTCGCATCACGCGCAATCGCATTGCCGTGTGCAAATGTTGATCGTCAGGCGAAAGCTCCCCTTACGCCCTGGACGCAGTCTTGTGCTCCCTACTTGTGTGCGCTGTGCATCACCGTGGTGACGCGCTGTGCGCTTTCTCCTGTTCACGCAGACGGCTTACCTTTACCGACGGAAGCAACGACTCCACGCTGCTTCGCTCTGCAAAACCAGTCTCTTCCGTCTGCGCGTTGGCAACGCCGCTGGCAACCGCCAGCTGCAGTGCTTCATCGAGCGACATATTTCGTTTGATGGCCACCGCAAAGCCGGCAAGAAAACAATCGCCGGAACCCACGCTGTTGCGCACATAAGCTGAGGCACATTGCGCATGCCAGACGCCGCTTTCATCGGCAGCGAGGGCGCCAAGTTCGCCCATCGTCACCACCGGCACAGCAACGCCGCGCTCGCGCAACGCCGTTGCTGCACGCTCGGCAGCATGCAAATTAAAAACGGATTGACCGATCCATTCGCTGATTTCATCGCGATTGGGTTTGACCATGAAAGGCTTCGCATCGACGGCATGCCGCATCGCGTCGCCGCTGGCGTCGACCAGACAGCGCTTGCCACGCTGCCGCGCGTACTCGACCAGGTCGGCGTAGACCGTCGCCGGCAGCCCGCGGGGAAGACTTCCACAGAGAATCACCAGCTCGCTTTCATCGATGCTGCGCCGAAAGTGTTCCAGCAGCGCGTCGCATTCGGATCGCGAGAGTTCCGGACCTTGCCCCAATATTTCCGTGATAGCGCCACGCGCATCGCGCAGCGCCAGACAGTGACGAAGTTCGCCTGCGACATCGATGCCGTGAAACACAACGCCGCGTTCGTGCATGCGACGATTGATCAGGTCGCGATGCGCCGCATCCACCACACCGATCAATTGCACGCGCTCACCTAGCGCAGCAATGGTCTGCGCAACGTGCACACCCTTGCCACCGGGATAGACGTGCTCGACCTGTACCCGATGCACCTCGCCAGGATTCAGCGCTTCGAGCTGAATGAAACGATCGATAGCGGTGTTGAATCCGGCGACGGTGATCATGGCTTGCCCGCCATCATGTCCAGCGCTTGATCTGCGGTAGCTTGCGCCGTCGTGCCGCCAATGCCGCGCGTGGAAAGGCTCCCGCATGCACTACCCCACTGCATGCAGTCCAGCCACGACATCTTGCGCAGCCATGCATGCAGGAAACCTGCGTCGAACGAATCGCCCGCACCGGTGCTGTCGATGGCATCAACGGCATACGCCGGTACGTCGACCCGACCGCCTTCCAGACTGCTGCAGCCTTCGCTGCCACGCTTTACGACGGTGCGAGTGCGGCCGTTTTGCACGGCAGCCAATGCCGCGTTCAGATCCTCGCGTCCCGTAATCGCTTCCAGCTCCTGCTCGTTAGGCAGAAACACATCGACGTACTGCAAGGTTTCAAGCACATCGCCTTCCCACTTCTGCTCGGGATCGAAACCGGGGTCGAGCGATGTGGTGAGGCCCAACGCGGTGGCGCGCTCAAACAATCGATGGCAGCCCGGCCGTAATGCCTTCTGCAGGTAATAGGAAGAGACGTGCAGATGACCCGCCTTTCGCAGCCATTCGTCCTGCACTTCATCAGCACGCAATTCGGCAATCGCGCCAGCGAATGTCACAAGTGCGCGATCGTGTGGCGTGGACAACGACGCGGTGACACCCGTACGCAACGACGCATCCGGCCGCAATGACGATGTATCGATTCCCGCATCGCGCAAAGCACGCAAACAAAACTCGCCGGACGCATCCGTGCCGAGCCGTCCATGGAACGCCACGCGATTACCAAGCTTCGCCAGACCCATCGCGCAAATCATCGATGAGCTACCCAGTGTCATCACGAAATCATCGGCGAGCACTTCCTTGCCCGGCATCGGCAGCGCACGACAACCCTTGAAGACGAAATCCACATTGATTTCGCCAACCACCAAAATGCGCACGGCGTGCTCGGTCGTATTCACGGCGATGCTCCGTGAATGGCGAAGTCCTCGACAACGCGAGTCAGCACGCCTTCGGACGGGGCATCTGGCTTGCAACCCAGTTGCAGGCAGCGAAAAAACGCCAAAAGCTGCGTGACCACGACATCCGTAAGAACGGCAGCGGCATCGGCGCTGGATGTCGCGAAAGGCGCATCGACGTAAACATCGTTGGCACCGATCACATCAGAGGGCACATCCGAACCGACAATAAGCTTGGCCATGCCAAGTTGCTTGCGCGACACTTCGCGCAGCACATCCATCTCGTAACGTCGAACATCGGCCTGGGGCGACAACAACGCGACGATCAGCGTCGACGGATGGATGAACGACATCGGCCCGTGCCGCAAGCCAAGAAACGTTTCCGCCATGGTGATGACCTTGCCGCCGGTCATCTCCAGCATTTTCAGCGCGCCTTCGCGTGCTGCGCCAAATGCGGCGCCGCTGCCCAGATACACCACCGATGCGATATCGCGCTGCGCCAGCGCGACCAAACTGTCCGACGACGCATCGAAAATCCGCCGCACATTCGATGCAACGTGATCGATGGCGTCTTCGACGATCGCTCCGCGCGTTCGCTGCAACAAGGCGGTGCCGCCGAGCAGCAGATTGGTGAAGCTGCTGGTCATCACCAGGCTGCGGTCGTTGGTGCGTTCGTCCAGCACCAGCACCGTGACGCGCGGATCGTTGTTGTATTGCGTGGCAAGCTTGCCGTCGGCGTTGCAGGTAATCACCAGGTGCCGCCACTGCGGCGCTTCGGCGAGCAAAGTGCTCACCACGCCGCCGCTTTCCGGGCTATCGCCCGAACGCGCCAGTGAAATCAACAAGCCAGGGCCTGGCGGCAGTACGCTGTCCCAATGCGTCAACAGCGTTCCCGCCGCAATCGCCTGCACGGGTACGCCAAGACCCGATTGCAGCAGCGGTGCCAGGCACTCGCCGATGTACATGGAACTGCCCGACCCCGTGAGCACGATATGCATCGGCCGCGGCTCGATCGCTTTCGCCAGCCGCTGCTGGACGACCGGGCTGTGGAGCAAATCGAACGTGTCCTGCCAGGTAGCTGGCTGCTGCAAGATCTCCCGCAGGGTGTCGGTATAACCGGCCGCCTGCTGTTCGTCGACGGGCGCGCGCGCCAACGCCTCCAAGGTTGTTTTATCTTTCGTTTTCTTATGAAGTATTGACATTTTGCTCAATTCGCTCGAATGTGAAACCATCCGATGACGCTCCCAGAGTATTCGAAATGAAAGACGACTTACAACACCTTTCGAAATCTTCCGAAAAGTTTTCGAAACTTTCTCTTTCCCACGGCAAGCGAACCCGTCTGCATCGATTGATGTATGGCCATGGCCCCCGTAACGGCAGCCTGCTCGTGCTGCCGTTGGATCAAGGACTGGAGCACGGCCCGACCGATTTCTTTCCGAACCCGCCCGCCGTCGATCCTGAGTACCAATTTCGCCTCGCGGTGGAAGGAAATTTCTCGGCCATCGCGCTCGGCGTGGGGCTGGCTGAGAAGTACATGGGCGATTGGTGCGGGCAGGTTCCGTTGATTCTGAAGCTCAACGGCAAGACCAATATCCCCAGCGATGCGGACGCCACCTCGCCGCTTTTCGCATCCGTCGAAGATGCCGTGCGATTGGGCGCCGATGCGGTGGGCTACACCATGTATATCGGCTCGCCACGTCAGCACGATGAATTCCGCCAGTTCGAAAAAGTGCGCCAGGATTGCGAGCGCTACGGCATGCCGCTGGTGTTGTGGTCGTATCCGCGAGGCTCGGCGATCGATGCAAAAGGCGGCAAAGGCAGCCTCTACGCGCAGGATTACGCCGCACGCGTCGCACTGGAGCTGGGCGCCGATCTGGTGAAGTTGCATGAGCCGGACGATAGCCGCACGAACGTGCCGGCTCCGTATAACAAGCTCGATGAAGACCCGTCCGCTCGCACGCAACGCGTCGTGCGCTCGGCCGGGCGCACGATGGTGCTGTTCTCCGGCGGCGAGAAAAACGACGACGACGCGGCCGTGCTGCGCAAAGTCGAGTTCTACATGGCCTCCGGCGCCACCGGCGTGATGTTCGGCCGCAACATGTGGTTGCGTCCTTTGGACCAAGCCGTGGCACTCACGAGGGCCGTACACCAGATCATGGCCAAGTATCCGCGCTGACTGCTCGAGGGGTCTCCCCCTCCGCCTCGGCAGTCATTGCGGCGCCGATCCCTCTCCCCGGCGGGATGCCTCACGCATCCTCCGCCTGCGCCGGGGAGAGGGGTAAGGCACTCGGCGCCGCTTGCGTTTCCCTCCCAGTGTGTTTCGATCAACACTGACGCGCGCACCCTCTTCCGGCAGTCACGAGGAAGCAGAGAAAGTCATGACGCAACGCCAACGCAAACCACCCTCGGCACGGCATGCGCCGTGGTCGTTCCGCACGCAAACGCGTGGCGGATGCTTCTGCTGCGCGCCACCGCGCGGCGCCGGGACTATTCAGGCGAATAGTGGAAAAAATCCGCTGCAAACAGCGCCCGATCAAAGCAAGAGCGATCTGCGGCTAAAAGATTTCAAGCCGCGCAGTATGTTGCGTGTGCCCAAATCGCGCATCCAAACACCGCGTTTTCCAGTCATCGATGCGCATACGCACCTCACCTGGTCGACGAACGTACGAAACGGTGTTTCTGTCGGCGAAGACATCACGGTTTTTGCGAAACCCCAAGACCTGCTGCCCGTGATGGATCGCAAAGGTATCCGCACGCTCGTCAATCTCACCGGTGGTGTCGGCAAGGGACTGGAACAAACGGTTCGCATGTTCGATGAAGCCGCGCCGGGACGCTTCATCACACTCACCGAACCTTCCTATGGGCTGTTCGCCGAATCGAATTACCCTCAATTACAGGCTGATGCGATTGAACATGCGCATCGCGTTGGCGCACGCGGTTTGAAGCTGCTCAAGACACTCGGCCTTTATCTGCGCGAACAGATCGATTCTGGCCCGTTGGTGGCCGTGGACGATCGACGCTTCGATCCGATGTGGGAAGCCTGCGCGGCGTACAACATGCCGGTGTTTCTGCATGTCTCCGATCCGGAGGCGTTCTTTCTGCCGACCGACGAATATAACGAGCGCTACGAAGAACTCAGCCATCACCCGGACTGGTCGTTCTACGGCCCGGAGTTTCCCAGCAACGAAGAAATTCTCGCAGCGCGCGATCGCCTGATCGCCCGGCATCCCAAAACCACCTTCGCGCTGATGCATGTGGGCAACTGGGCCGAGAACCTGGATGCCGTTTCGGCCTGCCTGGACCGCTTCCCCAATACGCTGGTGGATATCAGCGCGCGTATCGGCGAGTTGGGGCGGCAACCGCGCACTGCCCAACGCTTTTTCGACCGCTACCAGGACCGCATTCTATTCGGCACCGACGCAGTCCCCTCACCTTACGGCGACGACGTACCCCAGCAGCTGTTCTGCGATGAGCTCTACGAGATCTATTACCGATTCCTCGAGACCGAGGACGAATACTTCGATTACGCCCCGGCCGAGACACCGCCGCAAGGCCGTTGGTCGATTTATGGGGTCGGATTGAAAGACACAATCCTGCGCAAGATATACCATGACAATGCCGCCAGAGTTTTGAATATCCGTCATGAGTGAAGCCCGCGCCTCCGTCCCTTCGCAGCGTCTTCTCGTCGAGGAACGCCGACGCATGATCGTCGACTACGTCGAGAGCAACGGCCGCGCCACGGTCGAAGAGCTCGCCTCACGTTTCGGCACGTCGTCCGTCACGATCCGCAACGATCTGGAGACACTCGCTCGCAGCTCGGCGATTGCGCGTTCACACGGCGGCGCGTTGCCCGTTACGCAAGCGACCACCAATGATGTGCCGTTGAACATCAAAGAGACACGCTCGCATCCGCAAAAGCTGCGCATCGGCCAGGCGGCTGCCAAGCTAATTCAGGACGGTGAGACCATCATTCTTGATTCGGGCTCGACCACCGCGGAAATTGCGCGGCAGATTCGGCAGATGAAGTTCGAATCGCTCACGGTCGTGACCAATGCATTGAACATTGCGCTGGAATTGTCTGGACTGCCGAACATTCGCGTGATGATGCTGGGTGGTCTGCTGCGGCAAACCTCGTATTCGCTGGTTGGCCCCGATGCGGAACAGGCGTTATCGCGTCTCTCTGCCGATCGCCTGTTTCTCGGTGTCGACGGTCTCGATCCGGTCGTCGGCGTCACTACACCCGACCCGCTGGAAGCCTCGCTCAACGCGTTGATGATTCGCGTATCGCGCGAAACGATCGCCGTATTCGACGCGAGCAAACTGGGACAGCGCAGCCTGTCCGTGATCACACCCGTGCAAACATTGCATACCGCCATCACTGACAACAGCGCCTCGCCCGAGATGGTCGAGGCACTTCGCAGCGCTGGCGTAAAGGTGATGTTGGTCTAGCCCGTCAAGCACCCACCGGCAGCTGCGCGCGCTCCAGCGCCGAAATATGCCGTTCCAAACGCGGCCCCACGTAGCATTGCGAGCCACACGGCAGCAGCCCTACTTCGTGAAAGGCATGCAGATACCATGCCGGTGAGCGCAACTGCAGATCCTGATGATCGCCATCCGGATCGTCGCGATTGGTAAACACTTCCAGAAACGCGACACCCTCCAGCATCTCGGCAATGCCGACAAGCCCAGCGCGTATTTCAGCCGGCTTGAGGTAATGCAGCACGTCGGAACACACGATCACATCGAAGCGCGTGTCGAAACGGAGTTCCGCCAGTTGACTGAAGCGTGCAAGGCCGATATTCCGGCTGCGTCCGAAGCGTCGAACGACATATTCACTGGCATCCAGGCCGCGGTAATGTACGTCGGGCCGTAGCGCACGCAACGGCGCGCGCCATACGCCTTCGCCGCAGCCGACATCGAGCACATTGCGGATCGGCCTGCCCAGATAGAACTCGGCCTGCGCCACTACCATCGCTACTTTGCGCTTCAACGCCCCAGGAGAACTCACCGCGTGGTCGGGGTCGCGGTACCACTTGTCGAAATAGGCCTGATCGTAAGTTTTGTGCATGGTTGGGCTCCATCCAGCCCTGCATGGTAACTCCCCATTAACGTCGCGCGCCGCATTTCGTGAATCACAGCGAAATATTCTTCGCCTAACGCGACATTTGGGTCAGCCCTGAGGAAACATAGACGTTGAGGCAGTAAAGACACTCAACGGGGGCCCAACCATGCAAGCAGAAATCATCCCACACCCACGAAAGCGACCTTCCCGACTACTCGTGGCTCTTTTGCTGGCGGCGCCGTTGATCTGTCCACTGTCAGTGAAGGCCGCCGACACCCGTCCGCTGAGTCCCGACGATGTCGCGTGGCTGCGTCGTGTCAGCTTCGGTCTGGATAGCGCCACCATCGAGCGCTACCGCGAAGTCGGTCGTACACGTTTCCTCGACGAACAACTGGCCGGTGGCGACGATCCGCTTCCCCCTGCCGTCGCACCGCTCATCCAGAGCTACGAGGTTTACAACACCGCGCCCGCTCAGCTGGTGGCCCAATATCGGGATGCGCAGCAGAAGGTCAAGAAGACCGATGACTCCGATACCAGCGCCAAGGATATGGCGAAGAAAGATTTCCAGATGTATCGCCGCGACCTCTACAAGCAAAGCATGGAGGTCGAGCTACTTCGCGCGGTTTATGGTCGAAATCAGCTGAAAGAACAGATGGTGTGGTTTTGGCTCAACCACTTCAGCGTGTACGCGCCCAAAGGCGGCGTAGGCCTGTTTACGACCGATTACGAAGAAAACGTAATCCGCCCGCACGCGTTGGGCAAGTTCAAGGATTTGGTCATGGCGACACTGGAAAGCCCCGCCATGGAGCTGTATCTGGACAACGCGAAAAATATCCGCGGCAAAACCAATGAGAACTACGCACGCGAATTGATGGAACTGCACACGCTCGGCGTCAATTCCGGTTACACGCAGCAGGACGTGCAACAACTGTCGCTGATTCTCACGGGTGCAGGAGTGGTGGCCCAACGCGGTCCCAATGTGGTCGACGGCATCGATGGTAACTTCCTGGCTCAACGCCCTGGTGTCGTGCGCAATGGCTTGTTTATTTTCCTGCCCGGCCGTCACGATTTTTCCAACAAGGAATTCCTGGGGCAGACCATTCGCGGCAGCGGCTTTGATGAAGTCGAGCAAGCCGTCGATTTGATCGTGCGACAACCGGCATGTGCGACATTTGTCTCCAAGCAGATTGCACAGTACTTCGTTGCCGACGATCCGCCGCCCGCACTCGTCGACGAAATGGCACACACCTTTCAGCGGACCGATGGCGATATCGCCGCTGTGCTACGCACGATGTTCATGTCCAAATACATTACGCAAAGCTACGGCAAGAAGTTCAAGGACCCCACGCAGTTCCTGGTTTCGGCCATGCGCATCAGTTACGACGGCAAACCGATCAGCAATGCCGATCCGCTGGTGAACTGGCTCAATCAGATGAGCGAATTGCCGTACGGCCACATTACGCCCGACGGTTGGGCTCTCGATAGCACGAACTGGTCCAGCTCCGGTCAGATGGCGAAGCGCTTTGATGTAGCGCGCGCCATCGGCAGCGGCAGAAACCGTCTTTTTGTCGGCATCGATGGACAGGTGGCGCAAGCCAATCCACCGATGCTCAATTCAACGCTTTTCCAGCAAACGCTCGAACCTACGCTGTCTGCGAGTACGCGTGATGCATTGGCCAAGGCCGCGTCACAAGTCGAGTGGAATACGTTTCTTCTATCGTCGCCCGATTTCAACTATCGCTGAGGTACACCATGAACCGTCGCGAATTTCTGCTTGCTGCTGGTGCCGCTGCGACATTGCCAGCGCTCTCTTTCTCCGGTCGCCTGTTCGCTGCACCGACGAACTCGCCGCGCTTTCTGCTGGTGTTCCTGCGTGGCGGATACGACTGCAACAACTTTCTGGTGCCCTACAGCAGCGACTTCTATTACGAATCGCGCCCGACGATTGCGATTGCTAAGCCCGACAACTCGTCCAATAGCGCTATCGCGCTGGATTCCAACTGGGGCTTGAACCCGGTGTTGCGTGATTCGATCTATCCGCTGTGGCAGAAGAAGCAAATCGCATTCATTCCGTTCGCGGGCACCGATGATCTGTCGCGCAGCCATTTTGAAACACAGGACAACATCGAGCGCGGCGAACCGCAGGACCAGGGCGGCAACTTCCGCTCGGGCTTTATGGCGCGTCTTTCCAGCGTGCTTACAGGCGTTCCAGCCATCGCGTTTACCAATAGCCTGCCACTGAGTTTCCAGGGTGCGAGCAAAGACATTCCGAATATTTCGCTCAAAGGTGACACTAAGGCGCATTTTGACGATCGTCAGGCGTCCATCCTGGCAGGTATGTACAAAAACACATCGCTGGCATCGGCTGCAGCAGATGGCTTGAGCCTGCGTTCGACCGTGTCAATGGATCTTCAGAACGAAATGGTCGCCGCGAGCCGCGGCGCGCCAAGCGCATCGGGTTTTGCGCAGGAAACACAACGCATCGCGACGCTGATGCGCGATCAATATCGCCTGGGCTTTGTCGATGTCGGCGGTTGGGATACGCACGTGAATCAAGGCAACGTCACCGGCGGACTCGCCAACAATCTTCGTAACCTGGGTGAAGGTCTTGCTGCCTATGCCAACACTCTGGGCGATGAATGGAACAACACGACGGTGGTGGTCGTTTCCGAATTCGGACGCACGTTCCGTGAAAACGGCGACCACGGCACCGATCATGGTCACGGCACCGTGCACTGGGTGCTCGGCGGCAAGGTCAATGGGGGGCGCATCGCGGGCGAGCAGATTGCCGTGACGCAAAACAACCTGTTGCAGAATCGCGACTACAAGGTGCTCAACAACTACCGCGACGTGTATAGCGGATTGCTCGGTCGCATCTGGGGCCTGCAAGGGAATCATCTGCAGACCATCTTCCCGCAAGCGCGCCCGCGCGATCTGCAACTGGTGTAGTGAAGAAGCAAGCCCTCCATCGTCATTAGCTGGCTGCGCCGATGTGAAACACGTCGGCGCAGACCGCAATGACGATATGGCAGAATCCTACTGTCAGGTTATTTCTGCTGCCCCCGCAAACCTGCGGGACGAGCCAAAACCCGAGAGACTCGCCGCATGCGTCCAACCGCTCTTGCCGCCCTGTCGCTGTCGATAACCTTACTGATCGCACCCATCCTTACGCAGGCATCCGGCAGCAACGCCACGCTGAGCCAGGAAGATACGGTGTGGCTCCGGCGCGATGCCTTCGGATTGGATACGGCAACCGTCGCGCAATATCGGGCGCTCGGCCGTAAAACGATGCTGGAAAAGCAGCTGGACGATCGCCTTGGCGATAGTCTGCCCGCGCCAATTGCTGCGCAGATTGCATCCTACGAGTCGTTCTACACACCACTCGATCAGTTACTGACATCCATTCAAAACGAGCAGCAGCAAATCAAAGCCATGCCTGATGGCCCCACGAAGGTAGCTGCTAATCAGGCCTTGCAAGCTCGCGGCAATAAGCTAGGACAGGAAGCACAACAAGCAGAGCTATTGCGTGCCATCTACGGACCCAATCAGCTCAAAGAACAGCTAGTGTGGTTCTGGCTCAACCATTTCAGCGTGTATGCACCCAAAGGGCGCGTGCGCTGGGAACTGGCCGACTACGAACAGAACGCGATCCGCCCGCATGCGCTGGGTAAATTTCGCGACTTGGTGATGGCGACGCTGGAAAGCCCAGCCATGCTCGAGTTTCTGGACAATGCCCAGAACGCGAAAGGTCACGTCAACGAGAACTATGCGCGGGAATTGATGGAGCTGCACACGCTCGGTGTCAATTCGGGATATACGCAACAGGACGTGCAGCAGCTGGCCTTGATACTCACCGGCGTCGGCATTGCACCCACAAACGGCAAGCCGGAGAAGTTTGGCCCAAAGGTCGCACCGCTCGTTGTTCGCAATGGTTTGTTCGAATTCAATCCGCAGCGACACGACTTCAGCGACAAGGTACTGCTCGGCAAAACCATCAAGGGCAGCGGATTTGACGAAGTGCAGCAAGCGGTCGATTTGATCGTCAAGCAACCGGCGTGTGCGCAATTCGTCTCGCGCAAGCTTGCCGAGTACTTCATCTCCGATAATCCGCCGCCGGATCTCGTCACGAAAATGGCGCGCACATTCCGCCACAGCGACGGCGATATCGCGCAAGTCATGCGCGTGATGTTCCAATCACGCGACCTGGTCAGCAACGCCGGCAAGAAATTTAAGGACCCGATGCAGTTCGTCGTCTCGTCCGTGCGATTGGGCTATGACGGCACGCCAATCGTGAACGCGCAACCGATGGTGGGCTGGCTCAATCAGCTCGATCAACCGTTGTTTGGACGCATCACGCCAGATGGCTGGCCGCTGGATAACATCAGCTGGTCCAGTTCCGGACAGATGGCGAAACGCTTCGACATCGCGCGTGCCATCGGCACAGGTAACAACCAGCTCTTTACGCCGGTGGGAAGCACCCAACGCGGCGCCGGTTTTCCGATGCTGACGACGCGTCTTTATTACGACGCAATCGAACCGTATATCTCGCCGGCCACGCACGACGCACTTGCCAAGGCGACGTCCCAGCAGGAATGGAACACATTCCTGCTTTCATCGCCGGATATGAATTACCGTTGATATCTCATGCGCGGCGATATTCGCCGTGCAGAACGCGCTCCCAATGGACGCCACCATCGAAAGAGCTTTCCAGAGTTAGCTGGTAGCTACCGTCTTCGGACGGCGTGTAGATGTGACGCGTTTGTCCGCGCGATGACACGCGCAAGAAAACCAGCTGCCTGCCATCCCAGTGCCCCAGCGCGGGCTGCGCTGGCGTAAAGCCGTAACTGTCGAACCAGTAAAGCGCGTATTCACCGGGCTCGGCACCCGCAACGAATATTGCATGTGCCTGCAACGATGGTTTGCCGTTGCGTTCTTCGCGATAGTCCTGCAACAAGGCTTTGCCGCCAAGCTCGAAACGCGCACTAACTTTCGCCGTAGCAGGACCGCCCTCTCCCCAGCGGGTGGTAGCGATATGCTCCTCGCCCAACCATTCACCCGCCAGTGCAGCAAGTACGCCGTTGCCTTCTGTCGAGTTCATGCGCACTTACTCCTTCACCGCTCCGGCGACTAGCAAATGCTTCGCCATCTGGCCATGCAGATGTCCCACGGCACGCACCATATGCAAGGTGGTGAACAAGAGCAGCACGCCAAGCACGCACAGGATGAAAGCGGCGGGCCAACCGTCCAACAACAGGATGCCGTGACATACCCAGTAGGGACCGTCGCAGGTGTCCTGAAATCCGGACAGCGTCGCGACGAGCTTCACAAAGGGGGCGCCTGTAAACGCCAGCGACACGCTGAGCATCGTCACTGTTAGCGTGAAATAAATGATGCCAAGCGGCAGCATCATCAGCATGTAGAACAGCGTGCTCCAGCTACGCGGGTCGGTGAACATCGCGCCGATTCGCTGCCACAACGACATCCCGTGCGTGGAATACGACGGACGGCGCGGCATGCGCACACCCAGCATCGATTCCACCATGCGCCCTTCCACCAGCGAAAGGACACGCACCGAGCCGAAGAACAGCATAATGAACGGGATGCCGATAATCAGCACCGCCAGACCCAACGACAGCGAAATGCCCGTCACCGTCCAGGTGAAATAGAAAATACCCGTCGCCAGCGACAGCACCATGTAGAACAACGCGCTGTAAGTGCGTGGATCGGTCGCCACGCCAAAGAACTGACCCGCCAGCGAGCGGCGCTTCGGCTGCGGTGGTGGACGCAGTGCGCGCTGAATCTTGATTTCCTGATCGCGGTAAATCTCCGCGACTTCCTCCGGCGCACCATAACTGCTTACTACCTTGGCAAGCATGTCGGCTTCGCTGCGCCCTGGCGTTTCAGCCAGCTCTGCGCGCAGGTGTTCTTCTGCGTCGTACAGCGCATCCTGAATCAACGCCGGATCGGCGCCACGCAACGCGGCGCGCAGCTGATCCAGATATTCCGCGATTGTGCGCGGCGCAAAATCTGGACGTGTCGTCATCGCCATTCTCCTTGCAGAACCCTATCGACAGAATCGCGCGTGCCTTCCCACGCCTCGATCCACTCTCGCAATACTTCGCGACCATATTTCGTGATGCGGTAATAACGTCGCGGCGGCCCACTTACCGAGGGCTCCACTTCACTCCCCAACAAACCGGCCGCCTCCAGATTTCGCAGCACGGGATAAAGCGCACTCTGCTTACCCGCCAACGCACCCTCGCCCAGCTCCTCCAGCCGCTTGGCAATCTGATAGCCATACATCGGCTGCCGCGACTGCCCAAGCACTGCCAACAGCACCAGGGACACCGTGCCGGTAGAAAGCTCTTTCTGAAACTTTTTGAGTTGGCCCGCGTTATCGTCCACGGCTGACCCGCTCTTCCACTTATGATGGAGTGCACTGTAGTGTGGAGTTCACACTAGTGCATGGGCCTGAAGTCATGGCCGCTGGGCATGACACCAATTGGGCACAACACCAATGTATGTACCGGTTGTACACACATTGGTGTTGGGGGACATGTACAAACATTGGTGTTAGAACCTTGATTCACCCTTTCGGCATCGGGTCGAAGCTCAACGCGGGGGCCCGCCAGTCCGCCTGTGAACCGCCCTAGCAGGCTTCTAAATGTGCCACCCAGGCCCAATCCGAGCCTCCCCCAGCCCGGTGGGCTATGCGACTAGCGTTGCACCCCCTCGCACATTCCTAGATCATGCCAATAGCGTCCTCCCGGGGGGGAGAACCACAGACGGTTGCGATTTCGCAAATGCACTTATATGAGGGCGCGACGTTCCCCCAAGATTCAGTAGCATGAAGCTTTCGAATCTGGCTCCTTGTCTTCAGTGGCGGCTAATTGCTTCCTGAATTCTCTGAAAGGCTTGATCGTCTATTTCGCCACGACGACCTTGAAGCAGCTCCAAAAGACTTGAGCGCCGGCTAGATCCTAGGGGTGCATAACGGTTGCTATCAACAATCCAATCGCCTAGCAATGTCACAAACCAGAGGAGCTCAGATTCCCTGGAAGGATGGAA
>NZ_DATHMR010000185.1:0-5549 GCF_035486915.1 Dyella sp. | reverse complement strand
GATCACTTGCGTCTTGCCGGACGGCGAAACATCTGCGTGCACCTCCTCGATACCCAACGCACGCGCTACCTTGTTTGCCGTGGTGGCGTTGTCGCCCGTCAGCATCACGATACGCAAGCCCTGTGCCTTGAGATCAGCAATAGCCGACGGCGTATCCGATTTGATGCGATCGCTCACCGCAAACAAGCCAGCGAGCTTGCCATCCAGCGCAAGCATCATCACGGTGGAACCTTGCTCGCGCAAAGCATCGGCTTTGGCGAGTGTTTCCGCATCCAGCGCGATACCCTGCTCGTTCATCATGCGTGCGTTGCCGAACACCACGTCGTTGTGCATCACTCGGCCATACACACCACCACCGGCAAGCATGTGAAAAACCGTGGCACGAACAAGATGCGCGCGCTCCGCCTTCGCCGCATCCAGGATGGCTTTCGCCAAAGGATGCTCGCTTGATTGCTCCAGGCTTGCTGCGAGCGTCAGGAGGTTTTCTCGACTGTTTTGTCCGAGCGCGGCGATAGACGTCAACACTGGCTTGCCTTCGGTCAAGGTGCCGGTTTTATCGACGACGAGCGTATCGACATCGCGCAGCGTCTCGATCGCGGCCGCATCCTTGAACAGCAAGCCTTGCTGAGCACCTCGTCCGCTCGCCACCATGATTGAAATAGGTGTCGCCAACCCTAGCGCACATGGACACGCCACGATCAGGACCGATACCGCGGCAATCAATGCGTTGGCAAAACGCGGCTCTGGCCCGAACCATGCCCAGCAGCCGAAAGCGAGCAACGCCACCGCAATGACGACCGGTACAAACCACGCTGCCACACGATCGGCTAGACGCTGTAAGGGTGCTTTGCTGCGTTGTGCCTGGGCGACCTGCGCGACGATTTGCGAAAGCACCGTCGACGCACCTACGTTCTTAGCACGCATCGTCAGTGCGCCATCGCGATTCACGGTGCCGCCGGTCAATGCATCGCCTGCTTTTTTCTCTACCGGCATCGGCTCGCCCGTCAGCATGGATTCGTCCACCTGACTCGTGCCACTCAGCACGACGCCATCGACAGGCACTTTTTCGCCAGGGCGAATACGCAGCACATCACCAACTAGCACGTCGCCGATGGGAACGTCGCTTTCCTCCGTTTCGCCCGACAAACGCCGCGCCGTTTTCGGTGTGAGACCGAGCAATGCCTTCAGCGCCTCGCCGGTGCGCCGCCGTGCTCGCCACTCGAGGAAATCGCCAAGCGTTACCAGTGTGACGATGACTGCCGCGGATTCAAAGTACACGGCGACATGTCCGTGCATGTCACGAAAGCCCGCCGGAAATATCTGCGGAAACAGAAACGCCAGCGTACTGTATGCCCACGCGACGCCCGTGCCGATGGCAATCAGCGTGTACATGTTCGGTTGCCACGGTTTGAGAGAGCGCCAACCGCGCGCGAAAAACGAAGCGCCACCCCACAGCACGACGATGCTTGCAAGCACGGCTTCTGTCCAGCCGGTAATACCCATCCATGCGGCGGGCCATGACAGCCGCGTCATATGCGGCAGCATCGCGATGACGAATACCGGAAGCGTCAGACCCATCAATGTCCACAAGCGACGCTTCATCGTCTGGAGCTCACTCGCATCGTGGTCTTCCAGACTTGGCATCATCGGTTCCAGCGCCATGCCACATAGCGGGCAATCGCCGGGACCGTCCTGCTGTACTTCCGGATGCATAGGGCATGTATAGACCGCACCGGACGCAGCAACCGCGGGTTCGCGATGCTCCTGCAAGTACTTATCCGGGTCGGCGATAAATTTCTGCCGGCAACTTGCCGCGCAGAAATAATGTGCGTGACCGTTGTGCTCAGCGCGATGCAACGCCATGGCTGGATCTACCGTCATGCCACAGACGGGATCTTTCGCCAGCTCCTTCGCTTCATGCCGATGGGCGGCTCCTTGTCCCGGAAGCACATGCAAGGTCTTTGGATGCGTGGCAAAGGCGACAGGTTTTGCCTGCGCATAGCGCGCGGGTTCGGCATCGAACTTTGCCTTGCAGCCAACGCAGCAAAAATAGAATGCCTTGCCATCGTACTCGCTGCGATGTTTTGCCGTTGCAGTGTCGACACTCATGCCGCAAATCGGATCGCGAGCCGCGTGATCGGCCGCATGACAGCACGCGCCATGGTCGCTCATGCCTGGGGCTCCTCATCGCTCAATGCACGCAGGATCGGACATTGCTCCGGATCGCCGCGGCCCGGACAAGCTTCGATCAATTGCTCCAGGCCCTTGCGAATGCGCATGAGTTCGGCAATGCGCGCATCGATGCCCGCCAACCGTTGCTCGGCGCGTTGCCGCACCGCTTTCACGCCACGATGGCGATCGGCAGACAGCGCGAGCAGATCGCGAATTTCGTCCAGCGTGAAACCCAGGTCCTTGGCGCGGCGGATAAAGCGCAGCCGGCTGATCGCCGACTCGTTGTAACTGCGGTAACCCGATGCGCGCCGCAGCGGTTCGGGCAACAAGCCTTCGCGCTCGTAATAGCGGATAGTGTCGATGGGAACGCCGGCGCGCTTGGCGACGGTACCGATAGTCAGGGACGGCGTGGGAGTGGTCATGCGGAAAGTCTAGACCCTTGATCAAGGTCTAGAGTCAAGCGCTTTGCAAAAGAAATACTTGGAAAGTTGACGACACCCCATTCATTTTCCAGCCAGCTTTCGCGCCGCGATCTCACTAACCTTTCGCCACCGTCAAGCTGGCTCAAGCGATGCAGACCGAAACCCCCGAACAGCACACCCGTGCATCGCTGCCTGTCGCTCCATCGATGGACCCCACCCTTGCCGCGGCCCACATGCCCCGGCAATTTCGGCCGCTGGATAGCCGCGTCCTGTGGATCAGCTTCGTCGCAATGCTCTTGGGCGGCGCGGTTGCGGTCGTTGCAAAGGTACTCACGAGGTTGATCGGGCTGGTGACGAACATCGCCTTTTACGGCCGCTGGAGCTTCGACTTCGTCAGTCCGGCGGCCAATCACCTTGGCCGACTCGCCATTCTGGTACCGGTGATTGGCGGACTGATCGTAGGCGCGATGGCGCGTTGGGGTTCGCGCGCGATTCGTGGTCACGGTATCCCTGAAGCGATGGAACAGGTGTTGCTCAATGAGAGCCGCATTCCGCCACGCATCACATGGCTCAAACCCGTTTCATCGGCGATCGCGATCGGTACGGGCGGCCCCTTCGGCGCAGAAGGTCCGATCATTGCGACGGGCGGCGCGCTCGGTTCGCTTATCGCGCAGCTGATGCATGTCACGGCGGATGAGCGCAAAACGCTGTTGGCATCGGGTGCCGCCGCAGGCATGGCCGCCGTGTTTTCGGCACCGATTGCAGCAGTATTGCTGTCCATTGAATTGCTGTTGTTCGAACGCCGTGCGCGTTCGTTGATTCCTGTGGCGCTGGCCACGACGGTCGGCACCGGCGTTCGCTATCTGCTGGAAGGCAATCAGCCGATGTTTCCGATGCCGGACATGGCCACGCCATCGCTTCCCGCCCTCGCCGTCTACGTGATACTTGGTCTGATCGTAGGTGTGGTGAGTGTCGGCGTCACGCGCCTCACCTATGCCATCGAAGATGGCTTCGAAAAATTGCCCATTCACTGGATGTGGTGGCCGGCACTGGGTGGCTTTGTCGTCGGCATCGTCGGTTACTTCATGCCGCTGACGCTGGGCGTGGGATACACCAACATCGCCGCCGTGCTCGCCGGACAGATGACCCTTGGCGTGATGCTCGCACTGTGCCTGCTGAAACTGCTTTCCTGGTCGGTCGCGCTCGGAAGCGGAACATCCGGCGGTACCCTGGCGCCGCTCTTTACCATTGGCGGCGCATTGGGTGGCGTGCTGGGTATTTGGCTCGCTGCTGCCGTACCGAGTCTGCACATCGATCCGCGGATGTCGGCGCTGGTATGCATGGCCGCCATCTTCGCAGGCGCATCGCGCGCGTTTCTTACATCGGTTGTGTTTGCGTTCGAAACCACCCAGCAGCCACACGGATTACTGCCGCTGCTGGGCGCCTGCGCAGCGGCCTATCTGATTTCCGGCCTGCTCATGCGCAATACGATCATGACGGAAAAGATCGTGCGTCGCGGCGTGCGCGTTCCTTCCGATTACGCTGCCGACTATCTGGATCAGATTTATGTGCGCGATGCGTGCAGTCGTGAGGTTGTGAGCTTACGGGCAAGCCAGACTTTTGCAGAAATTCGCGCGTGGCTGACTTCCGACGCCACGGCTACCAAGCACCAGGGTTTCCCGGTTGTAGACGACAACGGACAACTCCTGGGCGTGGTCACGCGCCGCCAGTTGTATGACGCCACCTTAAGCGATGAAACGAAAGTAGGTTCGCTGATACAACGCCCACCTCTGGTGGTGCGCGAAGATCACACGCTGCGTGAAGCCGCCGATCACATGGTTGAGGCGGGTGTCGGCCGCCTGGTGGTGGTCAGCCGGGAGACGCCGCATCGCATGCTGGGCATCGTGACGCGCGGCGATCTGTTGGCCGCGCACGCCAGAAGGCTGCGCGAGGCGCGGGAATTGTCCAGGCACCTAGGGAAAAAGTCGCCCTCTGCCTGAGCGAACTGGGTCAACGCAACGGTGACGCGCTCGCTTAAACCAGCGCGTCATCTGCGGCGACAAAGCCGCCGGTCTGCCGCTGCCACAGCCGTGCATACAAACCGCCGTGTGCAATCAGCTCCGCGTGCGTTCCGCTCTCCACCACCTGCCCCTTGTCCATCACGACAAGACGGTCCATCCGTGCAATGGTAGAAAGACGGTGCGCAATCGCAATGACTGTCTTGCCCTGCATCAGCAGTTCCAGACTTTCCTGAATGGCCGCTTCGACTTCGGAGTCCAGCGCCGACGTCGCTTCATCGAGCACAAGAATCGGCGCATCTTTCAGCAATACGCGCGCAATGGCGATGCGCTGCCGCTGTCCGCCAGACAACTTCACGCCACGTTCGCCCACGTGCGCATCCAGACCGCGGCGCTCTTCGCCATCGATCAGGTTGGGAATGAATTCATCCGCGCGCGCCTTGCGAACCGCTTCGAGCAATTGCGCTTCGCTCGCATCGGGGCGGCCGTACAGCAAGTTGTCGCGCACGGAACGATGCAGCAGTGAGGTGTCCTGCGTCACCACGCCGATCTGCGAGCGCAAGCTTTCCTGCGTCACGTGCGAGATATCCGTGCCATCGATGCGGATATGACCGCCTTCCAGGTCATACAAACGCAGCAGCACATTCACCAGCGTGGACTTGCCCGCGCCGGATGGCCCAATCAGACCGATCTTCTCGCCCGGCCGTACATGCATGTTCAAACCGGAAATGATGCCGCCCTGTTTACCGTAATGGAAATGGATGTCTTCGAAACGTACCTCGCCAGCGACCACTTCGAGTGGCATGGCACCGTCACGATCCTGCACGGCGCGCGGCTGAGAGATCGTCGTGATGCCGTCTTGCACGGTGCCGACATTTTCGAAAATGCCGTTGACCACCCACATGATCCAGCCCGACATGTTGTTGATGCGAATGAC
>NZ_DATHMR010000184.1:0-5631 GCF_035486915.1 Dyella sp. | reverse complement strand
CTCCATCGAGTTCACCGCTTCGTTGGTGTCGGACTGAATCGTCTGCACCAGTGTTTCGATACGTTTCGTCGCGCCCGAAGCGCGTTCGGCGAGCCGCTGCACTTCGTCGGCGACGACCGCGAAACCGCGGCCCGCTTCGCCGGCCGATGCGGCCTGGATCGCTGCGTTCAACGCGAGAATGTTGGTCTGCTCGGCGATGTCGTTGATCAGTTCGACGATCGAGCCGATTTCCTGGGACGACTCGCCGAGGCGCTTGATGCGCTTGGACGTTTCCTGGATCTGGTCGCGGATCGAGTCCATGCCCGAGATCGTCTCGCGCACCACTTCGGCGCCGCGCGAGGCGATTTGCACCGAGCGTTCGGCCACGTCGGCCGATTCGGCGGAATTCTTGGACACGTTGTCCATCGAACTGGCAATCTGGTTGATGGCGGTGGTTGCCGTGCTGATGCGATGCGCCTGGTTCTGCGCCGCATCGGCCAGATGGCGTGCAGTGGTCTGCGTTTCCTGTGCGGACGAGGACACCTGCTCGGACGTTTCGTTGATCGTCGTCACCAGGGTGCGCAATTCGTCGATAGCGTAGTTCACCGAGTCCGCGATCGCGCCCGTGATGTCCTCGGACACGGTGGTCTTCACCGTCAGGTCGCCTTCGGCGAGCGAACCCATTTCGTCCAGCAGGCGCATGATGGCCTCCTGGTTACGCTGGTTGAGTTCGGTACTCTCGCGCACGCGGCGGCGCTGCTCGTAATAGACGCCCACCATCAGCACCACAGCGCATAGCACCGCGCCGATCGCGGCGAGAATGCCCCACCACTGGTTGGGAAAGAGACGGCGCTGCGGCAGCAGTCGGATCTGCTCAGCGAGGTCGTTCGCGCGCAACAACACGTTGGACGAATCGAGGGACGCCTGGTTGCCTGCGCTCTTCACTTCCGCGATGTTGCTGGCCGAAGCGGCGAGCTTGGCAATCGGATCGCTCAACGTGTTCCAAGAGTCCTGCATCTGCGAAAGGATCTTGCGCGCATTGGCGTCGCCCAGCTGCGCCACGCCCATGCCCTGATTACCTTGCAACAAGCCTTGCAGCACGGCACCGTAGTTCTGCGCGTCGCGCGCCAGACCATCTGCGGAAGCCTGCTCGGATTCACCGCCCTGCAGCACTTCCTGCACGCGGCGGATGATTCGGTCAGCGGTCAACATCTGGCGCGACGTGCCGAGCATTTCGTCTGCGCTGGTGCCCTTGCGCTGCTGCAGGATGTTGACCACCTGCTCCATGTTGGAGTTGAGCAACGGCAACTGTTTGGAAAGATTGTCGGCGCGCTGTGCCGAATCGAGCACGACCTGCTTATTCGAAAGAATCTTGCCGATATCGCTATCGAGCGCTTTCCACGCATCGTTGAGCTTGGAGACAGCACGACCCGTGCTTGTCGTGTCTTTGTCTGCGTAGGGCTTCATGCCCGTTTTCGTATCGCCCTGGATCAGACGCAGCACGGCTGAGTCGATCGTGTCGCGGTTGCTTTCAAGCTCGGTGAACGAATCAGCGTTACCGCCGGATGCTTCCAGCGCGTACTTCGCCGTCTGCTGCGACAGCACCTGGATTTGCGTTGTCAGCGCGGTCGCCTGTGTGTCTTCAGCGTTCTTGGAGATGAGGAGGAAGAAATCCACACCTGCAAAAACGATAAACACGATCAACAGGATCAGCGGCGTTGTAAACGCTCGCTCCGCGCGAATGCCCCCTGTAGTGCTCATTGCTATTCACCTCACCCTGTACTACCCGGTCGTTAACCGTCGTATATGCCGTGCTCGACTATTCCCGCGTCGAACCCCGGCGAATAACCACTTAAGCTGCGGCCTGACGAAAATCAGGTGCACGCACCAATTTGCCCATGCTGAACAGCGCAAGACGCTGTCCATCCACTTCCACACGATCGTCGACAAAGCGCGCCAGGCGCGGATCGTCTTCGCGTTCCGCATCACGGCGCTGCTCGGTATCCACCGTGCGCTGTCCGTAAACCTCGTCCACCAGCAACGCGACGTTGCCGCTGCCCTGGCGAACTACCAGCAAACGCGTACGCTCCGAATGCTGCGTACGCTCGCTGAAGAGAAAGCGCGCCAGATCGATCACCGGCATCAGATTGCCGCGCACGTTGGCCACGCCGAGCAACCACGGCCGGGTACCCGGCACGGGTGTCAGCGCCGGAACGGCGAGCAACTCGTTAATCTCTTCGATACCGCTCACGAACAGACGATTGCCTGCGCGATAGCCGATGCCGCGCCACAAGCCAGGCGCTTCCATCCGCTCCTGTCCGCCACCTGACGCATGCGCCAGCGAAAGCCGCTCGTAGCGGGCGAGAACTTCGAAGGGCGTTTGGGCGACTGTCGCGTTCATGCTCACCTCACGCCGCGTTCGGCAACAGCTCGTCGATACACGCGAGAAGTTCCTTCTCGTTCACCGGTTTGGTGATGAAGGCCTTCGCACCCTGACGCATGCCCCACACACGATCGGTTTCCATCGATTTGGTGGTGATGATGACGATCGGAACGCCCGCAGTCTCAGGATCGCGCGTCAACGTGCGCGTTGCCTGAAAACCGTTCATGCCCGGCATGATGACGTCCATGATCACGAGATCCGGTTGCGTGACGCGCACGCGCTCAATCCCGTCTTCTGCATTGTTTACCGCATCGACGTGATGACCGGCGCGCTCGAGCAGCGTGGTGAACACGCGCACGTCGGTCGGCGAATCGTCGATGATGAGAATCTTGGCCACAGCGCCCCCTTTAGATGCTGCAGTCACTGGTCTTAAACCGTGCTGACATGTCGATGGATGGCTCCAAGCAATTCATCGCGCGTGAATGGCTTGGTGAGATATTGTTCGGCGCCGACGATACGACCGCGCGCTTTATCGAACAGACCATCCTTCGAGCTCAACATGATCACTGGCGTCGAACGGAATTGCGGATTGTTCTTGATGAGCGCACACGTCTGATAACCATCGAGTCGCGGCATCATGATGTCCACGAAGATGATCGACGGTTTCTGATCGGAAATCTTGGCCAGCGCTTCGAAGCCGTCGACGGCGGTAAGCACGTCACAGCCCTCTTTCTTCAGCAAGGTTTCCGCCGTGCGGCGGATGGTCTTGGAGTCATCGATAACCATGACCTTCAGACCGGCCAAGCCGTTCGTACCTACATTCAAGTTCACTTAACCCCCCTGCGGCCTGCCCCAGGCTCAGGTACGTCACCGGTTTGCGGTTAAGCCCCCCGGATACGGATGAAAAAATCCTGCACAGCAACTTCTTTGGGCGCCTGATCTTCGTCAGGGCACTCCGTCATTGCTGTTTACTGCCTGACACGGTCTTCCGTCAAGGAAAAATCGCTTACGCCAGCAACTCTTAGCGCCAACGCCTCTAGTTTCCCTCAAATGTGAAGGAGGGACTGCGTAACCGGTCATGCCCGTGTCACATGCCCCGGTCAGGGGACGCCTTGCCGGGCAGGACATCCTCGGCGAACATGCGTGACCCCACCCGCCGGCGGAGCCGGCCACCGGAGATAGCCCACGATGCCCCGTTCGGTCGCTGTGCTGATGGACCCCATCAGCACCATCAAGGTCGTCAAGGACACCACCTTCGCCATGCTGCTGGAGGCGGCCCGGCGCGGGCATCGCCTCTACTACATGGAACAAGGCGACCTCGCCCTGCGTGACGGCGCCCCATGGGCGCGGCTGCGCCCCCTGACCGTCAAAGACGACCCAGCCGACTGGTTCACGCTCGGCGAGACGCGCTGGACAGACCTGCGCGAGATGAACACGATCCTGATGCGGAAAGACCCGCCGGTGAATGCCCAGTTCATCTACGACACGATGGTGATGGACGCTGCCCAGCGCGGAGGCGTGCAGGTCATCAACGACCCACAGGCGCTGCGCGACTGTAACGAGAAGCTCTACACCACCCACTTCCCGCAGTGCATGGCGCCCACCCTGGTCTCGCGCGATCCGGCCGACATGCGCCGCTTCGTCGCCGAGCACGGCGATGTCGTGCTCAAGCCGCTGGATGGCATGGGCGGCCGCGGCATCTTTCGCGTCAAAGCGGGCGACAAGAACCTCAATTCGATGCTCGAGACGCTGATCGCCGGGGATTCGCACGCACAGGGTCGCCAATTCGCCATGGCGCAGAAATTCATTCCGCAAATCAGCGCGGGCGACAAACGCATTCTGCTGATCGATGGCGAACCGGTGCCCTACGCACTCGCGCGCATCCCGCAAGGCGATGAATTCCGCGGCAACCTCGCGGCAGGCGGCCGCGGCGAAGGCGTGCCCCTGAGCGAGCGCGACCGCTGGATCGCCGCACAAGTCGCACCCGATCTGCGCAAGCGCGGCTTGCGTTTCGTGGGCCTGGACGTCATCGGCGATTACCTGACCGAGATCAACGTCACATCGCCAACGTGTGTGCGCGAACTCGATCATCAGTTCGGGATTAATATTGCGGGAATGCTGTTCGACGCGATTGAGAAAACTGCTTGAATGCCGTTGCCCGCCGTCCCGGTGACAACAAAATCGGGGCCACTTTCATTTTTTCGCTGCTGGTCCACGGCCTGCTGCTGTTTGGCATCGGCATCAGCTACGTCGCCACGCGCCCTGCGCTGCCCACGCTGGATGTGACGCTGGTCAATGTCGCGAACAACGATGCACCCGACAAAGCAGATTTTCTTGCGCAGGCGAACAACAAAGGTGGCGGCGACAGCGACAAGTCGAGCAAACCCTCGCAGCCTTATTCCGGTCTTCTACCTATCCCGACAAATGGCACCGCGACGCAAGCCGTCGAAGCCGCCACGCCCTCTCCACAACAAGCCACCGATCGACGCATGCTGACAACGTCAGGCAATTCGAGCTTTAGCGTCAAGAGTGATTCGGCGAAAGACGAACGCGACACGCCGGATGCCTCCGACGCCGACGAAGCGCGCATCGAACAACAAGAAGCGCAACTTTCCGCCGAGGTAAGCAAGGAAAGTCAGGCGTACGCCAAACGCCCGCACAAGAAATTCATTTCGGCGAGCACCAAGGAATATGCGTACGCGGCCTATATGCACGGCTGGGTCAATCGTATCGAACGCGTCGGCAATTTGAATTATCCCGAGCAGGCGCGCGAGCAGCATATTCATGGCGATGTGATTTTGACTGTGGGGCTCAATCGCGATGGCTCTGTGAACAGCATCGATGTGACGCAGAGTTCGGGATATGCGGTGATCGACAAGGCTGCTGAGACGATCGTGCGGTTGTGTGCGCCGTTTCCGGCGTTGCCACCGGATAAGAATCGGGTGGATATTCTTTACATCACGCGGACGTGGCAATTTCAGCCCGGGGACGTGTTGAAGACGCGGTGATTTCCCCGGCGTCATTGCTTGTGCATGCCACTCGACAGCTTGCGACAACGTTTATCTCGTCATTCCTGTGAAGGCACAGGCGCCTTTCAACAGTGAAGCTGGTCATCCAGTGACTTCGGTTTTCATTGGTGCGTTGACGCCAGCTTGCTCGCCTACGCGGCGGGCGTTTCGCCCGCCTGCCGGCGGTCGAGTTACTTTTCTTTGCTTGTCCAAAGAAGAAGTAACCAAAAGAAAAGACACCCCGGAGAGCGCGCCCTACGG
>NZ_DATHMR010000183.1:0-12122 GCF_035486915.1 Dyella sp. | reverse complement strand
CAGCGGAATGGCAGCAATCTGGTATTCGGTGCCGTCGCGGCCGATGCGCTTCCATATCGCGCGGCCGAAGCCGATCGAGAAGCGCAATACTTTCACGCCGCAACGTCGTGCGACCCAGTAGTGTCCGAATTCGTGAAAAGTCACCAGCACGCCAAGCGTGACCAGCAACCAGAACACCGAGCCGAAAAAGGGATTCATCAATCAGGTACGTCTCTAAAGAAGCACAAAGCTTATCAGCAAGCGGTGCGAAGTACCCGCCGGGCTGCCGCACGGGCCGCCCGATCGCGTTCGCTTAGGGTCTGGATATCGACCACAGGCTGCGGCGGCAGTTCCGTGAGGACCTGCTCGATAAGGTCGGCGATGGAAAGAAAGGGTAGGGAGCCCGCCAGAAAGGCGGTGACGGCGACCTCATTGGCGGCGTTCAGAAGTGTGGACGCATCGCCGCCCTCGCGCAGGGCCTCCAGAGCGAGTGTCAGACAGCGGAACGTGCCTGGATCCGGCGCAGTGAGCGCGAACCCTTGGGTCTCGACGGTCGGATGGAGGCTGGGCCATTCAGGCCGATGAAGCCCCGATTCGATGGCCGACCGCATATCGAGGCGACGCCCTAGTGCTTGCACAGCCCCGTCGGCCTGCTCCAACAGGGCAGGAGCGATGCTTTGCGTGGTCAGCCGTACCTGAATCTGTTCCGGGGCTGCCCGGAACAAGTGATGGATGGCAATGGCCTCAAGACCCGCATCCATCAGGGTGGCCGAATCGACGGCGCGCTGGCGGCCGGAGAGCCTGCCCGGGATTGCTCCGATGTCGTCAGGCGTAACCGTCATAAGGTCAGCGCGCTTGTGTCCTGCGAAGGGGCCACCTGATGACGGAAGGATCAGGCGCATACCGGCGTAGCTGAGATCGGCATGCGCGTTGTCGACGTACTGGGCGACCGCCTGTGTTGCAGGGCTCAACGGGACGAGTTCGCTGCCGCTTTCGACGGCGGCGCTTCTCAGCAGCGAGCCTGCGATGACGGCAGGTTCGTTGTTTGCCAACAAGAGCCGCTTTCCTGCGCGCGCGGCAATCAGCGCAGCGTCGACAGATGCCAGAGCTGTCATCGCGCAGACAACGACATCGCATAGCGACGAGGCGGCTGCGCGGCAGATCGCCTCGTGACCGCTGGCGATATCGCAACGAACGCCTGCTGCCGCGAGTCGTCGCGCCAGATCGATTTCAAGCTGCGTGTCCGCCACGATGGCCAGATCGGGTCGATGGCGAACGCAGAGCGCAACAAGCGCTTCAACCTGGCTATGCGCAACGAGCACACTGGCACGAAGACGGTCCGGGCTGTCGCTTACAACATCCAGGACACTTTTCCCGACCGAACCCGTTGCCCCCAGTACGGCGACGTTGCGCATCGCGCTCACGCTATTCAAAGCCCCAGCAGCAACTTTCCGAGTGCGAAGACGGGGAGTGCGGCAAACACGCTATCCAGGCGATCCAGCAAACCGCCATGGCCGGGAAACAGTGCGCCGGAGTCTTTCACGCTGGCGTGGCGCTTCATGAGGCTTTCCAGCAGATCGCCAACGATAGAGCTGGCCACCGTCACGATTGCCACGACCACCAGGCCGATGAGCCGTGCATCGCGGACTCCCAACAACCAGCCACCCACCAGAATCACCAGCGCGCTGGCGACAAACGCACCGTAAACGCCGGCCCACGTTTTGCCGGGGCTGATGTTGGGAGCCAGTTTGCGTTTGCCAAAGAATCGGCCGGCGAAGTAGGCGCCGGTATCGGCGGCCCACACCAGCAGCATGGCCAGAAATACCCACGCATGGCCGTGCGATTCGCCGGCATGAATATTTACACCCGCGACCCACGCAGGAAAAATCACCAACGCGCCGGCCAGCAACTTGAGGTTGCGATTTTCCGCTGTAGGTGCTGCGCCAAACGCAAAATGTCGAAGCCACACGCACGCCAGCAACCACCAGGCGACGCCCGCCACAATCAACGCCGGCCAAAGCAGTGTCGACGCACGCAGCAGCCATAGCACGACAAAAACCACTGCCGCAAAGCCAACCAAAATGCCCCGATTGACGCGGTTCTTCATGCCGGCGAGGCGCGTCCATTCCCATGTCGCTGCCAGAAAGGCCACGGCGAGCGCGACCGCGAAGAAATCCGTAGGCAAATACAGAATCAGCAGGATGACTAGCGGAGCGAGAAGCAGGGCAGTGATGACGCGCTGGCGCAACATGGATGATCCTTAGCGATCAGGCTTGGGAGACCTGATCACCGGTGCGGCCAAAGCGGCGTTCGCGGCGGGCAAAGTCATCAATGGCGTGCTTCAGCGAAACTTGATTGAAGTCTGGCCAAAGGGTATCGGTGAAATAGAGTTCCGCATAGGCCATCTGCCACAAAAGGAAGTTGCTGACGCGGCGATCGCCGCCGGTGCGGATAAAAAGGTCCAGGGGTGGAAGCTCGCCAAGGCACGTCCACTGGTCGAAGGTGGACTCGTCGATGGCTTCCACAGGCAGTTGGCCACGTGCAACAGCAAGGGCGGCTTTTTGCGCTGCCTGCACGATGTCCCAGCGGCCACCGTAATTGACGGCAACGTTCATCTGCAGTTTGTCGTTGAGCTCGGTGCGCTTCATGGCATCGAGCATGCCTTGCCGCAGTGACGTATCAAAAGCATTGAGTTCGCCGATGAAGCGCAAGCGCACGCCATTGCTGTGCAGCTCATCGACCTCTTTATCGAGCGCGCGCACGAATAAATCCATCAGCGCGCCCACTTCGTCTTGCGGGCGTTGCCAGTTCTCGCTGGAGAAGGCGAACAACGTCAACGCTTCCACGCCATGACGCAAACAACCTTCGACCACTTCGCGCACGGCTTTGCGGCCTGCGTTATGGCCGAAGCTGCGCGGGCGATGACGCGCTTTCGCCCACCGGCCATTCCCATCCATCACGATGCCGATATGACGTGGTACGTAGTTGGGGTGGTTCGTGGTCATGGACGGGAGAGTAGCGTTGGCGCCGCCGTTTGCCTCGCTGAAATCGTTGCTGTGGGGTCTTTGTCAGAGATTCGCCATCTGGGATCGTTTGCGAGCCTCATTTGCCAAGGCGAACGGGACCGAGCTCAGGCGTCGCAACGTGTTTACGTGTAGCTCGCTCGTTGGCGGCGATTTTGCCAAGTTGCCCCTCACCCATGGCCCCTCTCTGACTAGTGAAAGGGGTGTATCTGTTGCGCGAGATCCGATGGAAGCGGAGCGATAATTGTCCAGCTTCACCGGTGCGCCATCGATGGCCGTTTACATGGCCATCAATTCTTCTTCTTTCGCCTTTGCCAGCGTGTCCACTTCCTTCACGAAGCGGTCCGTCAGCTTCTGGATATCGTCATCGGCGCGACGTTCTTCGTCTTCCGTGATCTTCTTTTCCTTCAGCAGATCCTTGACGTGCTGAAGCGCGTCGCGACGCACATTGCGAATGGCAATCTTGGCGTTCTCGCCTTCGTGCGATACATGCTTGGCCAGCTCGCGACGGCGTTCTTCGGTGAGCGGCGGCATGTTCAGGCGAATGACCGTGCCCGCGGTCGTCGGCGTGACACCGATATCCGATCCCAGCAGTGCTTTTTCGATCGGGGCGACCATGTTCTTTTCGAACGGCGCAATGACGATCGAGCGACCATCCGCCAGCGAGATCGAGGCAACCTGATTGAGCGGCATATCCGAGCCGTAATAGGGCACTTTGATGTGGTCCACCAACGTCGTGCTTGCGCGGCCAGTGCGCAGGCGGGACAGATCGTGCTTGAGAGCATCGATGCTCTTGCCCATGCGGGTCTGGGCATCGTTCTTGATGTCGTTGAGCATGAGGAAATCACCCGGTGGCGTGCAAGCCGTTAAGTATAGCAGGGGGTTATCGCTGGCGGATTAGCGGGCCGCGTTCACGCGGCCGCTTCATGGAGGGCCGCGGTCACTGCCTGGCAGCGGTATTTCAGGCGGTTGCGCCGACCAGCGTGCCGACCGTTTCGCCGCGCATGATGCGCATCAGGTTGCCCGGCACCGTCATGTCGTAAATACGCAGCGGCATGCCATGGTCGCGGCACAACGCGATCGCGGCAGTATCCATGACAGCAAGCTTACGCTCGATGACTTCGTCGTAGCTCAGCTGCTCGAAGCGTTTGGCATCGCGATGCTTGGCGGGGTCGGCGTTGTAAACGCCGTCCACCTTGGTGGCCTTCAACAGCAGATCCACATTCATTTCCACTGCGCGCAGCGCAGCGGCGGAATCGGTAGTGAAGAAGGGGTTGCCGGTACCTGCCGCGAACAGTGCGATACGGCCTTTTTCGATATGGCGAATGGCGCGGCGGCGGATGAAATCCTCGGCCACATCGTGAATCTGTATGGCGCTCATCACGCGGGCGTAGCCGCCGCGCTTCTCGATGGCGTCCTGCATGGCCAGCGCGTTCATGACCGTGGCGAGCATGCCCATGTGGTCGCCGGTGACGCGATCCATGCCGGCTGCAGCGAGGCCCGCGCCGCGGAAAATGTTGCCGCCCCCGATGACGACGCCAATCTGCACCCCGGCCTGCTGTACCTCGATGATCTCGTTAGCCAGCCGGCCGATGACCTTGGGGTCGATGCCGTAGTCGGCTTCACCCATCAATGCCTCACCGGAGAGCTTGAGCAAGATGCGGCGGTACTTTAGCTGGTCGCTCATGGAGGCTCCGGATTGTGTGGTGCAAAACGCGAGCATTGTAGCGGAGGTCGATGCGCACGTCAGCGCGGGACAGTTCTATGCTTCATCCCAGGGTCACTACTCGGAGCTTTTCATGGAACATGCCATCGCCGCCGTTGCGCTGCTCGTGCGCGATTACGATGAGGCGATTGCGTTTTATACGGAATGCCTGGATTTCGAACTTGTCGAGGATACGCCGTTAGGGAAGGGCAAGCGTTGGGTGCTGGTGTCTCCGCCGGGCGCGAAGGAAACGCGCCTGCTGCTTGCTTTGGCGAGCAACAGCGAACAGGACACGTGCGTGGGCGAGCAGGCGGGCGGGCGCGTCTTTCTGTTTTTACGCGTCGACGATTTTTACGCGCGTTACAACATCATGCGTTCGCGCGGCGTGCGTTTTTTGGAGCAGCCGCGCGAAGAGTCGTACGGGACCGTGGCGGTGTTTGAAGATCTCTACGGTAATCGCTGGGATTTGTTGCAGCCTGCAAAAAAGCGCACCGCGAGTGTCGTTCCGATCGTCAAATAATTCCATGCTTAGCGTCGATGTTCAGCTGCGTGATGCCGTCATCCCAGCTTTCGCTGGAATGACGAGAAAAAAAGTATTTCGGCAGAGCGTTGCCGCTCATCGAGAATGGTTTTTTAATCGCACAAACAAAAAGGCCACGGTTTCCCGTGGCCTTTTGTGCAATCAAGCGTTGGCGAATTACGCCAGACCTGCCTGCTTCATCACTTCGGCAGCGAAGTCGTCCTGAACCTTCTCGATGCCTTCGCCGACGGCGAGACGAACGACGGAGATCACATCGGCGCCTTCCTTCTTCAGCACGTCGGCTACCGAGGTGTTGGTGTCCAACACGTAGGTCTGGCCGAGCAGGGTGACTTCGGACACGATCTTGTTGACCTTGCCGCCGATGATCTTTTCGAGGATCTCGGCCGGTTTGGCCTTTTCCTTGTCGGACATCTGGCTCAGCGCGATTTCCTTTTCCTTCGCCAGGAAGTCGGCGGGCACATCTTCAGCGCGTACGTAGGCCGGGTTCATCGCCGCCACGTGCATGGCGATGCCCTTGGCGAGTTCTTCGTTGCCGCCCTTGAGTGCAACGAGTACGCCGATGCGGCCGCCGTGCACATAGCTGCCGATGATACCGTTGTTCGACACGCGGGCCATACGACGGACCTGAATGTTTTCGCCGATGGTGGCGACCAGCGCCTTGGCGGCTTCTTCCACCGAGCTGGAGCCGGGGAAGGCGGTCGCCTTCAGGGCGTCCACGTCGTTGGCGCCGGACTTCAGCGCGACGTCGGCGACGGTGTCGCTGAACTTCACGAAGCTGGCGTCCTTGGCGACGAAGTCGGTTTCGCTGTTCACTTCGACCAGCACGGCGCTGTCAGCGCCCTGGGCGGCCACCACGCGGCCTTCAGCGGCCACGCGGCCAGCCTTCTTGTCGGCCTTGGCCAGGCCCGACTTGCGCAGCCATTCCATGGCGATTTCGATGTCGCCATTGTTTTCGACCAGCGCTTTCTTGCACTCCATCATGCCGGCGCCGGAACGCTCGCGCAGTTCCTTGACCAGTTGTGCGGAAATATTGCTCATGGCTTCCTCGGTAATTCTAGAGAGTGCCGGGGCGTCGCTAAGAAGCCCCGGCAACATGTTTAAGACTTACTCGGCGTCGGTCGTCGTTTCTTGCGCACGGCCGCCGCGACCACCGCGGTTGCCACGACCGCCATCGCGGTCACCGCCGCGCGGTGCACCCTTCTTGGCCGGCGCGTTGCGGCGCGGAGCAGCGGCGCGACGGTCGTCTTCCTTCGCGACCGGGTTGCCTTCGCCGTCGAGTTCGACGAACTCATTGGCGTCGCCCTGGGCGGCAGCCGGAGCGGCAGCCTTGCCTTCGAGGATCGAATCGGCAGCAGCGCGGGCGTACAGCTGGATGGCGCGGATGGCGTCGTCGTTGCCCGGGATGGCGTAGTCGACCAGTTCCGGGTTGTAGTTGGTGTCGACCACGGCGATCACCGGGATGCCGAGCTTCTTGGCTTCCTGCACGGCGATGTTTTCATGGCCGATATCGACCACGAACAGCGCGTCGGGCAGGCGGTTCATGTTCTTGATGCCGCCCAGCGAGTTTTCCAGCTTCTCGCGTTCGCGGCGGCGGGCCAGCACTTCGTGCTTGACCAGCTTTTCGAAGCTGCCGTCGGTTTCAGCCGCTTCCAGCTCCTTCAGGCGAGCGACCGACTGCTTCACCGTGCGGAAATTGGTGAGCATGCCGCCGAGCCAGCGAGCGGTGACGAAGGGCATACCGGCGCGACCGGCTTCTTCAGCCAGCGCTTCGCGAGCGGAACGCTTGGTACCCACGAACAGCACGGTGCCGCGCTTCTGTGCGATCGCCGACAGGAAGTTCATCGCGTCGGTGAACAGCGGGAGCGTCTTTTCGAGGTTGATGATGTGAATCTTGCCGCGGGCGCCAAAGATGTACGGAGCCATCTTCGGGTTCCAGTAGCGGGTCTGGTGACCGAAATGCACGCCAGCTTCCAGCATCTGACGCATGGTGACTTGAGCCATGGTGTTACTCCTGCAATGGGCCTTTTTTTGTGGCCCGGGGGTTGGGACCTCCACGTATCCCCAGCTTCGACCGCGATGTCCGTTGTTTGGGAAGGACGACCGCAGCACCCCGAAGACGGTGCCGATACGTGTGTGGCATTGGTTGGGCTTGTAGCGCTAGGCGGTTACAATCCCTCTTCAGTTTTGCGCCGCTCGAGCCCGTAAAGGCTTCGATGGGGTCTGCAAAACCCGGAAATTATAGCCGGGGCCGAGGCTTCGCGGCAAGTCACTGGTTTTTGGGGACTTTGCCACCATATGACACTGGAATTATGGCAATCACCCTCAAATCAGCCCAAGACCTCGAAGGCATGCGCGTCGCCGGCCAGCTGGCGGCCGAGGTGCTGGCCATGCTCAAGGAGCACGTCAAGCCGGGCGTAACCACGGAAGACCTGGATCGCCTGGCCTACGAGCACATCGTGAACGTGCAGAAGGCTATCCCCGCGAACGTGGGCTATCACGGGTTTCCCAAGACCCTGTGCACGTCGGTCAACCACGTGATCTGCCATGGCATTCCTAGCCCAGGCAAGATGCTCAAGGACGGCGACATCATCAATCTCGATGTCACCGTGATTAAAGACGGCTGGCACGGCGATACGAGCCGCATGTACTACGTCGGCGCACCTGGTGTATTGGCCAAACGTCTGGTGGAAACCACCCACGAAGCGATGATGCGCGGCATTGAGACCGTCCGCCCTGGCGCGACACTGGGCGATGTCGGCCATGCGATCCAGAAACACGCCGAAGCGGCCGGTTTCTCGATCGTGCGCGAGTACTGCGGCCACGGTATCGGCAAGGTTTATCACGACGAACCGCAAGTTCTGCATTACGGCAAGCCCGGTGCCGGCGTCGTGCTGCAGAAGGGCATGACCTTCACCGTCGAACCGATGGTCAACGCGGGCAAGCCGCAGACTAAGCAATTGCCCGACGGTTGGACCGTGGTCACCAAGGATCATTCCTTGTCCGCGCAGTGGGAGCACACCATTGCCGTGACGGACGACGGCTTCGAGATCCTCACGCCGTGGCCGGATGCCTGAGCGCACGCTGCTAGTCATCACATCGTCTGCGGTACGCTCATCGCTGAACTTCCAGCGATGTTTTCTTCATGAGTGAGGCTGTCACCACCGTCAGCTTGCCAGCGATACCGCGATTACCTGTCGCGGTGCCTCGTTCGGGCGTGTCAGCCGAAGCGCGCCGTGCGTTGCGCCAGTTGTTGGGCGATCTGGATCGCAGCATTGCTGTCGCATTTCGCAATGGTGCTGACGCCGTAGCGTTAGCGCGCCGGCGCAGCGATTCGGTTACGCGCATCGTTGCGCATGTGTGGACGGCGTGCCTTGGCGAAGTGACCGATGCAGCATTGTTTGCCATTGGTGGCTTCGGCCGCGGCCTGCTGTTTCCCTATTCGGACATCGATTTGCTTGCGCTGGTCGAACGCCCCGATGCATCGCGTCTGCGTGCGCTGGAGCAGTGCTTCGCGACGCTGTGGGATATCGGCCTGAAAGTAGGCCATGCCGTGCGTGAGCCCACGCAATGCAAATCGCTCGCCGCAGCGGACGCGAGTGTGTTTACGACGTTGCTCGACGCACGACGCCTTGCAGGCGATGCGACGCTCGATGCGACGTTGCGCGCGATCGTCGATGCACCGGACATGTGGCCGCCGAAAGCGTATTTGCACGCACGTCTTGCCGATCGCGATGCGCGTCATGCGCGATTCGACGACACCGCTTACAACCTTGAGCCCAATCTCAAAGACGGTCCCGGTGGTTTGCGCACTATCGATTCCTTGCGTTGGTTGGGGCAACGCCTCGCACACGCCAACGATTTCCCCCAGATGGTGACGGAAGGCCTGCTCGACCCCGCCGAGTGCGACACATTGCTGCAGGCCGAAGCCACGTTACGGCGTTATCGCTTCGCCTTGCATCTGGAGGCGCGTCGTCCGGAAGAGCGGCTGCTTTTCGACTATCAACGCGCGCTTGCGGCAAGCCTCGGTTTTGAAGACGAACATGAAAAAAACCTTGGCGTCGAGCAATTCATGCAGGGCTACTACCGCGCGGCCAGCCAGGTAGAACGTCTTGGCATCCAGATCGCCGACCGCTTTGAGGAAATGCTTGAGCCACCGTGCGCAGCGCAGCCTGTGGGTGAAGATTTCATTCGTTACGGTTCACGACTCGCGGTGCGCGATCCGGATCTTTTCATGCGGCGCCCCGCGTCGATGGTCGAGATTTTTATCGCACGCCTCGATGAGAAAGGTTTGATCGGATTTACCGCCGATACGATGCGCCGCATTCATCAGGCGACAGCTATCGTGGGCATCAAACTCGCCGATGACCCACAAGCGCTGTCGGCGTTTCTACAATTGCTCAAACGTGGAGCGCCTGCGGTAGAAGCACTATGGCGCATGAATCGCCACGGTTTGCTTGCTGCCATCCTGCCTGCGTTCGGCAAGGTGTTTGGCCGCATGCAATACGATCTTTTCCATGTGTACACCGTGGACGAGCACACCGTTCGCGTACTGCGCAATATGGCGCGTTTTGCTGATACTGCGACACATACCGAATTTCCATTGGCCTGCGAAATCTGGCCGACTCTGCCCAAACCCGAAATCATGCTGCTGGCTGCGCTGTTTCATGACATCGCAAAAGGACGCGGCGGCGATCATTCGGTGCTTGGCGAAGAGGATGCGCGCGAATTTGGCAGCAAGCTGGGTTTGCCCAGCGAAGACATCGAGCGCGTAGCATGGCTGGTGCGTTGGCATTTGCTGATGAGCACAACGGCGCAACGGCAAGACATTACCGATCCGGATGTCGTGCATCGTTTTGCCGAAGCTGTGGGCGGCCGCGAACGCCTTGGCCAGCTTTATCTGCTCACGATTGCCGACATCATCGGTACGAGTCCGCGTTTGTGGAATGCGTGGAAAGATCGACTGCTGTCCGATCTGTACACGACGACACGCTATGCGTTGCGGCGCGAAGCCAAGCCATCGCACGGCGCGGCGACGCGCATTGCGACGTGCCGCGAAAACGCGATGCAAGAATTGATGGCCGAAGGGCGCGATCGGACAGCGGTCGAGAAGATCTGGGCGGGATTTCCCGAATCGAGTTTTCTTCGTCACCATCCGCAACAAATTGCGTGGCAGACGTCGGCCATTCTCGACGCGGCCGGAAAACTGCCGCTGATCGCCGTGCATCCGATGTCCGTGCGCGGAAGCACGGAGCTGTTTGTCTACGCACCCGATCGCGATGGTTTGTTTGCCAACGTGACGGCCATGCTAGACCGGCTGCACTTCTCGGTGATGGAAGCACGCGTGCTCAGCTCCAACGACGGCAAGGCGTTGGACACGTTCCTGCTGCTAGAGGCGGAAAACCAGAAACCCGCGAGCCCGGAGCGCGCCGATGAACTCCATCAACGGCTCCAGCGTGCGCTGGCGCAGTCCGCGCCGATCATGCCGCCACGGCGCAGCATGTCACGTCATCTGAAGCACTTTCAGATGGCACCGCGCATCGATTTCCAGCAGGCCGACGGCCGTACGCAGATGGCGCTGGTGTGCAGCGACCGCCCGGGCCTGCTCGCTGCCGTCACGCAGGTGATGATGACCTGCGAAGTACGCGTGCATGACGCACGCATCGCCACCTTCGGCGAGCGGGTTGAGGACTTCTTCCAGCTCACCGACCGTCGTAATAATCCGCTGGAGGAGACACAGCAGCAGCGTCTGTGGCACGCTTTAGTGGAGCGGATCGGACCTGCCCAGGAATGATTTCCCGCCGGGTCGCCACGCGACCTGTCATCGAGAATCCTCTTTCCTGAAATTGGCCCCGTGGGCCAAGAAGGCTGCGTATCCATGTCCGCGTCCCATCAATTCCTCAAGCTGGTCCGACAAATTCACCTTTACGTTGGCGTTTTTATCGCGCCATCGCTGTTGTTTTTTGCGTTAACGGGCGGCCTGCAGGTTTTCAGCTTGCACGAAACGACCCGAGGCAGTGATTACAAGCCGCCGGCGTGGCTCGTGACCCTGGCGCAAGTTCACAAAAAACAGACCACGGTCGTTCCCACGCACAAGCCGCGTCCTACGGATGCGGACCATCAAAAGCCTGCTGCGGCCAGTTCGACATCGGCGCCGGCCCCCAACGCGGTCGCACCGGTGCAAGCCGCGCCGGACGCGCCGCGCATGCCGGAGAAAAATCCGCTGCCGCTGAAAATCTTCTTTGCGTTTGTGGCACTGGGATTGTTCGTGTCGACCCTGCTCGGTATCTACATGGCCTATCGTTATTCGCGCAAACCCGTCTTGCTCAGTCTTCTTCTGCTGGCAGGTGTCGCGTTTCCGATCGTGCTCGCGCTTATCTGACGAAAGCGGAAGCTTATTCATACACGTCATGCCTAGGCGTGGCGATGTAATCTTGGCCTTTTAACCGAATACGAGTCCCGTCTCATGCAATCCATGGAAAGCCTGATCAACGACGCCTTCGAGCGTCGTAGCGATCTTAGCCAGAGCGAAATCGAAACCCATCTGCGCCCGGCGCTCGGTCAGGTGCTTGATCTGCTCGAATCGGGCGAGCAGCGCGTGGCGCAGCCGGATGGTCATGGCGGCTGGACCGTGAATCAGTGGCTTAAGAAAGCGGTACTCCTTTATTTTCGAATCAATGGCAACCGCGTTGTCGATGGCGGTCCCGCGCTGGCTTTCGACAAAGTGCCGTTGCGTTTCGCGCATGGCAGCGATGATGAATTGCAAGGTCTGGGAGCGCGTGTGGTGCCGGGTGCGCTGGTGCGGCGCGGTGCGCACATCGCCAAAGATGCCGTGCTTATGCCGAGCTACGTGAACATCGGTGCCTATGTCGGTGCG
>NZ_DATHMR010000182.1:0-8316 GCF_035486915.1 Dyella sp. | reverse complement strand
CTGTGTTGTGGCAGCCATTGAATGCATCTGTTCGACCGAAAGATCGAATCTCAGAGCTCGGCAGGCTCCTGCCACCAAAGTACTCGCCAATCCAGCAAGATACCGGAAACGGCAACCAAGGGGCTTATCTTGCAGAGGTGGATAAGCTTGTTTACGAGCTTCTCATTGGAGCTATCGCTATTAGCGATATTGCTCAAGAATTTGAGGCACCTGGGTTTAATGCACCTCTGGCACACATCGATAACGCAATGGAGGAGATCATCCACGATGATCCCAGCCTAGACGCCACAACCAAAAAGCAACTGATATCTGCGCGATATGGCCAGGGTTTGTTTCGAAGCCGTATCTATGCGTTCGAGCACGCATGCAGACTAACCAACATCGATAACCCTCAGCTGCTCGTGGCGAGCCATATCAAACCGTGGCGTGTGTGCGTTGACTCGATTGAGCGGCTAGATGGGGCAAATGGGCTATTACTCGCACCGCACGTTGATCGGCTATTTGATCGAGGGTTAATTAGCTTTAAAGATAGCGGTGAAGTTATCGTCTCGCCACGACTCAATCGTAATGATCTGAGTCGACTCGGCCTGATTGAAGCGTGCGAGAAATTGGGTCCGCCCTTTCACCTACGACAGATGCCCTACCTCGCATTCCATCGTGACAACGTACTGTTACCTTAGAAGAGCAGGAGCGCACTGAACATGATCGTTCTGAACCCTAGCATGCGCTCAGCAGAACGGAGCAGATTAAGTTCCTTATGGAGAAAAAAGGGGTCAGAGTACTTTTTATGAGAGTGCTTGAACTCCTCCTTAGATCAATGCGCCTGCACGTGATCCACGCACGTTTCGGCCTTAGCAACATCCTCCAACACATCATCGATCTGAAAGCTCAGATCGCCGAAGAGTTGTCCGATCAGGCTGCGGCGGATGAAAAGTATGGTGTCGTGGTCGCCGTTGGAGGTGGCGGTGCCGGCGAGTTGCGCCATTAGCAATAGCTTGTCGCGGATGGTGCACAGTTCGTCGTAGTTATCGCGAGACAGCACGAAGCTTGCCGGGTGGAACAGCTCGTGGGGTTTCTTATTCATGGGCGGGCTCCATGGGTGTAGGTCGCGCCACGTATTGCGCGTGGCGCGAAGGGCTACAGGAAAAATCCTGCATGCAGAGTCGGAACTTTCCGATTCCGTTTCTACAAGCGCCCAATGAGGCCCGACGCCGTCCAGTATGAGCGGCGGTGAAGCAGTGCAAAAAGCGGCGTGGCGGGGACACGCGTGTGCGTGTGTGCCGTATGATCGAGCGTAACCATGATCAACTCCGTAACCAGTTGGTGGTGGCCAGCGGATCGTTTGGGCGCCTACCCAGGCGATCCGCGCTACTTCACTCATGTCGGGCGTGCCGTACTCATCAAAGGCCGATGGGCACGCCCGACAAAAGCACCATCGCATACATGCAACGCTGCCATCTGTCAGCGCAGGCAGATTTGATGTTGGCGATAAGGCTGATGTGTTTTGTGTCGCGAGTGGCGATCGCAGCGTGTGGTTACCCCACGCTTCATGCGCACGTGGTCAGCTGATGAGGAATATGTGCGGGTGGATGCTACCGACCTGCTCTCATGCGTTGACCGCTGGAGATTGCACATCGAAACCCGGCGTACGCGGAAACCGCAGCTCAAATGTTGTAAGGCCGTCCATCCGGCTCTGCGCAGTCACCGTGCCGCCGTGCAGATCCATGATGCTTTTCACTATGGCCAAACCGAGGCCGGCCGAATTTGCGGAGTCGCTGCGCGATCGGTCGCCGCGGAAGAAACGTTCGAAGATGCGTTCCAGCTGTTCGCGGTCGATGCCTTTTCCTGGGTTCTCCACCGACACCACGACTTCATTCGCATTGGCGAAACCTCGCAGGGCAATGGTCTGTCCTAGCGGCGTGTAGCGGATGGCATTAGCCAACAGGTTGTTGACGGCGCGACGGAAGAGTTCGCGGTCGGCAAAGACGCTGCCTTTGGCCGATACCTCGATGGATATGCCGGCTTCGGACGATAGTCCCTCGAAGTAATCCGCCATGGCGTCAAGCTGCTCGACCAAATCCATTTCCACGATACGCAAGGCGAATTGCGGGTTCTCGGCGCGCGCCAGGAACAAGACGCTTTCGATGGTGCGACTCACGCGCTCGCATTCCTCGATGTTGGAACCCAGTAGCGATTCGTATTCGGCGACGGAGCGCGGTCGCGTCAGCGCCACTTCATTCGTTCCGCGCAGATTGCTTAGTGGCGTGCGCAGATCGTGGGCGAGATCTACGGTGAATTGCCATACGCGAGCGAAACCTTGTTCCAGCCGCTCCAGCATGTCGTTGAGCGACGATGTCAGTTGCTGAAGTTCGATGGGTGACTGCTCCAACGACATGCGCGCATCCAAACGGTGCGCGGTAATGCCCTTGGCCTGTGCGGCCATGGTATGAAGCGGACGCAATGCGCGGCGCACCAGTAGGAAGCTTAACAATGTCACCAGCAACATGGCGGCGATCACGATGGCGGCGATGTCACGTCTGAAGCGCGACAACAAGGCGGCTCTATCGGCCAGCGATCGCACCACAGCAATGACGACATGCGAACCATCGGCGAGTACGCCCTGCGTTGCGACACCATCGATTGGCGCATGGTTGAGATCGCGCCAGACTTGAACGTTTTTCTGAGTGATGCGTCCGTCCGCTTCCACTGCGGCCATCGGTTGGAGCGGAATGCCGGACGGGTTGTAATCGATTAACGCGCGGCCGCTTGCGTCGGATATGCGCATGGCGAGGGCCGGGTCTCCCAGCACAAGGGCGACCAGGCGATCGCGGTGCTGCGTTACATCCGCATCCGATTGCACCTCGGCGACCAAGCGGCGCAAGTGCCGTGTCGCAAGCACTATGTTCGTATCGTCCTGAGCGGTGAGGCGCGAAGCGAGTGCATCGTAGAGAAGAAAGCCGACTGCCATGAAGCACACGGCGGTGATCGCGATGAATGTCGTCGCAAGCCGCGTGCTTAGCGAGAAGCCGCTCATCCATGCGCTTCCAGATCGAGTACGTAACCGACGCCACGCACCGTATGAATGAGTTTGGTGTCGTGACCGTCGTCGACTTTCACGCGCAGGCGTCGTATCGCTACGTCGACGACGTTGGTATCGCTGTCGAAGTTCATATCCCATACGTACGAAGCGATCTGCGTGCGGCTTAATACTTCGCCGCGCCGACGTGCCAAAAGTTGAAGCAACGAAAACTCTTTGGGCGTCAGGTCGATCTTCTGGCCTGCTCGGCGTACTCGCCTGCGAATTGCGTCGATTTCGAGATCGCCGATATGGACGTGTTCGACGTCTCTAGGCGGCCCGCGGCGCAGGAGCGTGCGAACGCGCGCCAGCAGTTCGACAAAGGCGAAGGGTTTGACGAGGTAGTCGTCGCCGCCACACTCAAGGCCGCGCACGCGTTCTTCCAACTCGTCCAGCGCGGTGAGGAAAAGCACCGGTGTTTCTTTCTTTGCGCGAAGCCGTTCCAGCACCGTCCAGCCGTCCATACCGGGAAGCATGACGTCGAGCACGATCAACTCATAATCGTCTTCAAGGGCAAGATGTAATCCGTCGATGCCGTTGTAGGCAATATCGACGGTGAAACCGGATTCCTCGAGACCTTTTTTCAGGTACTCGCCGGCTTTGCGTTCGTCTTCGATCACTAACAGGCGCATGAAGCGTCTCCGCTGCGTACCCGGAAATCATACGCGGGGGGCCGGGGAGGCGCGATTACAAATTTGTCAGCTTTCCGTCAGAGCCCGGCAAGCGCCCGGAACCTAGTCTGCAGCCCAAGCCTACGTGACGGGAAACGCAGTATGTGGATCGTTCAACTTGCGCTGAAACGGCCTTACACCTTTATTGTGCTGGCGCTGCTTATCGCGATCATCGGGCCGCTGATGATCCGACGCACGCCGACGGATATCTTTCCGAATATCAATATTCCGGTGTTGAGCATCGTCTGGTCGTACAACGGTTTTTCCGCGACCGACATGGCCAATCGCATCACCACGCCCTACGAGCGGGCATTGACGTCCGACGTCGATAATATCGAGCACATCGAGTCGCAGACGGTTAACGGCGTCGCTGTCGTCAAGGTTTATTTTCATACGGGCGCCGATATCAATCGTGCCATCGCCGAGGCTTCTGCCAATTCGCAGTCGCTGCTGCGCGTGTTGCCGCCGGGCACCTTGCCGCCGCTGATCATTTCATACAACGCATCGACCGTGCCGATCTTGCAGTTGGCGCTGTCCAGCAAGACGCTGTCGGAGCAGCAGCTTTACGACCTTGGCAATAACTTCATCCGCACGCAGCTGGCCACAGTGCAAGGTGCGGCGGTGCCGTTGCCGTTCGGCGGCAAGGTGCGGCAGGTGATGGTCGATATCGATTCGCAGGCGATGCAGGCTAAAGGGCTGTCTCCGCTCGATGTCGTCAATGCTGTCAACGCACAGAGCCTGATTCTTCCGGGTGGTACCGCGAAGATCGGCGCGTTGGAATACAACGTCAATATGAATGGCAGTACCGATTCGATAGCCGCACTCAACGATCTACCGGTCAAGGCGACGCAAGGTGGCGTGATCTATCTGCGCGATGTGGCGACGGTGCGCGATGGCTATGCACCGCAGACGAATATCGTGCGTGTAGACGGTGTGCGTTCGGCCCTGTTACAGGTGGAGAAGACCGGCGATGCGTCGACGCTCGACATCATTGCGAACGTCAAGGCGCTGCTGCCAAAGATAGCTGCTGGATTGCCGAAGGCGCTGGTTGTAAAGCCGGTGTCCGATCAATCGGTTTTCGTCAGCGCGGCGGTGAGTGGGGTGGTGCGCGAGGGCGTGATCGCCGCCGGCCTGACGGCGGTGATGATCCTGCTATTTCTCGGCAGCTGGCGTTCCACGCTGATCATCGCGGCGACCATTCCGTTGTCGATCCTTACATCGTTGATCGTGCTGTCGTGTCTTGGCGAGACGATCAACATCATGACGTTGGGTGGCTTGGCGCTGGCGGTGGGCATTCTGGTCGATGACGCGACGGTGGCGATCGAAAACATCAGCCACCACCTGGAAAGCGACAACCCGCTGATGACGGCTATCGTCGATGCATCCGCGGAGATCGCGCTGCCGACACTGGTTTCGACGCTGTCGATCTGCATTGTCTTCTTGCCGATGTTTCTGTTGCCTGGCGTTGCGCGTTATTTGTTCGTGCCGCTTGCCGAGGCGGTGGTGTTCGCCATGCTTGCGTCGTATTTCTTCTCGCGCACGCTCATTCCTACGTTGGCGATGTATCTGCTGCGCCATGAGCGCAAGGGAGCCGCTGGTGCGAAGCCGAGCACGCATGCGCTGGCACGCTTTCAGCAACGGTTCGAGCGCGGATTCGAGGCGTTGGGCGAGCGCTATCACGCACTTTTGCATCGTGCGCTTGCGCGTCCCGGCAAGGTTGCCTTGGTATTTGCCGCTATCTGTCTGGGTTCGATGCTGCTGTTGCCGGTGCTTGGGCGCGATTTTTTTCCGACATCCGACACCGGCGAGATCCGTTTGCATATGCGTGTGAAGACCGGAACGCGTATCGAACAGACGGCGCGATTGGTCGATCTGGCCGAGCAGAAGATTCGGGCGCTTATTCCGCCGTCGCAGCTGTCTGGCATTCTGGACAACATCGGCCTGCCGGTGAGCGGCATTAATCTCACCTACGATTCGTCTTCGCCTGTCGGTTCTGCGGACGCGGATATCCTTATTACGCTCAAGCCCGGGCATAAGCCGACGCAGCAGTACGTTTCATTGCTGCGCGAAAAGCTCAATCAGGATTTCCCCGGCACCAGCTTCTCGTTTCTGCCGGCGGACATCATCAGCCAGATTCTCGACTTCGGCCTGCCCTCCCCGATTGACGTGCAGATCGTGGGCAATAACGAGGTAGCGAATCGCGCCACGGCGGAGAAACTGTTGCAGGCATTCCGCAGCGTGCCCGGCCTGGTCGATCCGCGAATCCAGCAACCGGACGATGCGCCTGCTATCAATGTCGAGGTCGATCGAACGAAAGCAATCCAGGCTGGCTTCCAGCAACGCACGATTGCGCAGAATCTCTTGATCGCGCTTTCAGGCAGCTCGCAGACGACGCCGAATTTCTGGCTGAATCCCAAGAACGGTGTGAGCTATCCGTTGATGACGGAGTCACCGCAGTACACCATCGATTCGCTGCAGGCGCTGGGCAATATTCCCTTGAATGCGACCTTGGGCAAAGGCACGGCGCCTCAGTCGGGTCAGGCGGTGCCGATTCTCGGATCGCTGAGTACGTTCCAGCGCGCCAACCAGGATGCTGTGGTTTCGCATTACAACGTGCAGCCGGTCATCGATATTTTCGCCGGCGTGCAGGGGCGTGACCTTGGTGCAGTCGCTGGCGACATTTCGCGGCTGGTCGATCATGCACGCGCAGGCCTTACAGGTGGATCGAGCATTGAGATTCGCGGCGAAGTGCAGACCATGCAGTCATCGTTTCAAGGATTGATGCTTGGCCTGCTTTTCGCAGTCGGGCTGGTCTATGCATTGATGGTGGTGAACTTCCAGTCGTGGGTCGATCCGCTGGTGATCATCTGCGCCCTGCCCGGCGCTCTCGCCGGCATCGTCTGGATGTTGTTTGTGACCGGCACAACGGTGAGCGTGCCTGCTTTGACTGGCTCGATCATGTGCATCGGCATTGCCACGGCCAACAGCATTCTGGTGGTGAGCTTTGCGCGTGAGCGCCTTGCGGCCGGCGCAACCGCGCTCGATGCAGCGTTCGAGGCGGGCAGCAGTCGCTTCCGCCCGGTATTGATGACGGCGCTGGCGATGCTGATCGGCATGTTGCCGATGGCGATCGGGCTCGGCGACGGCGGTGAGCAGAACGCGCCGTTGGGTCGCGCTGTGATCGGTGGCCTGATGTTCGGCACGGTTTCCACTTTGATCTTCGTACCGACGTTGTTTGCCGCCGCTCAAGGTTGGTTGCAACGTCGCAGTGCTTCAACTGCGCCGGCGAATCTCTCACTCGACACTGAACTGAAATCCTGACGGGGAATACGGTTATGGCCACTCAAACCAAATCACGTTCGTCCACATCGACGCTGATGCTTCGACTTATTCCCGGTGCTGTCGTGGTATTCGCATTGGGCATTGGCACGGCGCCTCGGCTCGTCGCGCACATGGCGGTGAATCGCCAGACGCAATCGCTTAGCGAACCGACTGTAGCCGTGGTGCGCCCCGCCGCTGCGCCTGAGAGTCGCACCATCGATCTACCCGGTGACGTGCAAGCCTTCCAGGCCACGCGCATCTACGCCAGAACCAATGGTTACCTGAGCCACTGGTACACCGATATCGGCACGCAAGTGCAGGCCGGTCAGCTGCTGGCCACTATCGATGCGCCTGAAGTGGATGCGCAATTGCAGCAGGCGCGTGCGGACGCGGGGTCAGCGCTGGCCGACTATCGGATTGCGAAAGTCACGTCGGACCGCTGGCAGGAGTTGCTTGCCACCAACTCGGTGTCGCGTCAGTCCGCGCAAGAAAATCTTAGCGCGATGCAGGCGAAGCAGGCCACGCTGGCTGCTGCCAATGCAAACGTGGCGCGACTGGAAAAGATGCAGTCTTACGAGAAAGTTTATGCGCCGTTTGCGGGCACGATTACGCGGCGCAATATCGATACGGGTTCGCTTATCGATGCGGGGAGCAACGGCGGCGCACCTGCCGCGTTGTTCGATCTGGCCGAGACCGATCGCTTGCGTGTTTTCGTCGATGTTCCGCAAGACCAGGCTCCCGAAGTTGTCGCTGGCACGACCGCTCAATTGAGCCTGCCGCAATATCCGGGACGTTTATTCAGCGGCGTTGTGGCGCGCACGTCGGGCGCGATCGACTCCGTCAGTCGCACGCTGCGCGTGGAGGTCGACGTCGACAACAAAGACGACACGATTCTTCCCGGCGCCTTTGCACAAGTGCACCTCGGCCTGGCCAATTCAAAACCTGGACTCAGCCTTCCTGCGAACGCGCTGCTGTTCCGGCCGACAGGCGTGGAGGTGGCGGTGGTGAACGATCAGAACAAAGTGCAACTGATGCCGATTGTCTTGGGTCGCGATTTCGGTACGCGCGTGGAGATTCGAAGCGGGCTTCGCGGCAACGAGCGCGTGATTGTGAATCCGGGCGATGCGATCAGCGCTGGCCAGCCAGTGCATGTGTCGACGACTGCAGCGGCATCGGCCTGATTGCGCGAGGAGAATGACATGACTGTGCAAGCTACCAAAGTCGCTGCGTTTGTCGCCGTGTTGACGG
>NZ_DATHMR010000181.1:0-18768 GCF_035486915.1 Dyella sp. | reverse complement strand
GCCAACGGTAGAAGTGCCAACCAACGATACCCAGCAAATAGTAAAGCGGTCTGTGGAGGCAAATGCGAACTGACTTGCAAATACATGCTGATGAACATAGGCACGTAGAGATATGCGGCCGCAACAACTACGAGCGCAGGGAGAATGCCGCCAAGAAGCAACCAGTAGTCTTTGGACGAACCGCGCATTTGACCCCTAACGCCTGAGTTAAGCGGCGCCGGAGGCGTCCGCCTTGAACGAGTTGTTAGCCATACTACCCGTGCTGCAGCACTGCAGTAAGCGCTGCTGCAGCGACGACACGAACGCTGAAGGTTGCTGCGCACTCCTTGCAGAACTTGCCAAAGCGACGTCCCGCCATGAGGTCGGCAAGCGAGGGTAATAGATAAACAAGAAAGGAAAGCCAAGCGGCGCCTACGGCGAACGTCGGTTTGAAGAACCCAAAGGCACCGCAAGCAATTAACAGTGAGCTACCGAAAAGCGCGAGATTTTTGTGAAGGTCACCTACGAAGGCGTCCTCGCCCTTGTAGAAGCAGAATTTTTGGAAGTCTTTGTCCAGTGCCACGACTAACAGGACAACGCCGACGAGTCCGTGAATAGCGCCGAGAAGCTTAAAGATGAGTTGGGAGGTGTGCATGCTCGGCTAACTACCTAATAGACGGACGTCGACGTCCGGTTATACATCTTTGCGCCCTTGCTGAACGCGGCCCGTAAAGCCCTGACTTATGAGAACTTTATCTGCCCCACGTCGGGCTAACAACCCGGCGCAAAACCGGACGTCGATCGCGCATCCGAAGGTCCGCCGTCGAAAGCGGACATTACGTTTTGCCCTTCAGCATTGATCGTTCGCTACGTGAAGCTGTCAGCTTGCAACTTCTGTCATGGGTCACGGCTGAGGGCTAGTCCCTCGCTGGCGGGCCATGTCCCGTCAGAATCGAAAGCTGATCCCAGTCAATTTCCTCATATGGAATTCGTTCTAGCTTGCGCTTAGTGAAACGGTTATCCGCCACGATCGGAATTTCGTAGCGGGCGGCGTAGTGGTTGAAGTAGCGAATCAATCGACCGGGGTTTCGTAGCACGTTTCTACTCACCCCAAATCCTGTTTTCTCCCGACCGCTTTTATCCTGCTTCATAATCAGGCGGTACGCCGTGAATACCGGCCCCCCGCGTGCTCCTCCAGCCCTGTACAACTCAATTGCGGCCACATTCTTCCATTCCACGAGGTCGTACACGGTATCGCTTCGCCTACGGAAAACAGCGTCATCATTAATCACAATATCGGCACCCATTCGTCGTGCGTTGAATGCAAACAGTAATCCCAGCGATAAGGGAAAAATGGAAAGAACTACAGGGACGACCCTTGTATTGCTGGCAAATAATCCAGGCACTAAGAGAAACAGGCCCAATACCAAGAAGATCGCGGCGCCGTAGTGAACGGTATTCATTACTGGAAGGGTGCAGCCGTCACCTAAATCTTCTACGTTATCTTTCACGACATCCGAGTCGGATGAGTCAGCATTGTCCACAACGTTCCCCTTAGCGCGTTTTGCCTCAATTTTCGAACAGTCCTTTGCCATCATGAGTCCGCTTCGTGTTGCGGACATTCCCACTCATCCATAATAACTCGCGAAAAGTACATAATCGGAGAGAGCCGTGTTTAAGCGCATTTTCATCGTCGTTATATGTTTTTGCAGCGCATGTGCAGATCTACGTCCCATCGATATTACAAATCCATCACAAGAACCTGCTGTTCTCTGTGACATGACTGGCGAAGTAGCTTACGCAGACGGCATCTCTCGTAAAGAACACCGGCAGCTTCTTATTTATCCAAATGCGGACTTACGATCGCTTGAGGTCGCCTTTACGGGCTCGTTTCGAATGAGACAAATCTGCCGGGAAGGTGATGTTTGTGAAGTAGAACATTCTGGCAAAGTCATCCGGATAACCGTCAAGCCAGGTGAGGCTCAACTTAAGATCTCACCCAACTTGTTTGGTCATGAGGAAATCTATGAATTCGATCAAGCAAAGAAAACGATCGCCTATCAGATTGGCGGGGGAATGGACTCTGTAGCAACAAAGCCGTTTGTCGGCACCTGCAAGTCCTCCCCAAAAATTGTCGATTGAAACGTATTGATGTCCGCTGCGGGCCGAAAGCGGACCTAACTAGACCATGCCAAAAGACGCGCAGTAGTGGTGGTCTGAAGATTTGGCCGCGGCCATAGTTGGCAGACCGGGTGGCAAGTTATGTAAGTCGTTGTTATTGCCAACTTGTCAACGGCATGCAAAGCCGTGTACGTCGGTTCGATTTCGACCTCGGCCTCCATTGCGAACTTCAAAAAAGCGCCCTTGCGGCGCTTTTTCTTTGCTTGCTCTTGAGGCGAAGCTCAACCTGATACCGTTTCCATAACGTAGCGATCCGTAAGAACGCCAACGGCCTGCGAAGCATGCGCGGCGGTTTGTTCCCTGGGCAGTTTCGAACCTGCGTTGAATTCCGGAATCGACTTAAAGCAGCCATTCGATGCGGAAAACTAGTGCGCGGCGAACAGTTCCACGACGCTTTGGGGTGCGTGTTCGCCAAAAAATCGTTGGTGGTTTTGTGCCGTTTGATCGGCAACAGACGTGCTGCGAAGAAATAGAGCCCGTTCATAGTTCTCAAGCGCGGTCTCCATATCACCGGGATTTGCGCACAGGGCTTTCGCTAACTCAGCACCGTCATAGATGGCGAGGTTGGCTCCCTCGCCTGAAAAGGGGGACATCAAGTGAGCGGCGTCGCCAACCAGGGTGGCGCCAGCTACGCGTTCCCATTGATGGTTGATCGGAAGGGCATAAATAGGCCTCACCACTGGCTCGGTCTCGCAATCGGTGATCAAAACCCTCAGCGCTGGGGGCCATCCCTCGAATTCTTTTGCAATCCGATCGAGCGCAGCGGACTTATTGCTGAAGTCAATTGCGTTGATCCATGCCTCCGATTTGTTCAACGCGACGTAACTACGCAAAGTCCCGTCAGCATAACGGTGTGCCAAAATTCCTTTCCCTGGTTCGACTGCCATGAGCGTTCCGCTACCAATTGCGTCCGCGCTGGCCTTATGTCGAGTGTCACTGTCGAGCAGGCTGGTCTCCACAAAGATAGTGCCGATATAGGTCGGTTTTGCTGGAGAAAGGAGTGGGCGAACTCTTGACCATGCACCATCAGCACCGACCAAGAGATCTGTGGTTACCGAAGTACCGTTGGTAAACGTCAGTTGGTACTGTCGATCATTGATATGACCGGCGTTCGTGAGCTTGTAGCCCCACCGAATGGCGTCCGAGGGTAACGACTCGATCAGAAGCCGACGAAGGTCGCCTCTATCGACCTCCGGCCTGGATGCGTCGACTAGTCCGGGCTTATCAAGCAAGACATTTCCGTGTTTGTCGACCACGCGCTTGGCATCCTCGCCCGGAAGAGTAAGGTCAAGAAATTTATCGTAGAGACCAGCGGCCCTCAGTCCGAGCTGGCCGTTGTAATCGTGAATATCCAGCAACCCGCCTTGCGCTCGCGCATCGGGCGACGCTTCCGCCTCGTAGACCGTCGCGTGAATTCCGTTGACGTACAAGACGCGCGCGAGCGTCAATCCGCCGAGGCCGGCACCAACGATTGCGATTTGGGAATCTAACAGGGGCTTTGATGAGCTGAGAGGTCTATTCATAGCGTCTTCCAATAAATACGAGTAGGTCGTACTGAAAGCACGACAACTCGTAATGGGTCCGACAGATGTCGGTGGAAACGCTGGCCGACCTAACTCAAACTGCTTGGTGGCGTGTGTGCGGCCCTGTGCTTGAGTGGCTCTCTGGCCAAACGAAAGCAGACGGTCGTTTTTCGCGATCTTCGATGTTGAGAATATCGCACGAATCTATGTTGAGTGTCAGCGCCCAGGGTGGTGGGGTGGCTGGCGTGCTATGTAAGTATTTGAAATATAAATATGTCAACGGCCTGCAAAGCCGTGTACACCGGTTCGATTTCGATCTTGGCCTCGATTGCGAACACTGAAAAGGCACCCTTGCGGCGCTTTTTCTTTGGGCCTTTTTCAAAGGTGATCAGAAAACGACTCTGCCCCTTTTTCCACGCTGGTTATACAACCACTAATGACATCTAACTGTACGGTCGCATCAGTAATGCAAGATGACATCGATCAAGGCAACGGCTTGGTAATCGCGTTTGCCTCTGTCGTAGGCGGCTTCGTCATACGAATGGTCGTAGCGTAGCTCCGGCCGAATTTCGAGGTCTTGCGATACCCAGTGCGTGAGTCCAAGCGTGTGTTCGCTATAGCGTGTGGCGTAACCGGTGCGCTGTCCTTTCTCGTCGTTGTAGAACTCATTGCGGAACGACAGCATGTTGCTGGTGTCGAGCTCAAAGTTCATATAGTTGACGATGCCAAACTCTCCAGCCTCGCCTGGTAGAGGCGAGGATCCGGCCACCCCCGATGTGCCGCCCGGGCCATAGCCAGGAATCCCTCGTGCATACATCTCATACGCTTCCGTAAGGATATGGAAGCGCTGACTGAAACGGTGGCCCCATGTCATGACATACATCTGGAGATTGTCGTAGTTGTAGTTACTGCCGTTTACGCTGTTGATGCACGGGTAGAGTATGTCGTTGTTGCTGGTCGATACCCAGCGGACGCACGCTTGAAATGTGGGCCGCGCGCTGTGATTCCAAACGGCCGTGTCGTCGCTGCCATTCATACCGACCTGTACGGTCCATTGCGCATTGATACGCGTCGTCGTCAGCACGCCCATTTGGGTGTACGGATCGGCCGTATACAGAATCGAATGGGTCACCAAATAGTTGTTCGGGGAAAACTGCGCTTCGATGTCCGGCAGCGATAGCCAGCGGCCGAACCTGATGACCATGCCTTCGGCAACCCATGGTACGTAGAGATCCACGTAGAACAGCATAGGATCGACGCCATAGATGTGGCCGGGAAGTTGTGCATTCGCCGATGAATTGTTCAGCAGCTGATTGCTGAATACCCCTTTCATCGTTGTGAAGTGGTAGTCGTAGCCGTACAGTGTGGATAGGTTGAAACCCCAATCGAGATGATCGGTTTGCACCGTGTCTACAATTCGTTGGATGTTTAGGACGGCTTGATCGAATTCGATGCGATTGGGGCGCACTTCGTACGAAAGAGGGTAGTTGGTGAAATTCGAACTGCTGAGGTTTCCCGACACGTTCACCCAGCCGAACATCTCAATGCGATGCTTCTGCATCCATTGACCAAGAGTCGTACAGCCAAGCGCTTTTTCAAGCGGGTACTGCGAATTTTCATCAGGCGCGCCGATGGGAAAGCTGACGCCACCAAGCTGCCACTCGGCTGATGGGAAAGCGGGTGAATCCAAAGGAGCGCTCATGCCTCGTCGCGCGGGCGCGGGGCTATTCGGATCGGAAGGTTGTGCGTCTTCACGATAGGCGGCGCCGAGGCGCTTGAAAATGTTTTGCGCGCAATCGGTGCTTTGCGCAGGTGCAAGCGCTGCCGGGGAGGCGTCGGCGGCCTCTATCCATTGACCGGCCCCGTCCAACGATCTGGCTGAAGCGTCGGGCGCTATTGCGTAAGCGCTCGACATCGCCCCGAAGCCCATCATTGCCACGATCAGCATCGCGCAACGCATCGCCGCTCCCGTCCCAGGCAATATCCTTGACGTTCATGGCGATCATGCCACACAGGTGCGACAAATTAGGGATCGCGTTGCCGTAGTGTTCCCGATTGCCAATCCTCATTTCAGGCTTGTGTACGACCACTCGACACCCATTTTCTATGTAACACCTCCGTTTCCTCATCTGCCGGGAACATGGATTCGACGCGAAGCTCTTGTGCTGCAACACTTTGCGGTGCTCCTACACTGGTCACCATCGAGAAATAGCTGAGCACCTTGCCGTCTTTACTAAAGCCCATCGGAATCATCGGCAAAGTCGGAGCAGACCCGACCGATCCATGTAACCGCCACGATGCATCAACACCAGGGTAAGCAAACAATTCATCGAGCAACGCCCGGGTTTGTTCGTCCAGTACGCGCCCAACTGTTTCGCGATAGACGCGCTGGATAAGGCTTTTGGCTACCGTTTCCCAATCTACGACGAATGGCCGCATGCCATCGGGATCAAAGATGAGATGCAGCATATTGCGCGGCCCGGTACGCGCAGCCATGTCGATGAACGACCCGAAAAAGCGTGGCGATGATTCGTTAGTGCTCAGCACGTTCCAATAACGATCCATGACGATGGCGGGAAAGGGATCGTGCTGGCGAAGCATGCGATCGAGTGCACGAGTAATACCCTGCATCTCCTTGGCATTCCAGGGTGCTTCCGAGTAGACCGGTGCATAACCGGCGGCAAGGAAGATTGCGTTTCGCTCGCGTAGCGGAACATCCAGCGACTGGGCAATGCTGGAGAGTGTCTGACGACTTGGCGCACTTCTGCCGCTTTCAATAAAGCTCAGGTGCCGCTGCGAAATACCGGCATCAAGCGCCAAGCCCAGCTGGCTGGCGCCACGTACCTCCCGCCAGTGACGCAGCAGTCGCCCCAAGTTATCGGGGAGATGCTTCTGGTCCGTACGAACAGTACCCATTTGACTCTCCGTCGCACATGCAACCGCGATACTAGCGATGGTTGGCTGATACATGGGATGCGCCTGTTGCCTAGAGATCAACTATTCCGGGTGGCCGCTACTCAGAACGGCCTCCCGGTGACGATCTGCAGGGAATCAGGCTGTTGGTGCACGCCAACGATAGGCCTGAAACGCTGCTTCCAGCGGCGGGTTGGTGACACTGCCCGTGTAGTTGGTAATGGTGGATGCGGCGACGATGCCGATGACCTCCAGAAGATGGTCCTTGCCGAAGCCGGCGTCGAGGAATGCCGACATATCCTTATCGTTGAGATGCCCACGCTTTTCGATGAGCGCCCGTGCAAGGGTGGACAAGGCGGCACTCTTCGCATTCTTAGGAGTCCGCCGTTCGCGGATGGCATCGACATCTGTCGCGTCGACACCTTCTTTCACGGCCAGGAAGGAATGGAACGCCACCGCCCAGGAGGACGCATTGGTGACGGCATTGGTAAGCAAGACGATTTGAACCTGCTCTTCGGAAAAGCTGCCGCCATGAACTTTGGCGAACAGTCCGACCAGGCTGCCGATCAAGACAGGCGACGCAGCCATGGCACCGGCAATATTCGGAATGATTCCGAACGCACTCTGCAGTGCCTCCAGAGAGGGCTTGGACTGTTCGGGGGTGGATTCGATCGTGTAGATGGGGAAGGCTGACATGGGTTGTCCTCTATGAATGAGCGCATCGGAATCGATGACGGTATACGAACGATATTCATGTGAGTTCAACGAGCCAATTACCTGAGAGGTAATAAGCCAGCCCATTTTGTAGGGGCTACTTCAATGCCGATCCTGGCCTCCAAGGCGAATGTCGAACCGGCGCGTATATGGCGCTATTTCTTTGCGCACATTGGGGCCGCTCACAAAAGTTGCTATGTTCTCTACCCATAACCGAATCTGCAGCGACAGCTGACGAACACAACCAAGGATATGCAACATGCTGAAAAAATTATGCGCGAGTGTAATCACTGCTGTCCTGATTGGCGGCATCGTTCCATCGCTGGTCCATGCGCAAGAGGCCAATACGCTAACTGCTCAGGAAAAGGCACAAGGTTGGCAGCTGTTGTTCAACGGAAAGAATTTCGACGGCTGGCATTCCTATCTCCAGAAAGCGCCAGGCAAAGATTGGAAGATCGACGATGGCGCCATCATGCTGGAACGCTCGCGCACGGGTGATGAGAAGGATTTCGCCGACCTGGTCACCGACGCCGAATACAGCAATTTCGATTTGAAGCTGGAATGGAAGATGACGCCCTGTGCGGACAGCGGCGTGATGTTCTATGTGCACGAATCGCCAAAATATCAGGAGACCTACGAAACGGGCCCGGAAATGCAGATTGCCGATCTGGTCTGCACGAAGCCCGACAGTCAGGTCCTTTACGAACGCTCCGGCGATCTGTTCGATCTCATTTCATCGGATGTCGAACGCGTGCATGAGGCCGGCAACTGGAATCAGTTTGAGATCATCGCCGATCACGGACACATCCAGTTCTTCCAGAATGGACATAAGGTGATCGACACGTATTTCTGGAATGACGACTGGCGAAAGCTGATCGCGCGCACCAAGTTCACCCAGTGGCCGGATTTTGGCAGCTTCAAGACGGGGCATATTTCGTTGCAGGGCACCGAAGACAAAGGCGAGCTGCCGATCCGCATCTGGTTCCGGAATATCAAGTTGCGGAAGTTGCGACGAATGCGCATCGCGGAAATATCTGACTTCAGCATCGCCCGCATCCCATTTCCGCGGGCCAGCGTCTTTGTGCAACACCCACGCATTAATGAAAAATTGGAGTCTGCGACATGAAGCAACCAAAAGAGTTATTGAAAGCCGCAGATATTCAGGCGATGAGCGTCACTCGCGCAGTCCATACCTTGAATCCCAACGCCATTCGACTCAGGAAGTCAGTTGGCGATGTCGTGGGCTTGACGCAACTTGGAGCGCACATTATCACCCTCATGCCCGGCCATGACTCTTCGGAATATCATCGGCATCTCTACGAAGAAGAATGTTTGTACATTCTTTCCGGGCATGGCCAAGCGCTTATCGACGAACAGGTTTGTGGCGTAGGTGCCGGTGATTTTCTAGGCTTTCCCCGCAGAGGCGCTGCCCACGTCATTACCAACGCAGGCAGCGAACCCCTTGTGTTCCTCGTTGTTGGGCAACGGTTGGAACACGATGTATGTGACTACCCGCATAAGGGGGTGAGGCTTTACACGGCGGGCAAGGATGAGGCTTACACGAAGCTCCAGGATCGCGACGGACAATAGCGCCCGCCAGCGACTCGCACGAGGAAGTCTGAGCTTATCGTCTGTGGGTGTCGCGCCTTACCTGGGCGGATATAACGTGAAGATGTAATCCTGCGCAGCAACGGCCGTGTGACATGCATACCCGCATTCCGGGCCACTCACCGACGCCTTGAGCGTTTGCGTGGCTGGATCGTTAACCCATTGGGCATAGGCCCACCCGTGTGTCTTCGGGAATCTCGTGGAGTCCTTCTCGATAAATGAAAGGGACTTCAGCGTGTCGGGTACTTCGACAAAATACGGCGACTTTGTGTTCACCTTTTTGAGCCACTCGATTTTCACAATCTTGGACCCTTCGGGGAATGGCTTGCCGTTGCCCGGGACACCGTCCTTATAGGCCTGAATCATGATGTCGTTTGCCAGAATCGCCTTGACGCTGGTTTTCGTTTCACTGACCGCGACGTCTTGCCATGACTCATAGCCTTTGAAATCGGAGAACGCGAGTCCTCCGTTAGGCACTTTAAGGGTGGACCTGTCTTGCACATCGTGCGCTGCAATCGCGACACCCCCAACGACACCTAACGTTGCAACAAGCAACACGGTTATTCGAACGCTCTTGGGCCTCATAACAAATCTCTCCTATCCGGCTCGGGAAAATCGAACGATGGAGCGTACGCAGCGAGGCGGCGGCGATGCGAACGTGCGCTATAACACGCAAAGAGTTAACGGCTTGTCGCAGGAGGTGAAATGTGTATTAAGCGCGACCTCAAATGATCGAGCGCACCACGCCGCCATCGACGCGCACAGCAGCCCCTGTGGTGGCCGATGCCTGCTCTGAGGCGAGATACACGCTTAGGTTGGCCACTTCCTCGACTGTTGCGAGACGCTTGATCAATGATGTCGGTCGATGTGTAGCGATGAAATCGCGTTCGACGTCCGCTTGGGTTACACCTTTCTCGGCTGCGATCTTGCCGAAGAAGTCTCCTACGCCTTCCGAACGCGTAGGGCCTGGGAGAATCGCGTTGACGGTAACGCCGGTGCCGGCCAATGTTTCGGCTAGACCGCGGGACACGGCAAGCTGCGCAGTCTTGGTGGTGCCGTAATGGACCATCTCGGCAGGGATCTGCACACCCGATTCGCTGGATATGAACTGGATGCGGCCCCAACCTCGCTTGGCCATACCTTGCGCATAGTGGCGGGCCAATCGAATGCCACTCAACACATTCACTTCGAAGAAGTGCAGCCACTCTTCATCCGGAATGTCGAAAAAGGCTTTCGGTTCGAAAATCCCCAAGTTGTTTACGAGGATGTCGGCGTCCGGCATGGCAGCGATTAATTGTTCGGCGCCGTCGCGCGTCCCCAGATCGCCGGCTAATCCGGAGACCTTCGCGTTGGGTACGTCCTTTGCAATGGTTGCCAGTGCGCTATCCACGCGTATCTGAGTGCGTCCGGTAACGACGACGTGCGCGCCGCTGGCGGCCAGTCCGTTTGCAATGGCAAGGCCGATGCCTGCTGTAGAGCCCGTCACGATGGCGGTTTTGTTGCGGAGTTCAATGCGCATAAGAAATTCCAGCCTGAGTGGAGAGAAAAAGGGCCGAACGTGTTTTACATAGTGATCGCTCGGCCCGATTAAAGTGAATAAGGGTCACTGCGGGGTCTTGTCCAGAAATGCGACGATGACCGGGATAGTCTGCTTGGGCGCTTCTTCCATCAGCCAGTGTCCGCTATCGGGAATGATCACGCCGTCTACATTGGGCGCTAGGAGCGCGTGTTTACAGTGTCAGCGCGCCACCCGCCGACGAAAGTCCATGCCTCGTTGCAACAGGAACAATGGTTACCCAATTGCACCGTGTAGTGGCTGACTCATCGCGCGCCATCGATCGCCGCTGCTACGGTTGGTTGTCAGGTCAGCAAACCATGGCCGTACCAGGCATGGGTGCAAAGATACGTTTACAGTGCGAAGGTCTGGGGATCGGTTGGCTGCCGCGTCGACGCGTGCAGTAGTAGCTCAAACAAGGGGGTTGGTCGAAAAGCGCGTCGCCGATGCGTGCGAACCCAACGTGCTTTATGTGGCTTGGCGCAGCGATCATGTGGGACGCGCGATGGACTGGTGGTTGTCGCAACTGTGTCAATTGCGACTGCCGCAACGCCTGATTCACGGCGTCGACCGGGTGCAATGGCTGCGGGGAAAGTGGGTTTTCAGTGCGGCTTGGATTGAGTGGGCAAATGCGTTGCAAATACATGATTTTAAAGTTTAAATGCTTGTTTACATGGTTCCTTCGAATGCAAGGTTACCAAACCGCAACAAAGTATCCGCTAAGCCAATGCCGCTAGCCTTTAAGGGATACAACAATAGGACTCTATGCGTGCAGGTACGGTTGGCGAGGGCATGGCTACATCGCGAGGCAATTTTGAATGCGCGCATGGCATGCGCGTTGGTCGGTGCGACGCTGTTTGCCGGTTGCGCGACGTATTCGCCGTTACCGCTGGGTGACGGGCAGGGTGCGCAGGATGTTTTGCATCTTTCGGTCAATGTTGCCGATATGCCGTTGCCCGCTTTGCGCGAACATCGTTTCGATCTGTCGACAGGGCTCGATTCAACGGATGTCGCCATTCTGGCTGTCGCCAACAATCCGGATCTTCGCACCCAACGCGATCAACTGGGTATCGCACGTGCGCAGGTGTTTGAAGCCGGTTTGTTGCCAGATCCGCAGATTTCGGCGGGCAAGGATTTTCTGGCGCATCGGCAGCCTGGATTCACGAGTGCGTACAACCTCGGCATTAGCGAAGACATAACAAGCTTGCTGCTTCGTTCGACCCGCAAGGCCGTTGCAAAAGGGCAGGCCGAACAGGTCAATCTAGATCTGTTATGGGCGGAATGGCAGACGGTGGCGCAATCGCGCCTGCTATTCAATCAGGTCATGTCGCTGCGCACGCAGTATACGCAGTTGGCCGCTGAGCAGAGTGCGCTTGCCCAGGTGGACGTTGACGTGCGCAAAGCCTTGCAGCAGGGGAACCTGACTTACGATAGCGCCAGCGCGGGACTGAATGCGTACGCCGATGCGAGCAAGCGATTGTCCGATTGCACGATTCAGTTGCATCAGGCGGAACACGATTTGCGCGTCTTGTTGGGCTTGGCCCCGAACGCACCACTCGATCTGATCGGTGAACCTTACGTAACGTCTGCAACATCGGAGCAGGTGCAGCAGGCGTTGGATGATCTTCCGCGTCGACGTCCGGATCTCCTGGCCTTGCAAGCAGGTTACAAGGCACAAGAAGACACGTTGCGCGGCGCGATACGCGCACAGTTTCCTGCCATAACGCTTGGCGTCGATCGTCAGCGCGATACGAGCGATGTGCTGACCAACGGTTTCACCCTAGGTTTGACGTTGCCGTTGTTCGATCGCAATCGCGGCAATATCGCGATAGAGAAAGCGACGCGTCAACAGCTCAAGGACGACTACGAAGGCCGCGTACTCACCACGCGCAACGATATTCAACAATTGATGGCAGACAAGGAGACACTGCGACGTCAACGCGATCTGCTGGAAGCTTCGTCAAAACGCTTGGACGAAGCACGCCGCGCCGCAGACGTTGCATGGCAGAAAGGGCTGCTGGATTGGCCGACTTATCTTTCCATTCGTTCGAACGCGCTTTCTGCCGATATGGATTTCATCGCAGCTCGCGACCAGCAATCGCAACAAGCGATTGCCCTGGAAACATTGCTCGGTAGTACCGAGTTGCAAACACCCAACGCCACAGCATCCACGCCATGATTCGACCTTTTCCCATGCGCATTGCGCTCGTCGCGCTGTCTCTTTGGCTGTCCGGATGCGCGGCCAGCGGTGCCGGCGATGATGACGATAAGCCCGACGTCAGCGGGCAAGTGCTCGTGACAACCGCAACGCCGGTGAACCAGACCTTCCATGACACAATCGAGGCGTGGGGTACGGCGGTGGGTGATCCGCACCGTGCAACCGTGATCGGTCTCGGTCATGGCGGGCTGGTGACAGGCCTGGACGTGGCAGCAGGTCAAACCGTGCAGCGGGGTCAAGCACTGATTCGTATTGCGCCCGATCCGGTGGCGCGTAACGCCTATCGTCAGGCGCAAAGCGCATTGGATTTGGCCAGTGGCGAATTGAAGCGTACCGAGCAGCTGGTGTCCCAGCATCTGGCAACCCAGTCGCAGTTGGCCACCGCGCGCAAAGCAATGGATGACGCGCAGGCGGGGCTTGAAGCGCAACATGCGTTGGGTGGCGGTTCTGCCGAAGAAGTCATTAGTGCGCCAACCGATGGCGTAGTTGTCGCATTGAATGTGAATCTGGGTGATCGCTTTCAGGCGGATGCCGCGCTGTTGTCGTTCATGCCATCGCATGGATTGATTGCGCGGTTAGGCGTGCAGCCCGACGATGCAGCACGATTGAAAACAGGCATGCCCGTGCAAGTCGAAGGCGTGTATGGAAGCACCGTTGCGTTGACCGGTCACGTCACGATGGTGGGGCGCGCCGTCGATGCACAAACGCATCTTTTGCCGCTGCAAGCTGATTTACCCGCGAATGCGAGCGATAGCCTTGTCGCGGGTTCTGCGGTGCATGCGAAGATTGAGACGGCAAGTTACAACGCCTGGGCGTTACCACGCGAAGCTGTGCTGCATGACGACAAGGGCGACTACGTTTTTGCCGCGGACCATGATCACGCCAAACGTATCGACGTCACAGTAAAGCATCCCGAAGGCGATACGGTGGGCGTGGAAGGTCAGTTCGATGGCAAGACGCGCGTGATTGTTCTTGGCAGTTACGAACTTGACGACGGCGATGCCATCCGCGAGCTGCAGGAGTCGTCCAAGTGAGTGTCACCGCATGGATGCAACGCCATCGGCGCTCGCTCTTGTTTCTGGTTCTGATGTTGGCGATTGGTGGCATTGCGAGTGCCGTTTATATGCCGGTCGCGCTGTTTCCGAACGTGGCATTTCCGCGCGTGCAATTGACGCTCGATGCGGGTGATCGTCCGGCCGATCAGATGGCGATTGCCGTTACAACACCCATCGAAGATGCGTTGCGGCGCGTGCCCGGTGTGCGTGGTGTTCGATCCACCACCAGCCGTGGTAGTGCGGATATCGAAGTCACCTTCGACTGGGGCACGGACATGAGTCGTGCGCTTGGCGATGTGAACGCGGCGGCCAGCCAGGTTCTGCCCGAGCTTCCGGCAGGTACGCAGCTCAGCAGCCGGCGCATGGACCCGACGACGTACCCGATGCTCGCATACAGCTTGCGTTCGCATACGCTGTCGCCGAGCGCGCTATACGATTTGGCGCAGTATCAATTGCGCCCCTTGCTAAGCAGCATCCCCGGTGTTGCACACGTGGGTGTGCAGGGCGGTGAAGTGGCCGAGTTTCACGCTGACGTCGATCCGGAACGTCTGCGTGCGCAGGATCTGAGCCTGAGCGATGTCGCCACTGCCGTGAGCCATGCGGCGACCATTGAGGCGATGGGTCACGTATCCGATCATTACAAGCTGTATTTGCTGCTGGCCGACAATCAGCCTGTCACCGTTGCAGCGTTGCGCGGTATCGTGATTCGCGCGGATAGCCATGGCGTCGTTCGTCTTGGCGATATCGCCGATGTAACGCTCAGCCACGTTCCGCAATGGATTCGCGTCACGGCCGACGGTCAGGATGCCGTGCTGATGCAGATCTTTCAGCAGCCCGATGGCAACAGCGTACAGATCGCGGGCGACGTCAAGCAGCGCCTGCACGACTACGCGCCACAGATGCCTGCCGGTGTAAAGGTCGCCAATTGGTATGACCAGTCGCAACTGGTGACGGGTGCTGCAGGAAGCGTGCGTGATGCCATTCTTGTCGGCATCGTACTGGCCGGCCTGGTGCTGTTTGTTTTCCTACGCAATACGCGTGTGATCGTCGTCGCGATGCTGGTGGTACCTGCGGTGCTCGCTATCACCGTATTGCTGCTTCATGTGCTCGGTATGAGCTTCAACATGATGACGTTGGGCGGCATGGCGGCAGCGGTGGGTTTGATCATCGACGATGTGATCGTGATGCTTGAACACATCATGCGGCGTTTGCGTGATATGCAAGGCGATGTTAGCGAGCGTATCGCGCATGCGGCGTGGGAATTCACGCGCCCGCTGACGGGTTCCAGCGCTGCGACGGTTGTGATTTTTCTGCCTTTGGCATTTCTTACGGGTGTCACCGGTGCGTTCTTCAAGGCGCTGTCGCTGACGATGGCGAGCGCTCTGATTATTTCCTATCTGTTGACGTGGATGGTGGTGCCGTTGCTGTCGGAGCGACTGCTTGACCGTAAGCATGTCCTCGACCATGCACCGAACAAATTTTCACAACGGGTGATGACGGGTTACCAAAGCACCTTAAAACGTTGGCTGAAGCGGCCGGTGTGGGTGCTGGTGATTGTCGTTCCCTTGCTGGTTGTCGGTGTGCTCGCGTACAGCCGTGTTGGTACGGGCTTTATGCCTGCGATGGACGAAGGCGGTTTCACCTTCGACTACATTTCCAAACCCGGTACGTCATTGGAAGAAACCGGGCGTTTGTTGAATCAGGTCGAAGCCATCATTCGCGCCAACCCCTATGTGGATACCTATTCGCGTCGTACCGGCCTACAGTTGGGTGATGGCCTGACGGAAGCCAACACGGGCGATATCTTCGTGCGTCTGAAGAATGGGCCGCGTCCTTCCACCGAAGATGTCATGAACGACATTCGCAAGGAAGCCGAGCAAAAAGTGCCAGGCCTCGATGTGGATGTATCGCAGCTGATGGAAGACATGATCGGCGACTTGGTTGCTGTTCCAGAGCCTATCGAAATTCAGCTCTACAGCGATAACGCGGATGAACTGAACGACACGGCGCAACGCGTCGCCGATGCGCTTGGCAAGATCAATGGCGTCAATGGCGTGCTCAACGGCATCAATCCCGCGGGCGATGCGCTGACGATGACAGTCGATCCCGCCAAGGCAGCGTTGCAAGGTCTCGATCCTGCGGCTGTCACCGATCAAGTTACGGCTGCGATCGACGGCACCGTCGCGGCGCAATTGCCCGCCGAGGGCAAAATCGTGGGCGTGCGCGTGCGATTGCCGGTGTCTTCGTATAAGCATCTGGAAGATGTATACGCGTTACCAATTCGTGCGGGCGATGGGCATCTGCTGCCGCTGTCCCAAGTGGCCACGTTGCAAGTGGTGCAAGGGCAGCCGGAGATTACCCGTAATAACCTCAAACGCATGGTTGCGGTCACCGGTCGCATTGCAGGTCGCAGCATGGGCGCGACGATTGGCGATGTGAAAGCCATGCTCGCCAAGCCCGGACTATTACCCAAGGGCATGTACTACCAACTCGGTGGTTTATACCAACAGCAGCAGGAAGCCTTTCGAGGTCTGACGGTCGTGTTGCTTGCCGCTATCGCGTTAGTGTTTGCGCTACTTCTGTTTTTGTACGAAAGCTTTCGCGTTGCGCTGGCCATCCTCGCCATGCCGTTGTTAGCCATGGGCGCTGTGTTTATCGGCCTGTGGGTGACGGGGATAGAACTCAATATCTCGGCGATGATGGGCATGACCATGATCGTTGGTATCGTGACGGAAGTGGCGATCTTTTATTTCTCGGAACTGGAAGAAACGTCTGGAAAACTGCCGCTCCACGATGCATTGCTGGCAGCTGCACAATTCCGCACACGCCCGATCCTGATGTCGACGCTTGCGGCCATTCTTACCTTGTCGCCTTTAGCATTGGCGTTAGGCACCGGATCGCAGATGCAGCAGCCGCTGGCTGTGGCCATCATTGCGGGCATGCTCGTGCAGGTGCCGCTGGTCTTGCTGGTGATGCCTGTGCTTTATGCCGCACTGATGCGCCGGGGGAAATTCAGTCAACCTGCATGACAGTCTTATGATTGAACCGCGCAACGTGGCCGCTTATCAAGCGTCGCGCGTTTGAGCGTTTGCCTCACTGACCGTTCGACGCAGAAGCCACGCCAGAATCGGTGGCGTGACCATGGCCGTGAGCAATGACATCGCTACGATGATGGCGTACATCTGATCATTGAATACACCAGCCGCAAGGCCAAGGCTGGCAATGACCACACCGACTTCACCACGCGGCACCATGCCGAATCCGACAATTGCCGCGCCCATGCGGCCAAGTGAAAGCGCGCCGAGGAAGCCACCCAGCAATTTGGAGATGATCGCAATGACGGTGACCACGCCCAGTGCGATCAACGCATCCGCACTGGCAAGCTGATGCAGATCGATCTTGCTGCCCGTCAGCACGAAGAAGAAAGGCGTGAGCAGTGCAAGCAACGGTTGAATCTGTTGTTCCAGCGTATGTTGCTGACGAGTTTCCGAAGCGATCATGCCGGCAAGGAAGGCGCCGATAATCGCGGCCAATCCAAAGAGGGTGGATAGGTAAGCAAGCCCTAGGCACAGTGCAAGCACAATCAACAACGGCGAATACACGCTGCGGGGTTTTTCGAGCCAAGTCGAATTCCAGCGCATCATGCGTGTGCCGCCCCAGCCGATGACGGCGATAAAGCCGATCGCGCCAACGAGCACAGCCAATAGATGGAAAAGGTCGAAGCCTTCGCCGCCTTGCAGCGATACGACGACTCCTAACAGCAACATGGCGAGGATGTCGTCGATCACGGCGGCGCCAAGGATGACCTTGCTTTCGACGCGCTGCAGCGCGCCCAGCTCTTGCAGTACGCGAGCTGTAATGCCGGCCGAAGTCGCCACGAACGCGGCGGCAACAAAAAGCGACTTCCCCCAGGGATATCCGCTCGCGTGTGCCCAGAAACCGCCCATGCCAAACGGCAGCACCACGCCAAGTACGCCGACAAGGAAGGCGGCCTTGCCGACCTTCTTCAGATCTTCCAGCCGTGTCTCCAGGCCGACGGAGAAGAGCAGCAGTACCACGCCAATTTCGGACAGCACATCCAATGGCGTTCCGGAAGCAATCTGCTCCGGCGTAATCCAGCCAAGCAGCGATGGGCCAATCACACAACCCGCCGCGATTTCACCTACAACGCCCGGCAGTTTCAATCGTTGCGCGATCTCCGCACCAAGCTGTGCCGCCACGAAGACGATAAACAGCGACAACAGAATTTCATTGGCATGGTGCATGGTCGGAATCCATCGATCATGGGCATTTGCGCCATGCTACTCGCTCAAGAGGTGGATAGGGCAGGTGTTTTTGGCGTTTTATCGAGTCGGGCAAACACGCGGCTGGCGACAGCCGTGATGACGGCCAGCACGATGACCGTCCATCGGAATGCCACGACATAAGCGTGGCTGCCCTGGCCATGCAGCAGCGCCTGCATCAGCAGGGTGGCCATCGCAATGCCGAAGCTCATCGACAGATATTGCGTGGTCGAGGCCATCGACGACGCCATCGAGGCGTATTTGACGTCCAGGTCCGTGTAGATAAGCGTGTTCATGACAGTGTATTGCATACCCATGAAACCGCCGTAGACGAACACCAGCAGCGCAATCAGCGCCATCGGTGTTTGCGGGCCCAGCAGCGCGAACATCGCAATGCATAGGGCCACAACCAGCGTATTGGCGAACAGCAGGCGTCGATAACCAAAACGGATAAGCGTGCGATTGACCAGCCATTTCGCACTGATCGAACCCAATGCCTGCGGCACCATCATCAAACCCGCCATAAGCGGAGACCATCCGCAGCCCACTTGCAGGAACAACACGATCAACAGAAACATGCCGCTGACGCCAAGTCGCGTCAGCAAGTTTCCCGACAGCGACACCCACACACTGCGCACGCGCAACAAGCGCAGATCAGCAACAGGATGATCCGTGCGACGGCTATGCCAGATATAGGCGAATGCAAACAGGACGGCCAGCACGACGAGCGAACCCATCT
>NZ_DATHMR010000180.1:0-21139 GCF_035486915.1 Dyella sp. | reverse complement strand
GGAGTCGGAGTCGGCGTGGGGGTTGGCGTCGGCGAGCCGCTGCACGTGCCGACTTCGGTCCATGGTTCACCCGTGCCGGAACCGCCATTGTTGGTCGCTGGATTGTTGCCTTGCGTCCACCAGTTTGCTTTGTAGTTGATACCGTTTTCGCTTACGAGTGCACCACCGTTGTAAGCGGTCGAAGCATTCCACGCCGGATCACACGAGCCAGAGGGCGTTGGGGTTGGAGCAGGTGTTGGCGTTGGAGTAGGAGTAGGCGTTGGAGTGGGTGCCGGAGTCGGCGTCGGGGTGGGTGAGCCGCCGCTACACGAACCTTCCGACGTCCACGGTTCACCCGTGCCCGATCCGCCATTGTTGGTCGCAGGGTTGTTGCCTTGCGTCCACCAGTTCGCGACGTAATTGACGCCGCTCTCGCTGACTACATTGCCTTGCGTATAGGCCGTGCTCGCATTCCACGCGGCTGCGCAAGTCGTCTGCGCGTGCACCGCTTGGACGGGTGCAACCGTAAGCAACGTCGTGGAGAGCGCCGCGCACACTGCGGTACTCAACGAGCTCAATGTCAAGGTGGACCACTTTGTTGATCGCTTCACTTGCATAGGACTGTCTCCAAGGTTGGGTTAAACCGCAACAGATGAATTACATCGGCGATGTCACAGCTGCATTCCGGACAGCCGTGAGGGGACAGTCGCCCTTACGCATCCGTGCACCGTACTGCGTGTGATGGGTTTTGCTTGCAATGGATGGGCGGCATCTTTGTGTGCTTGTGACGACACCGGCACCTAGGAACCGGCATCTGTCTGTGACTCTTAGATCTGGTTGCTGCGGCTCAGGCATTCGCCCTGAGCCGCAGCAGCTCTCCCCTGCCCCTGAATTACTTGCCGAGGTCCTTCAGGAACTCGTTGGTGTATTGCAACGACGTCGACGTTGGAATCGAGTTACATGTCGACGAGGCCGAACCGGAAGCGCATGGCGTATCGCGATCCAGCGACCAGAAATGCAACCCGGCCAAACCGTTGGCAGTCGCATAATTGGTAATGGTGTCCACATCCGCGATGGTGGTGATTTCACCTTGCGAATCGTTCTGACCGATCATCGGCGTCAGTTCGATATGGCTGGCCGGGATGCCGTAGGTGTGTTCCAAATTTTCCACAGCCTGAATCGCCGACTGACCCATCTCGCATGCACCGCTCACCACCACACAGTTGGCGGCGCTGGTGCCGCCGTAGTCCATCGTCATCAGATTGACGGTGTAATTCTTGAGCGCCGGGCTAGATGCTTGAATCGCTTGAACGACTTCTGCGCCGAGCGAATTGACGCCGCCGTAGCTACCGTCCGACGCGGCGAGTGTGGCTATCGTGAACGAGAAACGCAGATTCGGATATTGCGATTGCGCTGCCGCTGCATCGGCCACGAGTTGCTGCAGATCCGCCTGCGTCTGACCACCTTCGATGTCGAAATCTACGCCAACCATGTGCGGCGTGTAATAGCTGGCGATGAAGCTTTCGAATGCCGATGGCGACGAACACGTGAACACGCCAGCCTGACCGCCCGTCGACACAACGTAGTTCAATCCGGCATTGGAAAGCGCACTGATGTTGCCGGAGATGAACTGGGATGACGTTACGCCACCCCAGCTTTCGCCGCCGCATTCGCCGGTGGCAAACGCGAGCGTAATAGCGCCGAGGTTCGGTTCAGCCGTCGAATAGAAACTGCCGCTGCCCACGAGCGGGAGCGTGGTACCGGTCACGGCCGTCTGCATGACGTTCGTGTTCCAGTTGAGATTGATCGTGATGTCCTTGTAGGGACTGAACACAAATCCACTCGGCGCAGGTGTTGGTGTTGGCGTCGGAGTGGGTGTCGGCGTAGGCGTAGGTGTTGGGGTGGGAGTAGGAGTAGGAGTCGGCGTGGGAGTCGGTGTTGGCGTTGGCGAGCTGCCACATGCGCCTTGCGACGTCCACGGCTCACCGCTACCAGAACCACCATTGTTGGTGGCCGGATCATTTCCCTGCGTCCACCAGTTCGCTTTGTAATTAATGCCGTTCTCGCTGGCAACATTCCCGGCCGTATAAATCGCCGTCGAACTCCATGCCGCAGCACAGGTTGTTTGCGCGTGCACAGATTGTACCGGCGCAACTGTCAGCAACGTTGTGGCAACTGCCGCACCGACTGCGGTGCTCAACGTGCTCAGTGTCAAAGTGGACAATTTCGTGGATCTTTTTAATTGCATGGTTCTGTCTCCAGGAATGAGTTCAAGCGCAACGGGTGAGCTACATAGGCGACTTCACGACCGCGTTCCGATCAGTCATGTGGGGACATTCGCCATCACGCATCCATGCACGTTCCAACGTGTAATGAACTAGCAACAACTAAAAAGTGCGGCGAGTATCTGCCTCTTCTGACAACGTTGTCTAGCCCATTTGGCCGCTATGCCCCCGCTGGAACGTGATTCATTTGGCAAAGAATCAAAAGGCATTTTTTTGCGATCGACTTTCACAAATCGTGCACACGCGAAGATCGCAAAAACCCATAAAAAAGCCTATTTTTTGCGCTGCGACGCAACAAGCACTATGTGGAGATTGTGTGTAGGCCAAGTACACATCGAATCGTCATATGGACGTCTGTTCGAACAACTATGTGATGGCGTTCACACCTTTGTATGCGCCAAGGCCGCCCCACCTGACGCAAGCCCGGCGTTAGACATCGATGACAACGATGGCCATCGTCGACGGGGAAGACAAATCACTCCAGGCCACTCTGCATCGATGCGGTTTTATGATTTCGCCGTGCCGGTTGGCCGCATGAGATGTGTCGAGTTCACGCGTCCGCGTTCGTCGCATGGATAAGTCATCCGCTCCACACGGTCAGGAGATCCATCGTGAACACACGCTTCAAGCGCATCACACCCTTCCTATGGTTCGACGATCAAGCTGAAGAAGCAGCTAACTATTACGTCTCGATCTTCGACAATTCCCGCATCGTCACCGTCAATCGTTACGGGAAGGAAGGCGCGAAGACAACCGGCAAACCCGAAGGGTCGGTCATGACCGTGGCATTTGAGCTGGACGGTGAACAATTCGGCGCGATCAATGGCGGCCCGCTGTTCACTTTCAACCCGGCGCTATCGCTGGTGGTCCATTGCAGGAATCAACATGAGGTCGATCATTTCTGGAACCATCTTTCGAAAGATGGCGATCCTTCTGCACAGGCATGTGGCTGGTTGAAAGATCGCTACGGGCTATCGTGGCAAATCGTGCCGACGCAGTTGATCGAATTGCTAAGCCACCCCGATCCGGCCAAAGCCGGCAAGGTCATGCAGGCCATGCTCGGCATGAAGAAGATCGATATCGCTGCATTGGAGAACGCCGCGGCATAAGTCTTCTGTGCACGCCTTTCTGACGAGGCGTACATGCCTCTCGTGTTCGCGCGAGACGTCATGACATCCTGGAATGACGCGACGCAGCATGTTCGCGTATAATGATCCTCGCCGGTCACCCCGAACCGGTGCAGTTTGTCTGGTCGTGCCCAATTCCCATGGCTGATGCCTCTCATGTCGTCGCGACGTCCAACAGTCGCAGTTCCGGTGTGCTGATCTCCATCCTCAGCACGGTCGCTTTCACGTTTATCGCCTACCTCACTATCGGCTTGTCGCTGGCGGTGCTGCCCGGTTTCGTGCATTCCAATCTTGGCTATGGCGCGATGCTCGCCGGACTGGCCATCAGCATGCAGTACGTGGCGACGTTACTCAGCCGCCCACACGCTGGCCGCATGGCGGATGCAAAAGGCCCCAAACGGACGGTGATGGCCGGATTGGCTATGTGCGCCGTCAGTGGCGCATTGCTTGCGCTCGGTGCGCTGTGCAGTCGCTGGCCCGGCCTAAGTCTCGGCCTGATTTTTATTGCGCGACTGGCACTGGGTTGCGCGGAGAGCTGCGTCGGTACCGGTGCCATTGCCTGGGGTATGGGACAGGTCGGGCACCAGCACACGGCACGTGTGATCTCTTGGAATGGCGTGGCCACATACGGCGCGCTCGCGGCGGGCGCGCCACTGGGCGTGGTGATTCAGCAGCACTTCGGTTTTGCCGCTATCGGTATCGTTTCGCTGCTGTTGCCACTCGCTGCGCTGCCACTCGCACGATTGAAGCGCGCCACCACCGTCGAGCACGGCGAACGTTCGCCCTTCCGCACGGTCGCAACACGCGTCGTGCCTTACGGTATCGGGCTCGCTCTTGGATCCATCGGGTTCGGCTGCATCGCTACGTTCATCACGCTCTTCTATGCATCGCATGGCTGGGACAATGCAGCCCTCACGCTCACCGTATTCGGCGGTGTCTTCGTCGGTGTACGTTTTGTGCTTGCGCGCACGATCAATCGGTTCGGCGGTTATCGCGTCGCGATGGCATCGCTGACGGTCGAAGCGATCGGTCTCATCACGCTCTGCCTCGCAAGCCATGCATGGATCGCCATCACCGGTGCCGCCATCGCAGGTCTTGGCTTTTCGCTCGTCTTTCCCGCGCTGGGTGTCGAAGCCGTGCATCGTGTACCGCCGAATAGTCGCGGATCGGCGCTCGGCGTGTATTCCGTCTTCATGGACGTCGCTATGGCGGTCACAGGTCCGCTCGGCGGATGGATTGCCAGCGGCATGGGCTACAACGCGATTTATGGATTCGCCGCTGTCGCGGCCATGCTATCGATCGTGCTCACGCTCGTGCTGCACGCACAAGCTGCACGCGACGTGCCCTCCCTCGTCGCAGCACGCGCTGACTCGTAACGCGCATAACGTTGAATGCGTATCGCGATAAAACCGTAACGTCTTCGTCAACCGCCTGAAATAAAAGATTTTATTTTTGCATCGCGCTCAAGTCGACGTCATCGTTGCCGACTAGGAGGCATCCCCTCCCCCGTTGGTGCGTCATGGCTCGTCTGACTTGCGGTTTGTTCCAAATCACCCTCCGCAGAATTCTGCTACTCCGTCTGGCCGGTATCCTTGTTCTGTTGATTGCCATCGGAACGTTGTGCGCAATGGCGTTGATGCACGCGGACATCCGCATCCAGTCGGTGGTAGACGATACCCTCGCGCCCATTTCGGATGTTGGCCGCATCCAAAGCGACTTCAATAGCGACTATCAGGTGCTCTCTCATGCCGTGTTGATGCGGTTGCCGTCGGCTGTCGATGAGGCCGCCACGGCTATCAAGAGCAATCGCGTCGACATCGATCGCTATTGGAAGCCGCTTGTGCAAAGCGGACTGGGCACGCAGCAGAAACAGCTGCTCACCATTGCCGCCGATCACCGCAAAGACGCCGAACAGGCCATGGACGACACACTCACGCTGCTGCAGGCCGGACAATTCGACGTGGCGCAATTGAAGCTTGCCACCGATGTACAACCGGATCTCGTCCCGCTGCAGAGTGATGTCAACAATCTCTTCGAAAATGCGCTCAAGGCAGGCGACGCGCAAGCGCTCACGCAACATACGGCTAATCGCAGGGATGTGATGATGCTGCTCGCCGTCTTCGCGAGCGCACTGTTATTGGCGTGTTTGACCGACGGCATTCTGATTCGTGCACTCGGCGCACGCCTGCGTCTGGCATCGAGCGTAGCGCAACGCATTGCCCGCGGCGAACTGGGACAATCCATCGATGTCGGCCGAGCCGATGAAATCGGCGATCTATTGCGCGCCCTGGCCGTGATGGATGCACAGCTTGCCGATGTCGTGCGGAAAGTTCGCACTGGGGCAGCCAGCGTACGCGATGGGGCCCATGCACTCGCCCAAAGCACGCATGCGCTTAGTCAGCGTACGCAAGCCCAAGCGGCGAGCCTCGAAGAGAGTTCCGCATCGATGGAGGAAATGGCAGCAAGCGTCGCCGAAGCCTCCATGATGGCCCAACAGGCTGATCGCGTTGCCACCAGCTCGCGTCAGCTGGCCGAACAAGGCAAGCAGATTGTGGAGCAAACCGTCACGGCCATGGATGCCATCGACCAGTCCGGTCAGCGCATCGCCGAGTATGCCGGCCTGATCAACGATGTTGCCTTTCAGACCAACCTGCTGGCACTCAACGCCGCCGTCGAAGCAGCACGCGCCGGCGAGCACGGCCGCGGATTCGCCGTGGTCGCCGCCGAGGTGCGTCAGTTGGCGCAGCGTTGCGCCGCTGCTGCACGCGATGTTCGTCAGTCCATTGAAGAAAGCAATGCCGCTGTTGTGGATGGCCGCACCTTTGCGAAACGCTCAGGCGAAGCGCTGGTCGGGATTGTCTCCAGTGCGGTGCAAGTTTCCGAGAAAGTCGCAGGCATGGCGTTGTCGGGCCGCGAACAGAAAGCAGGTATCGAACAGGTCAATCTCGCGGTGGCGGGCATGGATACCATGACGCAGGAAAACGCCACCCTCGTGGAACGCACAGCCATGATGAGCCATGCCATGCGCGGCAGTGCCGAGGAACTCCTTCAGCAGATGGATTTCTTCCACATCGACGAAACGGTCACCGACGCAGACCCATCTACTCACGGAACCGACGCAAACGCGTTGGTGCGTCAAGTGATGACTCGGCGCGCCGCACCAGTGGCCTTTGACGAAGCTGCCTGACCTGACTCATGGCTTTTATTCGCGACTCCGTCCGCTTATCCAGTCTGCTCGATCGCGCGCAGAGTGGTTTGCATGCGGTGTTCCAGCCCATTGTTCGACTCGACAAGATGGAAATCGTCGCGCACGAAGGACTGGTACGCTCTCCGCCGGAACTCGGCGGTATCAGCACACCGGAATTGCTGAACATCGCGCGCGTCGAGGGCCGTCTGGGTGAATTCGAACTAGCCGCCGCACGTACCGTATGCAGCGCTTTCATGGCCCAGCAGGCGCCCGGGCGTTTGCTGGTCAACCTGAGCGCACAGGCGTTCATGCACGAGTCGATCAACCCCGATGACCTGATCGCTGCACTGGGTACCGGCGGGATGGATCTCAGCCGCATCACCATCGAACTGACCGAACGCGACATTGTCGACGAACCTGCGCGTCTGGCCGACGCACTGGGTTACCTTCGCGCGCATGGTGTTCGCTTCGCGCTGGACGACTTCGGTAACGGCCACTCCAATTTCGAGATGTGGAACGAAATTCATCCCGAAGTCGTCAAGATCGATCGCTATCTGATTCACGGATTGGCCAAGAGCGCCGAACGCCTAGCCATCGTGCGCGCACTGTGTCAGGTCGCCGAAACACTGGGCGCGGATCTGGTCGGCGAAGGCGTTGAAGACGCCGATGATTTGCGCATGCTGCGAGAACTCGGCATTCCGTATGCGCAAGGATTTCTGCTCGGTCGTCCTGCATTGAACATATGCGAAAGCATCAGCGATGCAGCGCTCGATGCACTCAACCATCATACGGTCTCGGTGCCGCCGCGCTTGCGCGGCCCAGTCACGCAACGGCCGATGCACCTGGGTCATCTTGTCATCGATGCCCCATCCCTGACTGCGCAGCACAGCAATAGCGATGTCATAGCCTTGTTTTCCCGGTTTCCGGAGCTACACGCGCTGGCTGTCGTGGAAGCGGATCGCCCGATCGGCATTATCAATCGGCGTATTTTCAGCGAGCGCATGGCGCAACCGTACACGCGCGAACTCTATGGTCGCAAAAGCTGCACGGCATTCATGCACGAAGCGCCGCTGACGTGCGATGTGTGGGAATCGCTGGAAAACATGGCCGATATTCTGCGCGGTCAGGATCAGCGTTATTTGAGCGATGGCTTCGTCATCACACGCGAAGGATTTTATCTGGGGCTGGGCACGGGCGAGTCGCTGGTACGTCGTGTCACGGAGCTGCGCATCGAAGCCGCGCGCTATGCCAATCCGCTTACTTTTCTGCCGGGCAATATTCCTGTCACCGAACACGTGGCGCGACTGCTTCGTGCCGAGTTGCCGTTCACGGTGGCCTACGTAGATCTCAATCACTTCAAGCCGTTCAACGACCAATACGGTTATTTTCGCGGCGATGAAATGATCCGCCTGCTGGCAGGCATTCTTACCGCTCACGTAAATCCGCGTTCGGACTTCGTCGGCCACATCGGCGGCGACGATTTTCTGCTCGTGCTGCAAAGTGACGATTGGGAAGCGCGCTGCAAGGAGATGGTGGCCTTGTTCAATCAGGGTGCACGAAGTCTGTTTGCGCCCGAAGATATCGCTCGGCAAGGCATCGTCGGAGAAGATCGGCACGGGAACACGCAGTTCTTTCCGCTCACTACGGTCGCCATCGGCGCCGTGCGCGTGCTGCCCCCGTTTCCCGGGCGCCCGGAAACGCTGGCAACGCTGGCCGCACGCGCCAAGCGCCACGCCAAACGCGCGCAAGTCGGCTTTTATTTGCTATCGGGCGATGTGCCCTGGCCGAATCAGGCGGATGCGGCACCGGCCTGAGCAATGCTCAACACAGGTGCAACCAATGCACGTGAACCCCGTGTGCACGGTCTTCTTCCCGGCTACCCTCACGACCCTCCACGACGACACCCCACGTAGTTCGCAGAACGCCCGCATTGGAACGATCCAGGCGCACGTGCTCGCCTTTCCGGATGGAGAACAGCGTCTCCAGCACCACAACCTGTTCACCTTCCCAGACCAGGAAAGCGGACTGACCCGATTGGTCACCAAGGCCGACGAAAATCCGAACTTCTTGTGCTGAAAATGCGCCACGATTGTCCAGCCGCCAGCTCTCGGTTTTTTGCAGCAGCGATTGCAGGTGTGGATCGTTCCAGTCCACCTGCTGCTTCGACAGCTTCGAGCTAGGTTTGTAATGAGTCATTTTGGGCTCGGTCCACTCAAATCCACACGCGGCACTTCTTGGGCACATTCACCACCTGCGATTCGCACTGACCTTTACGGTGCGGATCTTTGCAAGCTCAGTAATCAGCTTGCAATGTTCGTGCCCATGATCCGAAAACGCTAAAAGCAGGCTGAATCTGGATGGTTTACGCGCTTACGTGTGTTATCGACCAGACTGAAATTTTCTTTAAGCCCCGACAGCTACGGTTGTGCAATTCACGATTTTTGCGGATTGACCCGCAACCAGTAGAGGCGAATACCCCGCTGGACGTCATCCTCGCGAAAGCCTTCGCGGCCCTCGATCACCACGCCAAAAAGGGTGCGGACGTTACCGCCCATCTGCCGTTCGACGCGCACGTGTTCGCCCTGTCCGAGCGGAAAATCTCCCGCGATAACGGCCGATTGACCGCGCTCCCAGACCAATGTCGCGGGCCGGCCCGCCGCAGAGCTCCAGCCAACAAAGACCTCGACGTTCTGGGGCGCATAACCGCCGCGGTTGTCCAGTTGCCAGCCTTCGCTTCGATTCAGCAGCGAGGCCAGCTCAGGATCGCTCCAGTTGACCGGAATGTGAGAGACATGGGTAGGCGACCTATGATTCATGGCAGCACTCCGGTAAGTGGGGGCGGCTAAACCGGATGACTCGGCGTAGGTACGATGATTGTGCCGCTGTCGCGTGAAAAGTCCGTCGACACGCACATGACCTCTTGCCGTTGCCGGACTGCCGGGCGTGCGCCAACATGTTTCGTCTCGAAAAACGCGCGCGCCCCGGAGTATCCATGTCGCTGAAATGCCACTTCGAACTGATGGCCACGTACAACCGCTGGATGAACGCCAAAGTCTACGACGCGGCATCGAAGCTCGATAAAGAAACGCTGCACGCGGACAAGGGGGCGTTTTTCGGCTCGGTGTTCAGCACGCTCAATCATTTGATGGTGGCCGATACGATTTGGCTGAAACGCTTTGCCGATCACCCTGCACATTTCGCAGCGCTCGAACCTGCGCACGAGCTGCCCATGCCTCATGCACTGAACCAGCCACTGCACTGCGAACTGCCGTCTTTGCACAAGGCCAGGGAGGGCATGGACGAGATGATCGTCAAATTTGTCGGCGAAACGACCGAGAGCGACTTCGAACAACCGTTGTCCTACAAGAACACCAAAGGCGAGCCTTACGTTCGTCAGTTCGGCCCCTTGCTGCAGCACTTCTTCAATCACCAGACACACCACCGCGGGCAGATCACCACCTTGCTGACCCAGTCCGGCGTCGATGTCGGCGTAACGGATCTGGCTGCGCTGGTTCCGGAATGGCAGCAGCCATAAACTCGGCCCCGTATAGGGGCATTCCCACGTGCCGGGCATCCCAATGCCCGGCTTTTTATCCTCCTGCTCCCTGCGATCTGTAACAAAGCATCGCCGCAGCGCACAAAACATCCCCCGCAGAACACCCTGCGATCGCGTCAAATCGGCGCTGCGGCCGTATGCCGCAGTGCACGCTGATCTCCCCAATCGTCCGCGCTAAGGTCAACAGACGTTTCAGTAAGCAACGTTCACAGCTCGGGGGAGTTGATGGCGAAGCACGGAACACAACGCATCGAACGATTTGTATCGGTGCACTGGCCAGCCGGCATTCTGCTCGGCGCGAGTGCATGCGTCGGTGTGCGCTACGGCATGGGGGAACACGGCGCCGTGCAACTCACGATCGTCGTGCTTTTGATGAGCGCATGCTGGTTCGGCGCCTTTCTTTGCTGTCTGGGCTATCGCCAACGCACGCGTCGCCTGGTCATTCGCGACGAAGTGGATGAGCTGCGCACCATGCACTGGCGCGAATTCGAGAACCGTATCGCCCAGGCCTTTCGCTATCGCGGTTATACGGTGGAACACGCTGGGTGTTCGGATATCGACGGCGGCCTCGACCTGATCGTCCACAAACATGGATTGACCACGCTGGTTCAATGCAGGCATTGGCATAGTCGCAACGTCGAAGTGAAGGACGTGCGCGAAATGTACAGCCTGATGAAACACCATCACGCTTCTGCCGTGAAGATTGTTGCGTGCGGGGATTACACGCCCGACGCTTGGAAGTTCGTCGTCGGCAAACCTTTCGAACTGATTTATGGCGAAACCCTGCTTGCGATGCTAGGCGATGCAAAGATGACGTTGGACAGCAGTGTCGTGCCTTTCCGTGCCCCCGCGTCGCCGCCTCCGATGCATCATCGCGCGCGAACCGCTGCGCATTGACGCTGCGAGAAACGAAAAAGCCGCGCTAGAGCGCGGCTTTTTTTATTGCCTGTAACGGAACCCAGTTAACGCACTGCAAATATTGCGTCTGAAGTTTGGCCCACGTGCCGTGCGTGTCGAATTTCGGCACCCACGCATTGGGCTCGAGACGGAGGGTCAGGCAAGCATGGAATAACGCGGGACTACATCTCGGGCTCCGGCTTGAACAATAGCGCGAGCATGGTCAGCACGGCCGCAGCGGAGAGGTAATAGCCAACGTAGGCCAAGCCATATGTCTTCGCCAGCCACGTCGCCAGATAGGGTGCAAGCGATGCGCCGAGAATACCCGCAAAGTTGAATGCCAGTGACGACCCCGTATAGCGCACCGCCGTTGGAAAGATTTGCGCCAGCACCGTCCCCAACGGCCCATACGTAATGCCGACTACGCACATCCCCACGATCATGAACGCCATGCCGTTGCGCATGAACAGTGGTGCATAAGCCAGACCAAAGACGAAGATAAGTGCGGTAGCAAGGATCATGGCGAAGCGGCCGCCGCGCTTGTCTGCCAGCCATGCCGAAAGCGGAATGGTCAGCGCGAAGAAAACGACGCCTACCATCTGCACAATCAGAAAATCTTCGCGTGAATAAGCCAACTTCGATGTTGCCCAGCTCAGCGCAAACACCGTCATCAGGTAAAAAATCACGAACGTGGCCAATGTCGCAAAAGTCCCGGAGATCAGCGCACGCGTGTGGTGCGCAAAGACACTGAGCATCGGCACCTTCACACGCTCATGCTTGGCCATCGCACGCGCGAAATCGGGCGTTTCGGTAAGCCGCAAGCGCATCCACAAGCCAACAATCACCAGCACCGAACTTGCAATAAACGGCACGCGCCAGCCCCAGGCGAAAAACGCGACATCCCCCATGCTTTGCGTCAACCAAAGAAACACGCCCGTGGCAATGAAAAACCCGATAGGTGCGCCAAGCTGAGGAAACATGCCATATAAGCCGCGTTTTCCCGGTGGGGCGTTTTCAATCGCGAGCAATACGGCACCGCCCCATTCACCACCCAGGCCAAGGCCCTGCCCGAGGCGGCACAAGGCCAGCAGCAGGGGCGCCATCAAGCCAATGTGCGCATACGTGGGAAGCAGACCAATCATGACCGTGGAAATTCCCATGGTCAGCAACGCCGCCACCAGTGTTGCCTTGCGTCCGATCCGGTCGCCAAAGTGTCCAAACAAGGCCGAACCGATGGGACGGGCGACAAACGCCAGCGCAAAGGTCGCGAACGATTGCAACGTCGCCGAAGCCGCGTCCCCCGCCGGAAAGAACAATTTTGGGAATACCAACACGGCGGCGGTGGCATAGATGTAGAAATCGAAGAATTCGATAGTCGTGCCAATCAGACTGGCGAACAGTACCCGGCCAGTTGAATTGGCCGGTTTGGAGATAGCGTCGAGCATGTCCAGATATCCCAGCAGGCAATGGATCGATTTTGCCAGACGTCATGGCACTTCGGCGCAGGTAGAGACACAACAAATGTGCAAAGACTACGTAAACTCGGCCGGTGCCGTCGGCATCATGCAACCATATAGTTGCATTTATCCCACGAGCGATCTAATATGCAACCAGGAGGTTGCCCATGAGCACATCGACAGATCGCATCGAACGGCAGATCCTTATCAAGGCGCCACGTTCAAAAGTGTGGCGTGCCATCAGCCATGCCGAATCGTTCGGTGACTGGTTTATGGTCTCACTGAAAGGCAAACGTTTCGTGCCCGGTGAAGCCATTGAGGGACAGATCACTCATCCGGGCTACGAGCACGTCACGTGGCGCATCGTGGTCGACCGTATCGAGCCGGAATATCTTTTCTCGTTCCGTTGGCATCCGTACGCCATTGACCCGAACGTGGACTATTCGCACGAGCCGACCACGCTGGTGGTCTTCGAGTTGGAAGAAACGCGCGGCGGCACCCTGCTCCGCCTTACCGAATCGGGCTTTGACAAGATTCCGGCTTCTCGCCGCGGCGAAGCATTTCGCATGAACAGCAACGGTTGGGACAGCCAGATGGTCAATATCGAAAACTATGTCGCTTCGCACTAGCTCCCACGTCAAGGCGTTGCGAAAAGCCGCGCCGGTTTTCGCGGCACTCGGCGATGAAACGCGCATGCGGCTGATCGCCGTATTGTGCGCGGGGAGCGCCTTGTCCATCGCGCAACTCACGGATGGCACGGATATCTCCCGTCAAGCCGTGACGAAACATCTGCAGGTGCTCGCTGAAGCGGGTCTGGTTCGCGATATCAAACAGGGGCGTGAGCGGCTTTGGGCATTCGAGCCCTCGCGACTGGATGAAGCAAGACGTTCGCTCGAGATGGTTGCGCAACAGTGGGATCAGGCACTGATGCGATTGAAGCGCACGGTGGAATCGTAACTCCTTGTTCGGCTAGCGTTCCGACGCAGGCATATCGGGGCCGCGACGCGGACGATGTGGCGGGCGCGCCTTCGCATATCGCCCCAGCCGTGCTTCCACCTGCATTTGAAAAGCAGGAGAGCCGAGCACCCGCTGTTGCTGGACGTAGGTGCGAATTTCTTCGAGATTTTCCCGACTGATGTCGTTTGCAAACAACTGTCTGTATGCCTGCAAACGCTCCTCTTCATCCCAATCCAACGCAAGATACTGAGCATGCGGCTCGATCAGCGAATCGATATCGCCCAGCGCATTGCAGCGGTAGCTGGACCACGGATAGGCCGATGGCTCCCCTCCCAAGCCTGCCCGAACGGGATTGAGTTCGATGTAGCGGTAGCACACCAAAAGATAGTGCTCCGCATCGACGAGGCACGATTTGTAACGCCCTTCCCACAAAGTCCCGGCCCGGCGGTATGTCATGTTGACGTAATTGACGTAATTTCGACCGATGGATTGCATCATTCCGGCCAGCGCGCCAAGACGCGAAGGCGTCACGAGCAAGTGCACATGATTGGGCATCAGCACATAAGCGTGCACGGCGCATTGCCATCGCTGACTCGCGTGAAGGAGCTGCGTGAGATAGTACTGATAATCGTCGGGCGAAAAGAAACATGCATCGCCGCCACGGCCGCGCTGCAACACATGTTGCGGCACGCCTGCGATATCAAACCGTGGCAATCGTGGCATCGAGCACACTCCACGCAGCGATATGACGTTCGATTGAAAGTGATGACTACTTAAAGCAAACCCTGTTCACGCCTTACTTGTCGCGTGGTTGATCAAGACCGGGATATGCGAAAGCAAAGGCCGCCTCTGCACACGACACAGGCAATCGAAGCAGCTGATACGTCGTTCGTCGCTACCCGCACACGGGATACTTTGGATAGCACCTGCACACTGTCCCCTAGTGTGCGGTGGCCGAAGGCCTACCGGCCTTCACAGGCTATACCGCGCACTCGTGCAAAGAGTGTGACGAGAGAACGTTTTCAGATCAGGAAATGACTGCATGTGTGCAAGAGGACGCACTTGCCTCCAGCAAACCCTTAAAACCGAGTGCCGAAATAACGGGGACAGGTTGGTCCGTCGTGGAATCCAACCACTCAACGAACGGACGTCCATCGAATCGATAGCCAGCGTGATGGCAGGAATCTTGCTCGTCATGATGGTGAAGCCGAGCGCAACATCGCGCGCATGATCGAGCGCGGACGCAGTGCAGGCAACGTTATGGATAAGCGCCAAATGTCTCGCACTTAGTCAGGTTTAAAAATGTCTCGACTACACCTTCGTGCCACATATTTCTGAATGCCACAAAAGAGAAAAATCACGAACAACTTGTTGCTATTGCCAGACGACACACCCCTTCTTTATCGACGCAGCGCATGCCCCACCGACATGAGTCTCTGGCATCGCTTCAATATTGCGATGAGGCAACCTGCAGGCACACGGAAACCTCGGCCCGCTACCACCTCGCAAAGCACCGGCGATGGCGTTTTTGTCCAAAAGCACGTCGGCGCACATGGATGCACTCCCCGCCTCGGCACCTAAACGCTTACTATCCCCATCAGGCTCGTGAACGACGGGCAGATTGCGACAAGTCGAGGACACATGCGGACGATCATGACAACAGCACGCCCGGTCTTTGGCTGGTTGAGCGTCGCGCTTTTCCTGATCTTCGGGTCAGGATGGATGACCCAGCTTGACAACCACATGTTCGCTCTTGGGTTATTCATCTGGCTTTTCGTCGCCATCATCTGGGTGGCATTTGGTGTCGTGCATGAAGCCGAAACATTGGCAGAGATGCTCGGCGAGCCGTTGGGTACCTTGGTGTTGACGCTTTCCATCGTCATCATCGAAGTCGCGCTTATCTCAGCCGTCATGCTCAGCTCGCCTGGCAGTTCCACTCTCGCGCGCGACACGATGTATGCCGTGCTGATGATCGTGCTCAATGGCGTCGTTGGCGTGGGTCTGCTAATGGGCGGCATTCGCCATTACGAGCAGGCTTTTAACTTGAAAGGTGCGTCAGCTTACCTCTCGGTGATTGTCCCACTGACAATCCTTGCGCTGGTATTGCCGGATTTCACCACATCCACGCCGGACGGCTCGCTGGCGCGGCCACAGGCCATCATGTTCTCCGTTCTCACAATTGGTCTGTACGGAGTTTTCATCTGGCTGCAGACCGGCCGGCATCGTGGCTTCTTCGTTGCACCCGATGCACAACCGATCGATCCACGCGAGGTCGCGCATCAACGGCCGCATAAAGTCGACAAGAAGTCGCTGTTTGTGCACTTCATCCTGTTGCTGATCAACATTCTTCCCATTGTCATCCTGTCCAAGAGCCTGGCTAAGATTCTGGAGTACGGTATCGCCGTGACAGGTGCGCCGGTGGCGTTGGGAGGCATCATCATTGCGATGCTGGTGTTCGCGCCCGAAGGCATCTCGGCGTTGATTGCCATTCGCGCCGATCGACTCACGCGAGCGATCAATCTTTGTCTCGGGGCCGTCGCCTCGACGCTTGGTCTGACGATTCCCGCTGTGCTCGCCATCAGCCTTTACACCGGGCATCCGGTCTTGCTTGGCCTGCCTGCGTCGGGGATCGTGATGGCCGTTGCGACACTTGTCCTGAGCGCGATGACCTTCTCGAACACCCGCACAACGATGCTCGAAGGCGCTGTGCACCTTTCGATGTTCATTGTGTTTCTCGTGCTTGTCTTCAGTCCCTAGACACGGATCGTCACGGACCGCTAGCGAATAAGCGCACGTCAATCGAGCATGTCTGAACCTTCTGTCCGATCAAAAGCAAACGATCAAACCGCTTTGCTCAACCCCGGAAGAAGGTATAAGTAGCGCTGTAAGGAACGCGAACTTCCGCGCCTGTATGGCTTGCATCACAGCCGCTAGCGGGTGCTACACCGCCCTGTGTGCGCGTGCGAACAATGTACTGGACATTGGCCATGATACCGTCGCCGGTATGGGATTTCGCGTGCAGCACGAGCCACGCAATGGCACCTGCAGCGGGTGAAGGTGAAACGTTCAACGGCTCGCCGACCACCGTGCTGCCATCGGTTGCCTGCCAGCTCGGTCCGGCGAAATGTTTGCCAATTACATTACCCTTCGCATCGCTCAGGCTCGCGTCGGGTGCTTTCAGAGTCCATGCGTAAGCACCGTTAGATGCCTTGCAGGTGTAAATCTGCACGCCCTTGCCGAGGGCTTCGATCGCCGGCTGCTTCGCGGGGGCCGTCTGAGCCTGGACCCATCCGCTACCCGTCATCAGCGCGATAGCGCAACACATCAACGACTTCTGCACAGCACGTCTCCTTATCCGATTCGAGGGACCATCACCTGCATCGACAGGTGACGGTATCTTATCGGCGATTGATGAAACATTTGTGCTGTGCGGGCTTACTTTTGATCGACGGGGGCCGCCTGGTCGGATTGGCCGTATTTCGCCGCCAACCAGTCGAAAAGCGTCGCGTGCCACAGGCTGGCTGCGCCGATCTGGCAATGTTCACCACCGCCCAATTCGCGATCGAAGACCTTCGTGGTGACACTGCGCGCATGCGTCAGGCTCTTTTGAAATGCATCGACCTGATCGAAGGGCACGAAGTGATCGTCAGCGCCGGCGAGAATGAGTACATCGCCGGTGATGCGCGATGCCACCGGCGCCAGCGTGTATGGCTTGAAAGCGTCCAAGACTGCAAACGGGTTGTTCACACCGAACACCCACATACCGTTCTGTACCGACCATGTCGAACCCGGATCTTTCGGCCCATGCTCGGCAAGGAAACCTAGCACACCGTCGTAGTGGTGATCCCTCAACCAGAACACAAAAGACGGCACGTTGCGTGTCGCAATCGCATAGCCGTCGTAGAACTGATCGTAGGCGACCACACCGTTGATACGCGAATCGAATGCGACCGCGCGTGGTGCAAGATAGCCGCCCAGACATTCGCCGATCGGCACGATCTTTTGAGAAACCGGATGTTTCGCGAGAAAGGTATCAAGCACCGCACTGGTGGGTTTTTCCCATTTGGGTGTGAATGTCAGGCCTTGTTCGCGTAAGACGGCCCCCTGCCCTGGCCCTTCATACGTCAGCACCGAATAACCGCGCTGATGCACTGCGGCGACAACGTGAAAATAGAGTTCTTCCATGGTGCCGTCATAGCCGCCAACCACGACAAGCAGCGGCTTGTTCTCCGCACCGGCAGGGCCGGGATAGTAAACAGCGTTCAGATGATGATTGCCGTACGGAACCGGGATGCGTTCATCGTTGACGCCAAGAACATCGAGCCCCTTGTAAAAGGCATCGATGTTTTTCTTCCATACCGAGGCACGTCTTGGATCGTTCGGCGCAAGAAAGAACTCTGCCAAACGGTAATAGTTGTGCGCGCGTGACAACGCATCGCCCTTGGAGATGGCATCGTTCGTGTTACTCGCCAGCGCCATCGCGCGATCGCCTGCCGCACTCCACGCGGTATACCAATCGTCCGCATTGCCCGTCCTGATCTGCCCGACGGCTTGCGTGACATCCGCCGAGTCGCCACCAGCGATGGCAATATCGTTGAGAACACGAATGGCCTCGAAGTTATATGTCTGGTCCGCGAAGTAGCGCGGATTGCCGCGGTCATCCGGTTTGGCCAGGACCTGTCACACCATGGCCGCCGCTGCGAGCAGCAGCACGCCAATAATGAATCGCTTCAGCATGATTGCACCTATTTAGGTTAAACCCCTGCGGCCCGAACAAGCGACCCACCTCGCACCTGGCTATTGTGGGATTTGCCAATCTGGCGCCCAGTGACAGGTGTCTAACGCTTCCTGTGCATTCTTCAGGTTGAAGGCGACGCGTCAGCCATAGGCTAGGCGCCTGAATGAACCGAACCCCACGCGGCAGATCGGTTTGAATAATCCTACACATGATTTGGCATAGACTCGGGGGCACGGCGAATGGTGATGATGAGCCAGGCGTTGTACTCATCGCTCGATATCGCCCCGAGCACTTCCATCTTCGCAAGCACTCGATGCTGGCCGAATGCATGCGACAAACGCTGCACACTGAGGAGGGTAAGTTGATGACTCGCGCCTCTCGCATTCCGTTACACCGAAAGTTGACGTTCGTGGCGCTCGCCGTCACAGCGGTGACGTCCTCGTTTTCCGTCGACGCCCAATACCATCGTCCGCCGCCGGGCTACCATCGTCCACCGCCGCCCCGCTATTACGGCCCACGACGCAGAGGGGGAGATGGTGGCGGTGCACTGATTGCCGGCGCCCTGCTGGGTGTCGTGGCCGGCGCTGCCATTGCCAATTCCTCCAATGCGGCGGCCGCCGCGCCTCCGCCGGGCGTGGTGTATTCGTCACCGCCGCCGCCTCCTCCGCCGGGCGTGGTCTATTACGACAACGGTGCTCCGCCTCCTCCCGGGTATTGAAGCCAACACGCGCTTTGAAGCCGTCTTCGATCCGCACTCATGAATTGGAGTTCACACCATGAAAAACCCCATTCGTAAGGCTGCCGTACCCGCGTTGATCTCGCTCGCCATGCTCAGTGGTGCGGCGTGGGGGCAAACTGCGCCGGTGTCTGCATCCTCGACATCCGCCATGTCTTCCTCGTCTACCGCCGCCAAATCGCATGCACAGCGGCGCATGGACAACGTGGAACAGCAGATCACCACGATGCACTCGCAACTGAACATCACCGATGCGCAGTCCAAACAGTGGGATGCCTATGCGCAAACCATGCGCGGCAACGCACAAAAGACGTCGGACGCGATGCGCGATCGCGGACAGAAGATGGCGACGATGAACGCCGACGACATCATGAAGTCCTACGCGGAGCTCGCGCAGATGCATGCCGATCAGATGCAGAAGCTGTCGTCGGCCTGGAGCGATCTCTACGCCGTGTTGACGCCCGACCAGAAGCAGACCGCCGATACGCTGTTCCATAACCGTCCGTTGCGGCCGCGCCCGGGCATGCACAAGCACACCACCAAACCGGCAAGTGCGTCGTCTGCCGCGTCCTCCTCGGGGACCTGACGAAGCGACCATCCTACGAAAGTAAGTAATAAGTAATTAGAGGCCAGCGCCCGCCCGAGACACATCGGGCATGTCGCTGGCCTCTTTGCCGTCTATTTGTTGCAAAATGGGGACAGCGCGCAGGGAAACGGGACTGAAGCCCCGTTTATGAGAGATCGGCACCGTGCACAATGCACACGCAGATCCAGAGCCGACGACGGGAGGTAACGATGGCAACCGAGGGCAATGTCGTACTTGCCGATGGCAGGGTCATGACTTACGCCGAATACGGTTCGCCAGACGGTCGCCCGGTCCTCTACTTCCACGGCTCGCCATCATCGCGGCTGGAGCCGCTGCTGATCGGCGACGAGGTTTTCGCGCAGCACGGACTGCGCATCATTGCGCCTGACCGGCCCGGCATGGGCCGATCGAGTTTTCAGCCGCATCGAGGCTTTTCCAACTGGCCCGTGGATGTGCTGGCACTCGCGAATGTTCTGAAGCTGGATACATTCTCCCTGCTGGGATTTTCCGGTGGCGGCGCTTACGTCGCTTCCTGCGCGAGCCAGATTCCTCAACGGTTGCGTGGTGCCGTGATCGTCTCCGGCGCATGGCGCATGGATGATCACCCCTCTCTGGCCACCCTTCCCGCCATGAATCGCCTGGCGTGGTTTCTGGCCACGCGGTCACCGATGTTGCTAGGCGTGATGCTCCAGAGCCTGGCGAAGGGGGCGGGGAAAGATATCGCGCAGCTCAAGCGGTATTTACCGCAGCCGGACTACGACACATTCGAAGTGGCGGGGCGCTACGAAGTCTATGGTTACACCTTGCGCGAAGCACTGCGCCAAGGCAAAAAAGGCGCCGTGTGGGACATGCGCATGTATGCGCAACCGCTCGATATTCGCCTGCAGGATATCCACACGCCGCTACATGTTTTTCATGGCGCGAAGGACGCCAACGTTCCACTTGCTCTCGTGCAAGACACCCTGGCGAAATTGCCTACTGCTACGCTCGTTACCTATCCGCACGACGCGCATATTTCGACGCTGTGCAATCACTTCGACGAGATTGCACAGTTGCTTTAGCGCCGCCTGCTTACTGGACCAATTTTTTGATCCACCCACGCAGTGCACGTGCGCAAGGTCGTCCGCGTGGCGTCCTTTTCCTTACGAACGAATGCCCCCGATAGCTCGTATAATTGAGCGATGCAAAAGCACGCCGAATCGCTGGTTTCCCCCTTGTTCAATGCCACGCAGCGCCAGGGCTTCTGCTTCGTGACGGCCCAAACCATGCAGCCGCTGCTTGAATCGGCCGGAGCGCTGTCAGACTGGCAGGTGTTCGCCGATAGCTGGAATCAGCTCGGACCCGATTCTTATCTTGCGGCGAAGGGGCGATTTCGCCGTCGACGCCACGCGACATTCACGGCAAGCGCACATGGCCTCGTACAACTGGAACCGCACCAACCGCACTACCAGTCATTGCAGTACAACGCTCTGCAAGGCGATATCCAGCGGTGGTTCGAACCTGTCGAACCCACTATTGCCAACGGCGCCAGCCTGCGGGCGATTCTTGCGTTTTGCAACCGCTTCTTCAGTTCACTAGCACCCGATACGTTGAACTGGCATGTGGAAGTTCATCAATTCCGCATCGAAGCAAGC
>NZ_DATHMR010000179.1:0-23190 GCF_035486915.1 Dyella sp. | reverse complement strand
CGCTTTGTGTCATGATTCCCAACATGGCATGCATGGCGCGTCTCCTGGACGCCACCGACGTTCCAATAGCCATGAACTCAGTCGGGGCCGGTCCGTGGACCTGCGCTCCGGCACGGGGAGCCGAGCGTGCTGCTACGGATCAACCTGATACTGCTTGTCGCCTTCGCGCTCGGCATGGCCGCGATCTCCCTTGTTGTGACATCGACGCTGCAGGAAAACGCGACGCGCGAAGTGCTTGCGCAAGCCGGTTTGATGATGGACAGCGCTGCGGCGATCCGCTCCTACACCGACACCGAGATCGGGCCGTTGCTCGACGACAAGATGGTCACCGCGTTCCGTCCGCAGAGCGTGCCGTTCTACGCCGCCACGCAGAACTTCCTCACGCTGCACAAAGAGCATCCGGACTACTCGTACAAGGAAGCCACGCTCAACCCGACCAATCCGCGCGATCGCGCGACGGATTGGGAGGCGGACATCGTGCAGCGCTTTCGCAATGACAGCGCCACCACGCAAGTGAGCGGAACACGCGACACGCCGATGGGTGCCATTCTTTACTTGGCCCGCCCGATCCGTGTCGATGCCGGCTGCCTGGGTTGTCACAGCCTGCCTTCGGTGGCACCCGCAACGATGCTTGCGCGCTATGGCCGCGACAATGGATTTGGCTGGCAGCCCAACGAGATCGTCGGTGCGCAAATCGTTTCGGTGCCGTTCGCCAGTGCTGAGTCGAGCGCCGGGCGCGTGCGTCGTGACGTGCTGACTACTATCGCCGCGGTGCTCGTCGGCATAGTGCTGGTCGTCAATGTTTCGCTCTATGTGCTGGTCATCCGTCCGGTGCGACGGATCGCGCGGATCGCCGATCAAGTGAGTCTCGGCGATACCGCCGCTGAGGAATTCCCGCGTGGCGGCGGGTCTGAGATGGCGGCGTTGTCAGCCGCCTTTAATCGCATGCGCAAGAGCCTGGACAAGGCGCTGCGGATGCTGGGCGGCTGAGCCATGGCACACGACCTCTTCGTAAGCTATTCGCAGCCGGATCGGGAAGCGGCGTTCGCGCTGGTGGAGCGAATGGAGGCGCGCGGCATGAGTGTATGGATCGCGCCGCGCGACATATCCCCGGCCGCCGACTGGGCCGCGGAAATCATCGATGCGATTACGAGTGCGCGGCTGATGGTTCTGGTTTTCTCCGGCAGCAGCAACGAATCGGGCCAAGTGCGGCGGGAAGTAGAACGGGCCGTGCACAAGCAGTTGCCGATCCTTCCGTTTCGAATCGAGGACGTGCTGCCATCCAAGAGCCTGGAATATTTCCTCAGCGCACAACACTGGATGGATGCGTTCCCGCCACCACTCGAACCGCACATCGATCGCTTGTGCGATTACCTCGATACGGCGCTTGGTGGATACGCCACGCACCATCCGCCCGCCGAACACCGGTCATCGCGCGACGCTGCGCCGCCAGCCGATATCGCCCATCCCGCCAGGGGTGTCGATGCGGCGCAATTGCGCCTGCTGGAGGTAGAACTCGCCAAACGCATCGGGCCCGTGGCAGGACACTTGGTACGTCGCGCCGCGCAGGGTTGCGGCGACCTGGATGCTCTTGCGCGGCGCCTCGCACCGGAAATTGATGGCGAGCCGGAACGACGGGTTTTCCTTGAAGCGTGCTGGCGGATCGGCAAGGGCAAGTAGCGGACGGGGCGACCATGCATGCGCTGTTTTGCGCCGATCGGCGCGCGCCATGCATCAGCTTGTTGATCAATGGCGAGATCGACAACAACAGTACAGCCGCCATGGAACTCAATCAGCCGGTTGGTGGCGCCACTACTTGGCTGGCGAAAGCCCTCTTGTATGCGGGTCGCGCTTCGCCGCGGGCGACATAGGCAGCCAGTTTTGGAAACTCGTCCAGAATGCCCGATAGTCTGAGCCTGAGCAGTACCGACACCATCATTAGGTCGCCCGCGCTGAACGCACCATCGAGCCAGTCGGCATCGCCCAGGCGAGCAGAAAGTTGGTTTAGTCGATAGCGGATGCGATCCTTGATCAGCGGCAAGCGCTCCTTTGTCCAGGGCTTATCGCCCTCCGCGAACTTGGCGGTTTGGAGTTCAAGGATCGTCGGCTCCACGGTGTTGATCGCGGCAAACATCCATGTGATCGCACGCGCCCGGGCATTGGGATCGTTTGGCAACAGACCCGCATGGTGCTCGGCGATATGGAAAATGATCGCGCCCGATTCAAACAGGGCGAGATCATCTTCCTCATAGGTCGGAATCTGGCCGAAAGGATGAAGACCCAGATGCGCGGATTCCTTCATCGCACCGAACGAAACAGGGCGAAGCTCGTAGGGTTGGCCCGCTTCTTCGAGCGCCCAGCGAACGCGCGTATCACGCGCCAGTCCCTTGCCGCCGTCGGGCGACCGTTCAAAGCAGGTAATGGTGATGGTCATCGTGAGGTTCCTATTGGCGAAAATCATCGGTTGAAACGATCGCAAACGAATCCACTTAGCCGCTCGCTATTCTGGCGTAAACAACTTCCAGTGCCCTTCGGAGACGACTTCGACGGCACCGTCGGTCACTTTGATGGCGGTCTGATCGTCAATCGCATAACCCGGAACCGACATCTTGGCGGCCCATTTTTCTGCGTGGAGCAGAGTGTTCTCAGGGAGTCTCTCGTGATCCAGGTGAGGGAACAACGAAAAATCGACCGCCCCCAGCGTGCTATCGCGGCCGGAGGGCGCAATCCAGTGGACGAATTCCTCGCCGATGTTGGGGGTCATCACCATGCTCCCGGCGCTCAATCCGACGTAGACCGCCTCGCGCCGCAGCGACGGCAGGAGGTCTGCCAGTCCGGACTGCTGCATCCAGTAGCACAGATACAGAGGATCGCCGCCGCCAACCAGCAGGGCGTCAGTCTCCCGGAGCATGGGGACCCAAAGCGCTTCATCGATGCTGGGCAGCGCGGTGAGCTCCAGCACTCCCAACGACTTCCAACCCAATTCGCACATGGGGCAGTTGGGTTCTCGTCCGCTGATCATCCGCCATGCATGACCAGCACCGCCGGGAATGGCGTATAGCGCAGTGGGAACGCAGAGGGCGCTGGACTCGCTAATTGGTTTGCCCAGTAAGTCCACTAGCGCGTCGTGGATGCTTGTGTTGGTAATACCAGCGGAAGTGAGAAGAAGCTTCATGCCGCCTCTCCGTCATGGTGCTGAGCTATTGCACGCATCGCCTGTCTCCTTGTTTGGGCCCGCCTCATCGATCTGGCATCGAGACGACGAATGGGATTTTCGGAAATCGACAGTGAGGTCCGCTTTCGACTCAAGGCGAACATTCCTGGTGCTTGCGTGTGCGGCTCAATAGCGGCGTGTTCCAGTGCTCTCAGAACAATGTTCAGCGAATCAACGCAAGTTTTTGTCGTAATTGTTGCTCAAGTTTTGGTTCGGCCATATGACTTGCAATGTCCCGCTCGCGCGATACCTAGTTCTGGCCGCTTTCTGAATCACCTTGACTATCGCCGGTTGAGTCAATCCACAGTCCATGCGAACCCAGCCAAAATTTTCTCGACAACTTGTCCAATTCCGGACTCGCCATCCGTCGCCCTAGGGAATGCGGAACAACCAGCCCAGCTGTGTTGCAGGAGACGGCAATGCCGCGATATCTGGTCGCTATCAACCTTCACGACAACTATGTCCCGTTCGTCGAGGGTTTGCTTAGCCTCAGTTGCAAGAGCCGTGAAGAGGTAGACGGTTTCGTCGCCAAAGCCATCGCCGCGGGCGGCTCGACCCACGACAAGCCGCAGGATTACGGCTTCATGTATACCCACAGCTTTGTCGACCTAGACGGCCATGGCTGGGGATTCATCCACATGAGCGCCATGCCCGCATAGCAGTGATCTACGTGATTCAAGCACGAAGACCATTCTGCCTAATAATTCGTTCAAACCGACGCCGCGTTGAACGTCCGCTTCCGACCCTTAGCGGACCATGCGGACTAAACGTTTTTCAACTCGTGAGCATCCCAGTGCCTGCTGTTGTCAAACTATAAGGGCTTCCGCGTGACAAGATTTCTTTCCGTGCTTACCGTCGTATTGATTCTCAGCTCCGCAATAGCCACCGTCGCACCCGCCGCCACGTCGGGATCGCTGCCGGCATCGGCGTACACGCATCCGCAAGAACTCGTCGTCGTAGCGCCCGGCCGGCGGCTCAACCTTTATTGCCTTGGGAAAGGCACGCCAACCGTGCTTTTCGACGCCGGGTTGGGTGACGGCACGATGGGTTGGCGCACGGTGCAAGGCGAGATTGCCAAGACGACGCGCGCATGCACCTACGACCGGGCCAATTATTTTTTCAGCGACACCGTTGATCGACGCGCCACGGCGCAAGTCGCAGTCGACGATTTGTTGGCGCTGATCGATAAGGCCAAGTTGGGTGATCGTGTGATCTTGGTTGGACATTCGCGCGGTGGATTGAATGTTCGGCTTTTCACCTACGAGCATACCGATCGCGTGGCGGGGCTGGTATTGGTGGACCCCACCGTCACAGAGAGGCTGTCTCCCGCAATCACCGCGAACTATGTTCACAAATACGAAAGCTATCTCGCGCGAGGTCAGCAATTAGAGAGCTGCTGGCGCGCGGCGCGGCAGCATGCATTGCGACCAGAGGGCGCGGACCCTTTGCAGTGCCTGGACGACTTCGGCGCCCAGCAAGATCCAGACGAGCAGGCGCTAGCGCACACCATCCGAGCCATGGAGGCGCAACCCGCCTACCAAGCAACCCTTTTCTCAGAACGACAGAACTTGTTCTATCCCATCGACAGCAACGGGGATTCGACCGACGGACGAAGTATCGCACTGGCCGAGCACTCGCTTGGCGACCTGCCTTTAGTGGTAATTTCGGCCGATTGGTTCAAGTCGATCACCTTCAAGGGCACACCGACGGTCGAGCAAGGAAACTTTTTGTCATGGAACAGCGAGCAAATGCACCATATTGCCGAGGAATCGACGCGGGGTGAGTTCGTCAAAGTGCCAAGCCGGCACTACGTGCAAAAAGAGCGACCCGACGTAGTGATCGGCGCCATTGAGCATGTCATCGGCTTGTGTCGTGGGCCTGCGTAATCCTGAGCCGGAAAATGGGGGTGGCTTGATTCCCCGACCGACGGAGCAGAATTAGCGTCCGCTTCCGACCCGAAGCGGACATGCAGACTGTTTGGCGACAATGCGGACGCCTAGTGCGTGGCGCTTGACTCACAAGAAAGTGGTGCTGATGGTGAGATACCACTGTCGTGGCGCACCGACATAGTAGGTCGGTGAGGACTCCTCGGCCGAAAGGGTTGGGCTTGCCGGCAATGCCAGGTAATGCCGGTTGAGAAGATTGAGTGCGTTGATGGCGATGGTGGTCTTATGCAGCACACCGTAGTCGGGAAGTTCGTAACTGGCGCTGCCGTTCAAGGTGAAGTTCGAAGGTACGCGTTCGGTATTTAAGAAGTCGCCGTATTCGCTGCCGGTGAACTTGCCATTGAGGTTCAACGTCAAGCCATCCTGCGAATAGCGTGCGCCAAGGTAAGACATGTTGCGCGGCGTGCCCGGGAATTGCTTGCCTTGCGTGTTGTAGAACTCTGCTGCGGTGTCCTCGGTTGCTGGCAAATACAGATTCTGTTTCACCTTCGATTGCGTATAGGTGTAAGAGCTGTACAGGCTCAAGCCATGCCCCAGATCCAGATTACCTTCCGTGTTAAAGCCAGCCATTCTGACGGGACCGGCGTTGATGTAGTAATTGATGAACGTGTCTTGATCCAGGCCGACCGCGGTGCGATTGCCCATATTGGCGAGATAGGCGTCGGTATGCAGTGTTAGCGGACCATCCGTAAAACGCCAGCCCACTTCATTCGACCATGCGCTTTCCGGCAGTGGCGGTGGCAGGCCGAGTCGAGCATTGCCGTACGTCGATGAATCCTGCGGAGCACGGAAGGTACGCGTGATGCTGTAGTAGATCTGATTGTTCTCGTTTGGACGCCATGACACGCCCAGCGTCGGCAGGAAGTTGTGATAGCGCTGATCGCTGTTCTGCGATGACGTCCAGTCCACCGGATCGGGATTGTTCGGATATAGCACGAACTGGTTAACGCGCTCGGTGTACAGATAGGCGACACCTGCGTTCAACGTCCACGCATCGGTCGGCGTCCAGCTGTCTTCCACGAAGACTTTCTTGACTGTCGTCAGATCGTATTCGGAATAGTTTTCCCAGGGCAGGCCATTGCTATAGGTCAGCAGATGGTTGTCGCCCCAGATCGCCTGCGGCACACCCGTGTTCGGATCGACATACTGCGCATCGATATATTCGAGCTGACGCGAGCGCTCATACCACAGTCCCCAATCGAGGGTATCGGTGAGGCCGAGATTGAGCGTGAATTTGGCATTGATGCCAGGGCGATAAGTGATCGGACGATAGGCCTCCAATACGGCGTACTGCCCATCGGCATATTGGTTCGCCTGCACGATAGGCTGTCCGTTCGCACCGGACTGCAGTGGCAGGAAACCGGCAAAACTACCGTTGCCATCGCCGAACTGGAAATACGGAATCACCGAAAGCGACAGGTTCTCGCTGAGCTTGAATTCACCGTCAAGACTGGTTACCCATGATTTGAAGGGATTTTGGTAGAGCCGGTAATAGCTGTCCTGAGTAAAGAACGCTGGGTCGTTATAGAGCTGGCTGGCGAGAAAGCCACCCGCCGGCGTGGGCGCCCACGTCGTACCGTAATCGTAGTAATACCCGTATTGCGTCGCCTGCGCCTTGGTCAACGGCATGTAGAAATAATTTTCTTCATGGTTGTAGTTGAAGTTGGCCGTCACACTGTTGTTGCCATCGATGGTCCACACCGATTTGGCCTGGATGCGGTGAATACGATCCTGCCCGGCGCCACGCCATTTGTCGTCGGAGTCATCGGAAATGGAAATCCAGCTGCGCACTGGGCCGGTATCGCCCGTGTTGATTCGGATATACGTGCTGCGCGCGTCATTGCTGCCGAAAGTCTGCCCCGCGAAGATGTTGAAATTTTGCGTCGGCGTCTTGGTGATAAAGCTGATATGTCCGCCCACCGCGCCCAGGTCGGGCATGTCGAGGTCGGCCGATCCCGGTGAAACAGTGATGGACTCGTAGTTGCGCGCCTCGCCGTATTCCGACGCATAAGGAATGTAGTCGCCAGCGTCATTCACCGGCACGCCATCGAGCGTTACGCCGATCTCGCTAGCGTTGAAACCGCGGATCGTATAGCTGCTCGAATCGGTGAGGCCGAAACCGTCGTAGGAGGCGGAGTTGACACCCGGGGTACTGTTGATGATCTGCGTGTAGTCAGCTGTGATGGGGACTTCTGCGATCGCCTGTGCAGAGATGGTGGACACCTGCTTGGGTTGGTCCTGAGTTGCCATCAGACCGCCGGCTAACGTCTGCGCGTTGACATTGACCGTCGAGAGCGTCGTGCTTTTACGCACCTTCTCGGTCTGTGCATCCGAACTCGTGGCGCTATTGTCTTGCGCTTGAGCACTTTGCGCTGCGGGTGCAGGTTCGGTGGCGTGGACGACGCTGGGCGAACCCAGGGCCAAAGTCAGTGCAATCCATAATGCTTTGCGATGACGTACGGCGAATCGATGCATGCGTGCTCACCCCCAAATAGACGTCTAAATGAAATGAACGCCTATCTGCCGGCGCCCAATCTGGTTTTTGTATTGCGTCCCCCATCGCAACGACTGGATTGGCTCCCCAACGCCGTCAGATCGCATGCTGCGATGTAACATTTTGTTTATCCGATTGACGCGCTCCTGTCTAGATTGCGTGATGGAGAAGGCTTATTCCCTTTTGGAATGTCGCTATCGATAAATGAAATCAACGGTTTATTCGAATCGGGCATCATGCTCAATATGGCCATTGACGTTGAACCCGGTCATTCGTCAGTTGTGCGACAGCAACAAATTTTGATTTCTCGGTCAGCGGGCGGGGTGCGACGACGGTGAGGGGTTGCCGAGCCGAATCGATTGCCTCACGGCCAAGTCGTCATGAATACTCCATGCCACACGTCGCGCTTTCCTTCTGGACGTCCAAACGATCTGCAACGGGGAATCCATGAAAACCGTCCATCAGCTGTGTGCTCTACTGCTGGTTCTGCAACTGACTGCCTGTGCGACGACATCACCGGCGACGGCGACCCTGCAAGGTGACGCAGCTCACCCGGCGCAAACGCAGGGCTGGGTAGATACACGTCTTTACTTTGGGCTTGGTCCCGCCGATCAGCCGCAAGAAGGCATCAGCGAATCGACGTGGCGTGATTTTCTCGATAAGGAAGTCACGCCTCGCTTTCCGGATGGCTTGACGGTCGTTGATGTCTACGGTCAATGGCAAGGCAAGCAAGAGACCACGCCCGAGCGACTGCATTCCAAACTGCTGGTGATCGATTACCTCGACACACAAGCCAATCGCGACAAGATCGAAGCCATCCGTTCTGCGTGGAAGCAACGCACAGGCGATCAATCGGTATTGCGTGTGACGCAGCCGGCCGATGTTTCCTTCTGATCTTTTTCTGCAGCCGACAGGAACATCGCGTGAACATTGCAGGTAGACGTTCGTTTTTTGTGGCCAGCGATTTCAATGGCTTTTTAGGATTGCTCGTCGACAATTTGTCCGTGATGGCATTTCTTGCCACGGCGCTGATCGGCATCTTTGGATTCCCTGCGGATATTGTCTACACCCGTATGTTTCCGGGCACGGCGTTGGGCGTGTTGTTGGGCAATCTCGCTTACACCGTCATGGCACGCCGCGTTGCGCGTCGCACGGGCCGTGTCGATACCACTGCGATGCCGCTCGGTGTCGATGCGCCCACCAGCATCGGCATGGCGTTGCTGGTGCTCGGCCCCGCATTTCTCGGCTACAAGCAAAGTGGCATGGACGAGCACGCAGCCGCCATCGCGACGTGGCAGCTCGGAATGGCATCACTCGTGGTGATGGGGGTGCTGAAGACGGTGCTGTCGTTCTTCGGTTCGATGGTGCAACGTCATGTTCCACGTGCAGGCTTGCTCGGCTCGATTGCCGGCATTGCACTCGTGCTCATGGGTTTCCTTCCCCTGGTGGAAATCATGAAGGTGCCAGTGGTTGGTTTCGCCGGACTCGGCGTGGTGCTTTACGCGCTGATTGCGCGTGGCCGCATGCCCTGGAATCTGCCGGGCGTGCTGGTCGCATTCGCCGTAAGCCTTTCCCTGTATGAAGTGCTCGGCCCGCTGGGATGGCTGGGTCATGGTTATCACGCCATGTCGGCATGGCAGTGGCGCGTGGCGCTACCTTGGCCGACGTTGCAATGGATACACGGTTTGCCGCTGACCGTGCCGTATCTGCCTTTGATTCTTCCTTTCGGCTTATTGATGGTGGTCGGCGGCATCAATGTGACGGAAAGTGCGCGCGCCGCTGGCGATGACTACAACACGCGCGACATCTTGCTGGTCGAAGCCCTGGCTACCCTGATCGCCGGCTGCTGCGGTGGCGTCGCGCAAACCACGCCCTATATCGGTCAGCCTGCGTATCGCGCGATGGGTGCACGCATTGGCTACACATTGATCGCGGGTATTGTGATCGGTCTTGGCGGTGTGTTTGGCTACTTGTCGAATCTGGTGGAGATGCTGCCGCTTGCCGTACTCGCGCCGATTCTGGTGTTCGTCGCCATTGGCATCACGACCCAGGCTTTCGAGGCGACGCCGACGCGTTATGCCACGGCAGTCGTTTTCAGTTTCTTTCCCGCGATCGCACGCATGGTCGCCATAAAACTGGGCGATCCGACGTACGTTGCTGCCGATCATTTCAATGCGCTCTACAACGACGCATCGCAAGGTATCTCGGAACTGGCGGTGATCAATGTTCTCGGCAATGGCTTCATCATCACCTCGATGATCTGGGCCAGCTTTCTGGTCGCCATGATTGACGGAAAGCTAGGGCGTGCCGCGAGCATTGTCCTGTTGGGTGGCGCGCTGACGTTATTTGGCGTGATTCATTCGGTAACGCCAGCGGGCAATCTGTATTTGCCGTGGCTTCTCGATCCATTGTCTCGCGCGATTGCGCTTCAGTTCGCAGGCGCCTATTTGGTGCTTGCCGCGGTGCTGTTGGGTTTTTCGCTGCAGCGAACCAGGAAGCTCGTGTAGCTCGATGCGCCATTCAAAGAGCTCGCTAAGCACCTATGCATGAGAGCGATGCCGCTCATCGAACACCGCATTACAAGTGACATTGAGATGCGTCGCAGACAATCTCGTATTAGCACCTATCGCACGTGGGCCTCAGGATTGATCGGTTCGCATACGGATGCCGCAGCCTGGAATGCTTCGCGGCATTTTGTCATTACACGTTTGGGCAAGATCGCGTAGACGGATCGCGGTAGTGGTGAGGCGGCGCTATTTCTGCACGGCTTTCCATGATTGAGGCTGCGGTCGCTGAGTGTGCCTTCCGATTCAATTTTTAAGAGCGGACTTATAACGCCACCGTCGGTGCGAAGAATTGAATAGGGAGTTCAACAGTCAAAAACGACACGGCGTAGTTAATCTTCCTAAATTACCTCCGCCCCGTTTTAGGGCCCCCGAGCTGTTTGCGAAGCGCATAGCTTTCGCTGAAAATACCCGGGCCGCGAATTTACTTGCGGTCGCAAAAGTTTGCGCTGCTGGATCGGCGCAAACACCAAAGTGGTCGGATCGTTGCGTTCATTCGTCGACAACAACCCACTCTTCTTATCAGGGGCTTCAATGAAAATAGGGATTTCAAAAATCGCCATCGGCGTGGCCATCGCTGTTGCGTCCACGTCGGCTATGGCAGTGGATGGCCAAATCTTCGTCAATGGCGAAGCAGCAGGCCAGGATACGGCTTTCAACAATCTGCGGGACCGGGATCCCACCAGTTGGGCAGGCGCGGTGCGTCTGGGCTATCTGTGGAACGCCCAGTCGTATACCTGGGGCGTGGAAACCGGCTACGTGGATTTGGGTAACGTAGCGGGAACCAACTACAAGCTCGTGAGCAGTTTAGGTGGTCCTTATGACCCGCTCCGTATAAGCGCTAAAACCGATGGTGAAATCTTGGGCGGCGTTTTCAAGTGGCATGCTGGCGACGCCAACGGCTGGTTCTTTTCGGTGCGCGGAGGCTGGTTCCACTCGCAGACCGACGGACATCAGCACGACACGTTCGGTCTAATACCAAGCACCACATCCAGTGCCACCGGCAACGGCTTTTATGCGGGCGCAGGCGTGGGCTACGACTTCAACCGTCACCTGGGCATCAGCCTGAATTACGACGAATACCATTCGCAGGCCCCCGGCATCTGGCAGGGTCATTTCGGCACCAGCGTATACGGCGGCACCCTCGAATACCGCTTCTGAGTTCTACGCAACAAGCACCATACAGCGCGGCCGCCATTGTGCGGCCGCGATTGTTTGCGAGGTGCACTCAACTATTTCCTCTTGCAGGACTTGCAACGATCAACGCTCGCTGATTCCAGGGCAATGCCGTTTAGTCTGTGCACGTCGGTGGCGATTGGAAGAAATCGGTATGTTTGCGGAAATTTGTTTAGAAGAGTCGGCGCAAAGTTGCATATTTTAAGGATCGATGGTCTTTAGAAATACAGCGTTGGTGAGGATTTTCGCTCCGTGACCATAGCGCAGTGCACGCTTAGCCGAGTTGCATTCGCTCTGCGACTACCGGAACTCGTCGCGCATTTTCGCCAACGTCCGCAGAATGGCTAGTCAGCGCGGGGCGCGTATTTTTTTGGACAGCATTCGCGATAAAGAGAACGGCAGACGGAATCAAAGCTACTGCGAGCGCATAATTTGCATGAATACTCAGCGACGAAATCTGTGACTTCGCTGTCTGTTCTGCCGTAAAAGGCGACTGCAATCGTCTTGCGGAATCAGGGATTCTTTCGCGAGTACTCGCCGCGAAAAGCTAACGACCAGGTGTGACCGTTGTCGGCCGATTTCTCCCATACCTGATCCACTCTGTTTGGCCCAATTCGCACTATGCGTACGCGGTTGAGTACCGATGTGCCATCGGGTCCAATGCTTGGGCCTAAGAGAGTTACGCCGTCCGGCGATGCCTTTCCGTCTAAAAATGTATGCACACGCCCTTCGTTGTCGACAAACATGCCATGCCAGCGTTTATCGTCTGCGCTATACGCAAAGATATTTTCCCCTCGGTGTCCACGTCCGCCGTCCCAGCGTTCGACGACTGCGCATTTGTCTAGCGTCAAAGCAACACTGCTAGAGGCGTTAGCCGCCGCACCTTGTCCACCGACAGCCCAGTCGCCAACCCAAAAGTCGAGTTGCCGGTTTTCCGCATGGGTAGCGCATGAAGAGGCCGTCGATGCTGCAAAGGCGTGCGGAGCGAGCGCCATACATGCGCCCGTGATGCAGACCAGAACAACTTGCCTGAGCTGCTGCGTCATTTTCGCGATGCTCCGTGGTTTGGTGTCTCGCAGCATGAGCGTTGTGGAGCTCTGCTCGCTATCGATATAATGACAATAAATGTCGAATATGCGACAAACGGCAATCGTCGATCGCGTGGCCCATAGCGCAGACGCGATAGTTACGCTTACGCGTGACTACCCTGCCGGCCACACCATTCCGCTGCATCTTCACGATCGCGATCAGCTGGTTTACGCGTCGCTCGGCGTCATGACGGTTCGCACTGCCACGGGCACATGGGTGGTTCCCACTCAGCGTGGCGTCTGGATACCCAAGGGCATTCCACACACGATAACCATGTCGGGCAACGTGGCGATGCGGACGCTGTATCTAAGGCCCAAGCTTGCGACAAAGTTGCCACGCGAATGTTGCGTCATAAACGTATCGCCCCTGTTGCAACAGCTTATTTTTCACGCGTGCACATTCGGTTCGTTGCGCACGAGAGTCCGAACCCAGCGTCACCTGATCGACATCGTCATCGATCAGCTGCAAGTGATTCAGATGGTGCCTCTGCAACTTCCGCACCTGAACGATCCACGCGGACTGCGTGTCGCCGAGGCGCTGCAGGTGGATCCTGGTGAAAACCAGCCACTCAATCAAATCTGTAGAGCGAGCGGTGCCAGCCGAAGAACGATAGAGAGGATTTTTCTAGACGAAACGGGGATGACCTTGGGCAAATGGAGGCAACAGCTTCGACTGATGCGCGCCTTACGCCTCCTCGGCGAAGGATCGAAGGTGACTCATGTTGCCTTGGAAGCGGGTTACAGCACGCCCAGTGCTTTTATTGCGGCCTTCCGCACTGTATTGGGAACCACGCCTGCGCGGTATTTTGGAAAGTCAGCATTAACTGAGACGGATGGCGCTACAAAGGCAAAAGAATAATCCGCATGATCATCCACGCCGGGCACTGAGTGTCCGTTTTGACTGAAAGCAGACACTCCATAGCGCCATCATTGTCGATGGCATCGTTTGTTCCATGGGAGTGGTGAAATGTTTGCAGACTCCTGGCACGCGATTTGTCCATGCGAGGCTCGCCTAAGTATTTCCTAGGTGAATTTGGCCAAAGATAGGTCCAATTTTTTCACAGGGCCGAAAAAATGCACCGCCGGAACTTCTTGAAAATGAGCGGGTATGGCGCGGCGTTCGGGTTACGCACGCGTTGGCCGATGGGCTCCCTCACCGCACCTGTTTCAACCGGACGGCCCGATTACACCCTGCGGATCGGTCGCAACCTGGTGGAGCTAGCCCCGGATCACATCGTGTCGACCCTCACTTACAACGGGCAGTGTCCCGGTCCGTTACTGCGCTTCAAGGAGGGGCAATCGGTAGTTGTGGATGTATTCAACGATACCGATCAACCCGAACAACTTCACTGGCACGGGCAATCGGTGCCAGTGGTTGTCGATGGGGCCGCAGAAGAAGGCACCCCTGCGATTCCGGCACTCGGCATGCGGCGCCTGACCTTTACGGCAAAACCGGCTGGCTTTCGCTTCTACCATACCCATGTCCACGCTGGCGCTGACCTCACCCGCGGGCAATACAGTGGACTGGTCGGACCGATCTACATCGAGCCGCGCGACGACGCGGGTACGTACGATCAAGAGGTCTTCCTCACTCTGAAAGAATTCGATCCGGTGTTTAGCCAGGGCGGTGATATGGCGATGGATTTTCTGCGTCCCGCCGAACGCGATGCCCGGCTCCAAGACATTGGCGAAGCCGCCATGAAGGCGTCACTGGCGCGCGGGATGCCGCACGGTTACGAGGTCGGTTACCAAGCGTTCGCGATCAATGGACGCAAGTTGGGCCACGGCGAGCCTATCCGCGTCAAATCCGGCGAGCGCGTGTTGTTCCATATTCTCAACGCCAGCGCCACCGAACTGCGTAGTCTGGCGCTGCCGGGTCATACTTTCAAAGTGATCGCGTTAGACGGCAATCCCGTTCCACATCCAGCCGAGGTTCCGGTGTTATGGCTCGGCACAGCCGAGCGCATCAGCGTGATTGTGGAAATGACGCATCCGGGCGTATGGGTGCTCGGCGATCTGGCGGACAATGATCGCTGCAATGGCATGGGCATCGTGGTCGAGTATGCGGGGCAGCGCGGCCGCCCGCAGTGGATGGCGCCATCATCGAGTGGTTGGGATTACCGTTGGTTTGCGTCAACGTCATCGGCGATGCCGCCACCGGATGAAGTGATCGATATGACCTTCGCCAAACAAAACGCCATCGATCACGGGTTCAACCGATGGACGATCAACGATGTGGCGTTCGATATGGCATCGATGAAACCGATGTTTCGACTTCACCGCGGCCGGCGGTATCGGTTGCGCATGCGCAATGAAAGCGATGACATTCACCCGATCCATCTTCATCGTCACCGGTTTGAAATCACGCGCATCGCGGGGCACCCGATCGCTGGCATGCTCAAAGACGTGGCGATGCTGGGTGGCTATCAAACCATGGAGGTGGACTTTACTGCCGATCAGATCGGCTTGTCCTTGTTCCACTGCCACATGCAGCTGCATATGGATTTCGGGTTTATGGCTTTGTTTGAGTGCGTCTGATGGCGCCCGAAACGACTGCGATCTCGGGAGATACGCCCACGTCCAAACGGGAACGCGTTCTCGCAGTTGCGTGGACATTCTTGAGACTGGGTTTGACCTCGTTTGGCGGTCCCATTGCGCACATCAGTTATTTCCGGCGCGAGTTTGTCGAACGCCGCCATTGGCTCGATGACGTCCACTTCGGTCGGCTAGTCGCTCTTTGCCAATTCTTGCCCGGTCCAGCCAGCAGCCAACTCGGCTTTTCCATCGGCTTGTTGCGCGCGGGTTGGTGGGGTGGTCTCGCGGCGTTCATGGCTTTTACGTTGCCTTCTGCCCTCTTGATGGTGGGTTTTGGCTACGCCAGTCACGACTTGGCTGGGCCATGGGGGCAAGCCATTGTTCATGGCTTGAAGTTAGTCGCCGTGGCTGTGGTCGCGCAGGGATTGTTGGGCATGGCGCGTTCGCTAACTCCTGACTGGCCGCGCCGAATACTGGCCATCGGTGCGTTAGCGTTAGTTGCGCTTAGTCCAGCGTTACCTATCCAGCTTGCCGCCGTGGCGATGGGGGCCGTGTTGGGGCCATGGCTGTGTCGTCGCGTGCATGCGCCCGAAGGGGATACGTTTGCGTTGACCTACGGGCGACGAATAGGCGCCGCGCTCGTCGTCGCGTATGCGGGTTTGCTGGCGGCGACATTCGCTGACTTGGCGAACGGTTCTGTGCGTATGCAGCTAGCCGCTGCGTTTTACCGCTCGGGTGCGCTGGTGTTTGGCGGCGGTCATGTGGTGCTACCGCTCTTGCAGCAAACCGTCGTCAGTCCCGGATGGATCGACCCCAACACGTTTCTGGCCGGCTATGGCGCAGCGCAAGCCGTGCCCGGACCGATGTTTACCTTGGCCGCTTTCTTGGGCGAGCGATGGCAACATGGCCAGGGCGGCGTGATCGGTGCAGGCGTTGCGTTACTGGCGATCTTTTTGCCTGGTTTGCTATTGGTATCCGGCGCGTTACCGTTTTGGCGTGCACTGGGAGTGCACGATCAGGCGGCGCGCACATTGGCAGGCGTCAATGCGATTGTCGTGGGATTGCTGGCTTATGCGTTCTACAACCCGGTATGGAAAAGTGGTATCCACGACAACGTCGATATCGCCATTGCATTCATCGGATTTTTACTTTTGGTAGTTGCTCGCTGTCCCACATTGCTTATCGTAGTGGGCTGTCTAGCAGCATCGCTGCTTCGAATGGCTTGACGTAAGAGAGTCTGTTATCAGTTTGGAGTTGAACATATTGCTCGTGGAAAAGCAGAGTTTCCTTTCTGTCTTGAGAATTCCAACGTTACCAAACAGACTTAACTCATGCTTCGAATGTCCGCTTGCGACCCATAACGACATTATTGGGAGGATTTACCCGATGAATGCGGAACAAGCGCGAAGACTCGCTGCTTTCGCTGGCGTGCTCGTAATAATCTCGATCCTTGCTGGTGGCTTCTCGGAAGTTTACGTTCCAGGCAAATTGCTGGTCGCCTCTGATCCGACTGCTACTGCCAGAAATGTGGCGGCTTCACCGCAACTTTTCCGACTTAGCTTTTTGGCCTATCTGACCGAGGCGGTTAGCGACATAACGCTGACCTGGATCTTCTATGTTCTGCTGCGTCCGGTGAATGCTTACCTCTCGCTGCTGGTCGCGTTCTTCGGAATCGTCTCTACTGCCACATTCGCCACTTCTGAGCTGTTCTACTTTATGGCGTCAGTTCCAGTTCTCGACGGGGCCGTGCAGATGCACCTGACGGCCGGACAAGGCGAGCTTTTCATTTATTCGGCGCTGACGTTGTACGGCTACGGTGGAACCGTCTTCATGGTTTTCTACGGTATTGCGACAACCCTGCGTGGCTATCTGTTCTATCGCTCTGGGTACTTCCCTCGCTGGCTCGGCGCTCTCCTGCTGATCGCCGGTACATGCTTCATCGTCAAGAACGTTGTCGCCGTTGCGCTGCCGCAATACGACTCCGACTTGTTGCTCGCGCCAATGTTCGGGACGATGATCGCTCTCGCCGCGTGGTTATTGCTCAAAGGCATTGGCCCAGAGCGGTGGCCGACTACGCCCAACGCTCCTTAGCTTGCTAAAAATTCCACGCATAACGTCCGCTTTCGACCCGAAGCGGACATGCACGGAAACGGCGATCAAGGAGGGAATAGTGGACGTGACGGCAGAGCTTCGAGATATATAAGTGCAGGCTATTACCGCAGCAGCAGTGGTTCGTATTCAGAAAGACCGATTGTCCTGCACTTGGCCGCAACATAACTGCGGGATGCGCGGCGTGTATCAGCGTAACCGTCTTTCGTCGTCTCATGCGGGAGCAGTTGGGTGAATCCATTTCATGTTGTGCCATAAGCAAAATATGGCTCGAGCGCTCTATGGATCGCTGCTTGCCGCCATGGTTCTCTTACTGTCACGCCCGATCCACGCAGACTCGCGTCCTTGGACGCTAGGCCGTTACCAGCACGTAGCGTGGACTGGCAAGAACGGAGCGCCTACCGGAGTGGCTGCATTAGCGCAAACGTTGGACGGCTATTTGTGGATTGGTACTGACCACGGTCTATACCACTTCGACGGTACACGCTTCGAGCGCTTTGAAGAGCCATCGACATCGAAGCGCGCGGTCTACGGCTTGTCTGCTAGTTCAGGCGGCGGCCTCTGGATCAGTTACGAAGCCGGTGGCATAAGTTTTCTCAAAGATGGCCAAATCGTTTACTACGATTCAAAAGCAGGGCTCCCCCGCGGCGAAATAGAGGGATTCACCGAAGACAATCATGGCGCGATTTGGGCTTATGGCGCCGGATATCTTTACACCCTCGTCGGAGGGCACTGGAAAAATATTGGGAGCGATTCTGGACTCAAAGATGGCACCGCAAGCTCCTTATTCATCGCGCGGAACGGTGCATTTTGGGTGGGTACCGATCAACACTTATTTTACCGTGCCGCGAATGCCACGCAATTTGTTCCCCTGGAGCAGGGGCGATTCGTAAGTCACATTGTGCAAGCCCCCGATGGCAGCATATGGATCGCGCATCTGCGCGGGGCAATCGAACGCTGGACGACTAACGGTACGGCGATACCGGTTCGATCTTCTGGAAGCATAGCGACGAACTCCGCAGAGCAGATGTTATTCGATCGCCAAGGTGGACTTTGGATCAATGGCCTGGGTGACGGCATTCGCCACATTGCGTCCGATGCGATCCAAGAAGCCACCGATTTGTCTGTGTTGAACGAAAAAATCGAGACGTTCAACACCTCCAACGGACTCAGTGGCGACTACGTGTGGCCACTGCGAATCGATCGAGAAGGAAACATTTGGTTTGGTACCGGCGCCGGTCTGGATCGATTCAGTCGCAGCAATTTCACGCTGGCCCCTTTTCCACCGGGCACTCATGATTTCGCATTGGCGGCCGGTGCTGATGGGTCGATCTGGACTGGAAGTTCCTCAAAACCGGTCATGGAACTCAAAGGCGCGCAGATTAAGACGTTTGATATCCCTCCTTACACGCTCACGGCATACACCGATCGCACGGGAATGGTCTACATCGGTGGACAAAGCGGTATCTGGAAGGTGAGCGCAACGGGTGCTGAGTATGTGGCAAGTCGCCCCAACGCCAGCGTGGCACCCTTGGGCCTTGTCGTAGCGATGACCAAAGATCGAAACGATACGCTATGGGTCTCCATCGGGGGCATAGCGGGATCGGGACTCTATACATGGACAGCGGGTCAGTGGAAGAAATCGTCTATCAGCGGTTTTCCGCGCGCTGACTTCACTGACACTGATGGACGAATATGGTTGGGCTATAGAGACAATCGAATGGTCATCGTTGACGGCGACCACGTCACCACGTTGGGCACCCATGAAGGCTGGACGATCGGCGATACGAAAGCCTTTCAGCAGGACGGTCGCCGCCTATGGATAGGAGGAAGTGAAGGCCTGGGTTACATGGATGGGTTGCGTTTGAAGATGGTAGGGCTGGTTGATGGCAGCTCCCTGAAAAACGTAACGGGCATTGTATTTTCTGACCAGGGTGACTTGTGGGTCCACACACTGGACGGCATTTTTCAATTGGAAGCAAAAGACGTGCGCCAAGCCGAAACAAATGCGTCGTATCCGATGCCTTTTCGAAAGTTTGGCGTGCTAGACGGTCTACCTGGCGCACCGGCATTGCAATTCCCGCTACCGTCAGTCGTTAAGAGTACCGATGGACGACTCTGGTTTGCGACCAGTAATGGTGTCGTCTGGCTCGACCCCGCGCAGTTAGTCTCCAACCCTTTGCCACCCCAAGTGGTCATCAACTCGATTGACGCGGATGGCAAATCCTACGCGTTGGACGATGGCCTGACATTGCCGGCGCATACCGAGAATGTTCGGATTACCTTTTCCGTGCTGAGCATGACCATGCCGGAACGCGTGAGTGCAAAAATTCGCATGCGTGGTCTGGACAATGAATGGCGAGACGTGGGTTTACAACGGGAGGTGAGCTATTCAAATCTTGCGCCCGGGCACTACCACTTCGATGTGATAGGAGCCAATGAAGACGGCGTCTGGAATACCACGGGTAGAAGCATTGGGTTCGGCATCAAGCCAGCGTTCTATCAAACGACGTGGTTCGCCGTGATCGGGATATGTTTGGCGGTGCTCGCACTTTGGCAAGCTCTTGTATTTCGTGTGCGTCAGGTCAACCGCCGACTGCGCGCCCGCTTAGAAGCCCGTCATGCGGAACGAGAACGCATAGCGCGTGATTTGCACGACACCTTGCTTCAGAGCTTTCCGGGAGTGTTGATGAAATTGCAGGCCGGCGTCAACGGACTTCCACTTCCAGAAGAAGCTGTCGAGCGACAATTTCTAAATCAAACGCTGGACCAAGCTCGCGAGATCATTGTGGAAAGTAGGGATCAGGTATCTCGGTTGCGATCTGAAGAATACGGCAATCTCGCTGAGCTTCTAGCCACCTTTGCCCCTGAACATGGAGGGCGCCCTGGGATGGCTTTGAATATCTCGGTTGAAGGGCACGAGCGAAAGCTCAAGAAGGAGATTTTTGAAGAGGTGGCATTCATCATGAAGGAAGCTCTGTGCAATGCCTATGAGCATTCTGGTGGAACTCTGTTGGCCGTTCGTCTGAATTACCGTCACGACGCGCTATTTTTGGAGGTGCATGATGATGGGGAAGGTATTGACCCGGCTATTATGGATGCAGGTGGGAAGCCCGGACACTGGGGGCTTCTGGGCATGCGCGAGCGCGCCAAACAGATGTCAGCGAAACTCTCCATCGAGTCGCCATCAGGGAACGGAACTCGCGTCACGCTCTGCATCCCAGCGCGTATCGCCTATGCGTCGCTGGCGAAGACGAGGCGTTTTGTTTGGTCCAAGCAACCAGCGCCATAGAAATCAATGGTTAAAGGTTTTTCAGTGGCGCAAAGGGCAAATCAGCTTCCATGCTCCGCAATCGACGCTCAGCAATAATCCGGTAATGGCTATTGCCTTGGACCTCGCAGCCAGCCTTTAGTATCAATCGTCGGCGACGAAGGCGAGCCGTACGACGGTAGCTTCTAACTAATCATTCAAGCGGACGCGCGTACCGCGCGCCGCTTGACTCAGGCGTTAGGCAATTCAATAAGTAAATATGGAGATAAAAATGGTTTCGAAATATTCAGGACGATGTCTTTGCGGGGAAATAAGCTATTCAATCGATGTGGAACCGCTATTCACTGGAAACTGTCATTGCAAAGATTGCCAACGTTCATCTGGTAGCGCATTTATTCCAGCTATGCTTTTTTCAGAAGAAAGCGTGTCTGTTCGCGGCGAAGCAAAATATTTCGAATCTTCAGCTGATAACGGAAATATTCACAGAAGAGGTTTCTGTCCAAACTGCGGTTCGCAGCTGTTTGCAAAATTTAATACCATGCCCGGAGTACTTGGTGTTAAAGCAGGTACATTAGACAATCCTTCGGGCTACGTACCCAAACTAGATTTTTATGTAGCAAGTGCCGCACCTTGGGACCATATGAGTCCTCAGCTACCCAAAAAAATAGGTGCGGCCCAAAGTTAAGAGGGGGCCTATCGAAGATGGTCCTCCCTATCCCTCAATCAGGAACTTGGCGCTTCAGAGCGATATGTCTATTTATGCGCGCCCAAGGCAGGTTCAGTCATTGATACATGAACTCGCACATTTGAGACGCTCTTACGTTCGGGCAACGAGAATGCGACAGGAAAGGCGGATAGATCGCTTCGTCAAAAAGCATCGGGCAGGTGTCACTTGCGAAACAAAAAAGAAGATCATTCAGCGCATGGCGCGCGAATTGAGAATTCCAATACATTTAGTTCGCGACAAAATCAGAGCCTCCGAGAAGAAAGACGTGAGACGATTACGCCTAGTGGATAGATCACCTAGCGCCCAGTCATTTTGAGCGCCGCTTCAGGAAGGCGCTCTCCCTGAACGTGGATTTTCGACAACGCATCATGGATCTCTTTGAGATCCGCAGAGGTCAATTCCAGTTCGGCTGCGCCTAGGTTCTCTTCCAGGCGATGCAATTTGGTCGTTCCCGGGATCGGCACGATCCGCGGCTTCTGCGCAAGCAGCCATGCCAACGCTACTTGGGCAGGTGTCGCTTGCTTGCGTTGCGCCACGCCCTTGATCAGTTCCACCAGCGCAACGTTTGCTTTACGCGCCTCCGGTGAGAAGCGAGGCACAAGGTTGCGGAAATCGGTCGGATCAAACCGAGTGTTTTCGTCAATCTTGCCAGTCAGGAATCCGGCACCCAATGGACTGAATGGCACAAAGCCGATGCGAAGTTCCTCGAGAAGCGGTAGAAGTTCCGCTTCGGGTCCGCGCCAAAACAGCGAGTATTCGCTTTGGACGGCTGCGACAGGTTGCACCGCGTGAGCGCGACGGATCGTCTGAACGCCTGCTTCCGATAGGCCGAAGTATTTTACCTTGCCCTCGGCGATCAGTTCCTTGACGGTGCCTGCTACGTCTTCGATCGGCACGGCCGGATCGACGCGGTGTTGGTACAACAGATCAATGCGGTCGGTGCGAAGGCGCTTGAGGCTAGCTTCGGTTACCGCCTTGATGTGCTCGGGACGGCTATTTGTTCCACTACCACGAGCCCTGGTTTCCAGATCGATATCGAACCCGAATTTGGTCGCGATGATCACCTTGTCCCGGATCGGAGCAAGCGCCTCGCCGACGAGTTCTTCATTGGCGAACGGCCCGTATGCTTCGGCCGTATCGAACAGGGTTACACCACGATCATGCGCGGCTCTGATCAGCGTGATCATCTCCTGCCTGTCGGCGGAAGGCCCATACCCCGAGCTCATGCTCATGCAACCCAGTCCGATCGCCGACACGGCAAGGCCGCTGTTTCCAAGTTGACGTTTTTGCATGCTCATCTCCTCAAGGGTGCGGACTAAGGGGGTATCGCCGAGCGGCACGTCTCTCACGGGAACTGTGCGTAGAGATCGCTCGTTACGAAGACGATCAGACCTTCGGCGCTTTATGCAGGCATGGTAGGCTGATGTGCAGCACTCAACAATTACCCCGGTATTGCACGGCCTATTGAGGAAAACTCACCTATGAGACGTGTGGGCCTCTCCGAACTCACGGCCTTCGTCACTATCGCGGAGCATCGGAGCTTTCGTGCCGCGGCCCGTCAGCTGGGTGTTTCACCCTCCGCGCTGAGCCATGCGATGCGAAGTCTTGAGGCGCGACTCGGTGCCCGGTTGTTCAATCGGACGACAAGATCGGTGGGATTAACCGAAGTCGGTGAAAAGCTCTTGCGGCGCGTGCAGCCCGCTATGGCAGATCTCGATGAAGCCGTCGGCGAAGTGGGGGAAGATCGCGATCGGCCCTCCGGTTCAATACGGATCAGTGCGGCGGAATCTGGAGCGAAACCGCTCATCCAACACGTTCTTCCAGCGTTTCTGGCCACTTATCCGGATATCCACGTTGAGATTGTCGTGGATACAAGACTGGTCGATATTGTGGCCGATGGTTTTGACGCTGGAGTACGGCTCTTCGATGACGTGCCGCGCGATATGATCGCCGTTCGGTTTGGACCGGACGTACGATTTGCTGCAGTGGCATCACCTGCCTATCTCTCACAGCACGAGGCGCCGAAGTCTCCGCAAGACTTACAAAAGCATCGATGCATACGCTTT
>NZ_DATHMR010000178.1:0-62701 GCF_035486915.1 Dyella sp. | reverse complement strand
CCAGGACATCGCAAGGTTGAGCGTCCAAGAGTGTGACGAGCTGCGTCGAATCGGCAGCTGAGCCAATTCGCTGGATGGAGGATATGTCGTCGAGCGTGGACTCAATGCCCATCCGTATGACCGGATGGTCGCTCGCCACTGCTACCCGAATGTGATGGTCCATTCTGGTCGCGCCTTTTCGCCGTACAGCCCAGGGATATTAGCGCTTAACCAACGAGACAATCGTAGTACAAGGCGTCAGCTTCGGTCAGCTCAGGCATATAAGGGCTGTGATAACCGAAGTCGTGCGTCAGCGGTGAAGGTACCTTTCCTGGTGAGCCTTCACCGCATTGACACGGGCGCTTCGGCGCCCGTTTTTTTATGTGCATTACCAGCGTAAGAGGATCTTGCCGATATGCGCGCTGCTTTCCATTAATGCATGAGCACGCGATGCTTCATGCGCAGGGAATAGTTCATGGATGACCGGACGTATGCGTTTTTCAGCAAAGAGTGGCCAGACATGTTCGTACAAATTCGCTGCGATCGCCGCTTTGTAGGCGACCGATCGCGGACGCAACGTGGAGCCGGTAATACTGATTCGGTGCTGCATCAACTTATGAACATCGATCGTCGTCTTCGCGCCGCCGAGCGTGGCGATCAGCACAAGTCGACCGTTATCCGCGAGCGCATCCATTTCGCGCGGAATGTAATCGCCCGCCACCATGTCGAGAATCACATCCACGCCGCAACCATCGGTCAACGCTTTGATGCGTTCGACAAAATCTTCCGTGCGGTAATTGATGGCCTCGGCGCCGAGCGATTCGCACGCATTACATTTGTCGTCGCTTCCTGCTGTAGCGAAAACGCGATGACCCAATGCGTGAGCCAGTTGAATGGCGGTCACGCCGATGCCGCTGGAACCGCCTTGCACAAGCAGAGTTTCAGGCAAACCATCTTCATTGAGCCCGAGGTGACCGCGGTCGAAAACGTTGGTCCAGACGGTGAAATAATTTTCCGGTAGGGATGCCGCTTCGAGCGGACTTAATCCTTCGGGAGCCGGCAAGCATTGACCAAGCGGCGCCACGACGTATTGCGCATATCCGCCACCCGTCAGCAATGCACAAACAGAATCGCCGCGCTTCAGTCCGAATGGGTTGTGACCGCCGAAGTCGCCATCGATCAACTCACCACCCACTTCCAATCCGGGCAAGTCCGAAGCGCCGGGCGGCGGGTCGTACTTGCCCATACGTTGAAAAACATCGGGTCGATTGACACCCGATGCCGCCACCTTGATCAGTACTTCGCCGGGACCAGGTTGTGGAACAGGCCGCTGCGTGAGACGCAATACGTCCGGTCCACCGGGGTGGCTGATTTCGATGGCGTGCATCGACGGCATGCATGCAGCTCCTTTCGGTTTTATCGACTCGAATCCACCAGCACGAGTTCGGTGTCTTCAAGCGCCTTCACTTCGAGCACCGCTTCATCGCGAATGGCTGCGCCATCGCGAGCATTCAGGTGGGTGCCATTGATGTCAACCGAGCCTTTTGCGGGAACCAGATACGCGTAGCGATCTTTCGCCAGTGAATAATGTGTCGTTTCTCCAGCCTTGAGCGTCGCGCCGAGTACACGCGCGTCGGTGCGCAAGGGCAGGGCTTCGCCGTCTTCCTTGAAACCGCTGGCCAGCGGCACAAAGCGGCCCGAACGCTCACCGGCCGGAAACGGCTTGGTGCCCCACGACGGCGGCTGACCATGGCCATCCGGAATGATCCAGATCTGGAAGATGCGCGTGTCGCCCGACTCCAGGTTGTACTCAGCATGCGTGATGCCACTGCCTGCGCTCATCACCTGCACATCGCCCGCGACGGTGCGGCCTTCATTGCCAAGGTTGTCGCGATGCGTGATGGCGCCCTCGCGCACATAGGTGATGATTTCCATATCCGCATGCGGGTGCGGAGGAAAACCGGTTTGCGAGGCGATAGTGTCGTCGTTCCACACCCGCAACGCACCCCAGCCCATACGCTTGGGATCGTTATAACTGGCGAACGAAAAGTGATGTTTGGCCTTGAGCCAGCCGTGGTCGGCTCCGCCGAGGCTTTCAAAAGGGCGACGTTCGATCATGGGGACACCTTAGGTTTCATGGCAGATACAGGCAAACATAAGGGCGGTCAGGGCAGTGTAGAACTGTTGCCCGGGAAACAGTGTGTGTCGCGATTAGATAACGACCCTCTGAGGTCTCCCGCGTTTTGTCAGATGACTTCAACAGACTTAGCGGACCGTCCAAGCTGACCAGGATTTTTAGATTACCTTACCGTCATCCCAGCGGAAGCCGGGATCCAGCGTCTTTACCGTATCGAAGCCACTCGATCCCAGTTTTCACTGGGATGACGAGCGAATAACTGCGGAGCTCAGGATTCGTTCGGAAAGATTTTTCGCATGTTGACGTATTAGTGATCGTTCGAGCGCTGACGATGGCCGCTCATCTCGTGCCCCGCGTCATGCGCAAACGCCCGATGCCAGCGCGTGGAACTGAGCGATATCAGGGTGACGATCAGAAAGGCGGCCGAGAAGTTGAGCCGACTGGGCTCGGCGTTATTTGCCAGCGCCATGGTGAATTTCAGGATCAGCGCACCGCAGCACACACCGATGGAGAGCATCAGCTGCTGCAGCGTCGTGTAAAAGCTGTTGGCAGTGCTCACACGCTCTGTAGGAACGGCCTCGTAGGCCACGGTGTTGTATGCCGCAAACTGGAACGACATGAACGCGCCGCAACACACTAACAACCCGAACATCAACCAGAAAGGCCACGTGGGCTGGAAGAAAGCGCAAACCGCATAACCCAGGCTCGCTAGTACGCCGTTGTAAACCATAGCGCGGCGATAACCGACCCAGCGCAGAATGCGTGTGGTGAAGCCACGTGCCAGCAGCGCACCCAACGATGTCGCCAGAATCAACTGACCGCTGCGTACCGCGGAGAAACCGAAGCCGATCTGGAACAGCAGCGGCAGCAAGAACGGCTGCGCACCTTGCGTGATACGCATCAGCGAGCCGGAAATGACCGACAAGCGGAACGAGTCGATGCGCAGCAACGTCAGATCGATCACCGGATCGACGCGACGCTTTGCATACCAGACATAGGTCATCAGCGATGCGGTACCCAGAGATATCAGTGTCACCGAGTGAAACAGGTCGGTGTTTTCACCGATCAGCTCCAATCCGAACAACAGACAACCCAGTCCGATGCTGCACAACGCAAAGCCGGGCCAATCGAAACGCGAGGGCCGCACAGCGCATTCCACCACCGGGATGTACCGCCTCACGAGCCAATAGCCCAACACACCGATCGGCACGTTGATGTAGAAAATCCAGCGCCAATCGAGATATTCGACAATAAAGCCGCCAAGTGGTGGCCCGGCCAATGTGCCGAGAATCGCGGGCATCAACGTCCACGTCATCGACGAAATCAGATGGCGGCGTTCCACGGTCCGCAGAATCACCAGACGCCCTACCGGCGCCATCATCGCGCCGCCTGTGCCTTGCAGCAGTCGCGACGCCACCATCATCGGCAGGCTGTGGGTGAGCGAACAGAGAATCGAACCGATTATGAAAACGATAATCGACGAATTGAAGACGCGCTTGGCACCGAAGCGGTCCGCAATGGTGCCGCTGACTGGAATGAGGATGGCCAGCGCAAGCAGGTAGCTGGTCACGGCAACGCTCATCGCCGGTGCCGACACCTGGAAATCGCGCGCCATGGTGGGTAGGGCCGTGGCGAGAACTGTGCCGTCGACCTGCTCAAGGAAGATGGCGCATCCCACGATCAGGGAAATGACGCGGTAATCGGGGAACACCGGCTGCGAAATCGCCGGTGCGTCGACCTTTTCCTCACTCAAGACGGTCACGAATGCGTTCCTGGGGCGTGCGCAACCGTTCTACACCGATGGGCGGCGGAGTTTGGAAAGTGCACTCAAAATGCGGCGCCCGGGGTTGTGCGTCGCAGCATGTTTATTATTCGCCGGTTCGTTTTCCGCAGCAAGGGTAAGACGGCCTATCGTCCGATGTTTTGGGTCACGGTTTATCTCGCCGACATGAAAGGCAGTCCTTGTCTTTGTTGAGGTGGTGGAACTTCCAAAAAACATGGCGCCTTTGAGGGCGCCATGTCGGGTGTTGCGAGGTTTCAAGAAGGATTTCAGAGGGCTTCAAAAATTCCGGCCGCGCCCATGCCGGTCCCGATGCACATCGTGACCATGCCGTACTTCTGTTTGCGACGACGCATGCCATGCAACAGCGTGGCAACGCGAATCGCACCAGTTGCGCCAAGCGGATGACCCAGCGCAATCGCGCCTCCGAGCGGGTTGACCTTCGCCTTGTCCAGGCCGAGGTCGCCGATCACCGCGAGCGCCTGCGCCGCAAACGCTTCGTTGAGTTCGATCCAGTCGAGCTGATCCTGCTTGATGCCGGTCTGCTTGAGCGCTTTGGGAATCGCTTCCTTCGGGCCGATACCCATGATGTCCGGGCGTACGCCGGCCACGGAATAACCGACAAAACGTGCGAGCGGTTGCAGGTTGTATTCCTTGATCGCCTGTTCGCTGGCGAGCAACACCGCACCGGCGCCATCCGACGTCTGCGACGAGTTACCCGCCGTCACGGTGCCGCCGAACTGGCCGTTACGGAAGACAGTCTTCAGCTTCGACAACACGTCCATGGTGGTGCCGGCGCGGGGGCCTTCGTCGATGGTGATCGTACGGCTATCGGTCTTGATGCCGCGCGATGCGAGATCGGGGTAGTGATCATCCAGCTGGAACGGGGCGATTTCTTCCTTGAATTCACCGGCGGCAATGGCGGCCAGTGCGCGACGATGGCTTTCCACCGAGAACTCGTCCTGCTGTTCGCGAGAGACTTTCCATTGCTTGGCGACGTTCTCGGCGGTGATGCCCATGCCATAAGCGATGCCGATATGTTCGTTGTCAAAGATGCCGGGGTTCATCGCTATCTTGTTGCCCATCATCGGCACCATGCTCATGCTCTCGGTACCGCCGGCAATCATGATGTCGGCTTCGCCCAGACGAATGCGGTCGGCCGCCATCGCAACAGCTTGCAGGCCAGAGGAGCAGAAGCGGTTGATGGTGACGCCCGGCACCGTGTCTGGCAGATCGGCGAGCAGCAGGCCGATGCGCGCGACGTTCATGCCTTGCTCGGCTTCGGGCATCGCGCAGCCGATGATGACGTCGCCAATGCGACGCGGATCGATGTTGGGTGCCTGCGCCATCACGGCACGGATGACGTGCGCGAGCATGTCATCGGGACGGGTGTTGCGGAATACGCCACGCGGCGCCTTGCCGACCGGTGTGCGGGTGGCGGCGACGATGTAGGCGTCTTGCACTTGCTTGGTCATGGTCTTTACTCCGTGGCGTCGCGCGAAGGGCAGCGACGCGCTTTGTTTTGTTCGTCATCCCAGCGCAAGCTGGGACCCAGTGTCTTTAATCGATGTGCGGAAAAGTCGCTGGACCCCAGCGTTCGCTGGGGTGACGAGCGTTTAGTTCCTCAGCGGTTTGCCAGTGGTCATCGTGTGAGCGATGCGCGCCTGCGTCTTCTGGGTTTGGGCGAGTTCGACGAAGTGCTTGCGCTCCAGATCGAGCAGCCATTCCTCATCGACCAGCGAACCGCGTTCGATCGCGCCGCCGCACAAGGTGTCGGCGATACGCGTTGCGATCTCGACATCGTGTTCGGAAGCAAAGTAACCGGCCTGCAAGTTGGCAAGCGACGCCCTGAACGTGGCGGTGCCCACATCGCCAGCCACCGGAATGGTGCGGGCGTAGAGCGGTGCGCGCCAGCCGCTTTCGGCCAGCGAGATTGCCACTTGCTTGGCGACGTAAAGGAGCTCATACGCGTTGAACACCACAACATCGCTGTCGCGCAACAATCCCGACTGTTTGGCTTCGAGCGCGCTGCCGGACACCTTCGCCATCGCGATGGTCTCGAAGATTTTCTTCAGCGCCTCGAACGGATCGGTTGGATTGGCTTGCGCCGCGCGCACGGCCAGTTCATGCAAACCGCCGCCCGCCGGCAGCAGACCGACGCCGGCTTCGACCAAGCCGATGTAGCTCTCCAACGCAGCAACTGTGCGCGCCGAATGCATCTGGAATTCGCAGCCGCCGCCGAGTGCGAGACCACGCACCGCAGAAACTACCGGCACCAGCGAATGCTTGATGCGCATGCTGGTGCGCTGAAAGTTCTCGACCATCTTGCGGAAGTCGTCGATCTTGCCAGCCTGCAGCAGACCCAGCGCACCCTTGAGATCGGCACCGGCGGAGAAGGGCTCGCCGGTTTGCCAGATGACCACCGCCTTGAGCTGCTCTTCGGCGATGCCGATCGCGTGCTGGATGCCATCGAGTACGAAATCGTTGACGGTATTCATCTTCGTCTTGAACGAAATGATGCCCACGCCATCGTCGCCAAGCGTCCACAGACGAACGCCGTCGTTTTCCCACACGGTGGTGCCCTGATCGAACTTCTCGCCGAGGATCGGATCGGGGAACAGCTGACGCTTGTAGACCGGGTGCTGGGAACGCGGCTTATCCGTGTTGGACGAGGCCGAGTACGAACCGTTCTTGCCGTGCACGCCGGTGCGGCCGTCCGTCACCCACTTCGGTAGCGGCGCCTTGCTCATCGCCTTACCGGCATCGATGTCTTCCTGGATCCACTTCGCTACCTGTTGCCAGCCAGCGGCCTGCCAGGTTTCGAACGGGCCGAGCTTCCAGCCGTAACCCCAGCGAATGGCAAAGTCGACATCGCGGGCGGTGTCGGCGATATCGGCCAGGTGATAGGCGGTATAGTGGAACAGATCGCGGAACGTGGCCCACAGGAATTGCGCCTGCGGATCGTTCGAGGCGCGCAGTTTGCCGAACTTCTCGGCCGGATCCTTGATGGCAAGGATGGCCGCAACCTCATCCGACGGTTTCTGTTCGGAAGGCCGATAGTCGCGCTTGGCGACATCGAGCACGACGATGTCCTTACCCGCCTTCTTGTAGAAACCTGCGCCCGTCTTCTGCCCCAGCGCACCTTGTTCGATCAGGCCGCTCAACCATACCGGTGCCTTGAAGTATTCGTGCCAGGGGTCGTCGGCCAGCGTGTCGTTCATCGTCTGGATGACGTGCGCCATGGTGTCCAGACCGACCACGTCGGCGGTGCGGTAGGTCGCACTTTTCGGACGACCGACGGCCGGCCCGGTCAGCGCATCGACCGTATCGAAGCCGAGTTTGAACTGCTCGGTGTGATACATCGTGGCTAGCATCGAGAAGACGCCGATGCGGTTGCCGATGAAGTTCGGCGTGTCTTTCGCATAAACAACCCCCTTGCCGACCGTCGTGGTCAGGAACGCTTCCAGGCCTTCCAGCACGTTCTTGTCGGTGAGCCTGGTTGGAATCAGCTCGACCAAGTGCATGTAGCGCGGCGGATTAAAGAAGTGCACGCCGGTGAAGCGGTGACGCATGTCTTCGGGCAGCCCCTCGGCCAGACCGTTGATGGAAAGGCCCGAGGTGTTGCTCGCAAGGATCGCCGTCTTGGACACGTGCGAAGCGATCTTCTTGTAGAGATCGAGCTTCCAGTCCATTCGCTCGGCGATCGCTTCGATCACCAGATCGACGTCTTTGAGGTGTTCAAGATCATCGTCGTAGTTGGCCGGAATGATGGCCGCCGCACGCGTGCTGTCGGCGAGCGGGGCAGGCGAGAGCTTTTTCAGGTTCTCGATGGCCTTGATCGCAATACCGCTCTTGGGACCTTCCTTGGCGGGCAGGTCGAACAATACGGTTTCGACGTTGGCATTGGTCAGGTGCGCGGCGATCTGCGCGCCCATGACACCGGCGCCGAGCACTGCGGCCTTGCGGATGCGCAGCGCTGGCTTCGATGAAGATGGAGCGGTCATTGGCTTCTCCGAGGGTACGAAAGCGAAAAACAGGGAACGAAACGGTTTGGGGGTGACCACGAGGGCCGGTCGTACGAATTCAGGGGGCGCTGAGGCCTGCCGCGGCAAAACGGATCAGATGGGCGGCAGTCTGCTCGCGATGTGTGACTTCACTGACATCGCTTTTGCGCTGGATGATGCCGAAGCCGGACATGGCGTGGGTCAGGGCACCGGTCACCAGGTCGATGCGCCAATACAGCTCTTCTTTGCTCAGGTGCGGCAGCATCCGGGCGAATTCCGTGGTGAACTGGCGCATCACGTGGCCGTAGTTGTCCGACAGGAACTTGCGAAGGGAGTCGTCGTGCTCGGCGAAGGCACGCGCCAGCACGCGCATGAAAAGACCGCCGCCGCCCTCGTGGGAAAGGTCCAGGGCGGGGCGAATAAAGGCCCCCAGGAGGTCTTCCAGCGTGGTTTCGGGCTGGCCGGCAATCTGCCGCAAGGCAGCCATACGGCGGGCATTGAGCTGGTCCAAGCGCCGTTTGAAGACCTCCTCGACGAGGTTGTCCTTCGAGCCAAAGTGGTAGTTCACCGCGGCCAGATTCACCCCCGCTGCGGCAGTCAGCTGCCTGAGGGAAGCACCTTCGAAACCACGCTGGGCAAACAGTGCTTCGGCAGCGGTGAGGATGCGTTCCTTGGTATTCGCTGAGCTATTCACGAGGGTGCGGCCTGTCGTGTGAAATCAAACGATCGTTTGAGCATACGCGCGATGCCGCGGAACAGTCAAACGATCGTTTGGAAGGGCGGCTTAGCGGGGTTGCTTATGGGCTAGAATCTGTCAAACTTTCGTGAGCTAAATCCGCATTTCGTGACGCATTTAGTTCTAAATTCAGCTGACTGAACCGTCAGACCGCCCACTAAAAATAATCCGTATACCCGGAGCAGACCGTATGGCGCTGGAGCGCACCCTTTCCATCATCAAACCTGACGCTGTCGTCAAGAATGTCGTCGGTGAAATCTACGCTCGTTTTGAAAAAGCGGGTCTGAAAGTTGTTGCAGCAAAAATGAAGCATCTTTCGCGTAAAGAAGCGGAAGGCTTTTATGCCGTGCATCGCGAGCGTCCGTTCTTCAATGCGCTGGTCGAATTCATGATCTCCGGTCCGGTCATGATTCAGGTGCTGCAAGGGGAGAATGCGATTCTCAAGAATCGCGAATTGATGGGTGCCACCAATCCGAAGGACGCGGCCAAGGGCACCATCCGTGCCGACTTCGCCGATTCCATCGATGCGAACGCCGTGCATGGTTCGGATGCCGCAGAAACCGCTGCTGTCGAAATCGCGTACTTCTTCGCAGCAACTGAAGTTTTCCCGCGTTGAGGTCGTGATGTCGTGAGCCAGGTGGAAAAAGTCAATCTGCTCGACTTCGATCGCCAAGGGTTGCGCGAGTTTTTCGCGCAGCTCGGCGAGAAGCCTTATCGTGCCGAGCAGGTGATGAAGTGGATGTATCACCACCTGGAAGACAACTTCGAAAACATGACCGATGTGGGCAAGGCGCTGCGCGCCAAGCTCGAAGCCTCGTGCTACATCGGTCCGCCCAAGACGCTGTTCGACAAGGCCGCTGCGGACGGCACCCATAAATGGCTGCTTGGTATGGACGGCGGAAACGCCGTCGAAGCCGTTTATATCCCGGAACCCACGCGCGGCACACTGTGCGTTTCCTCGCAGGTGGGTTGCGGTTTGAACTGCCAGTTCTGTTCGACGGCTACGCAGGGTTTCAACCGCAATCTGTCGACGTCCGAAATCATCGGCCAGATGTGGGTAGCGGCGAAGTATCTCGGTAACGTCACGCACCAGAACCGCCGCATCACCAACGTGGTGATGATGGGCATGGGCGAACCGTTACTGAATTTCGACAATGTCGTGAAGGCGATGAGCCTGATGCGCGACGACCTTGGTTTCGGCCTCGCCTCCAAGCGCGTGACGCTCTCGACGGCGGGTCTGGTGCCGATGATCGACAAGCTGTCCGAAAGCATCGACGTATCGCTTGCCGTGTCGCTCCACGCCACCAACGATGAGCTGCGTACGGAACTTGTGCCGCTCAACAAGCGCTTCCCGCTTGCCGAACTCACGGCCGCGTGCCAGCGCTGGATCGCGCGCAAGCCGCGCACGTCGATCACGTTCGAATACACGCTGATGAAGGGCGTGAACGATCAACCTGAGCATGCGCGTCAGCTGATCAAGTTCATGCGTCGTCTGCCAACGTGCAAGGTCAATCTGATTCCGTTCAATCCGTTCCCTGGTACACGCTTTGAACGTTCCGATAAGGAAGTGATTCATGCGTTCCAGACGCAACTGTTGAACGCAAACATTCTCACCATGCTGCGTCGCACGCGTGGTGACGATATCGATGCCGCTTGCGGCCAGCTCAAGGGTCAGGTGCTCGACCGCACCCGTCGCCAGGCCGAATTCCGTAAACGTCTGGAAGAGGATGCAGCGCATGCGGCGTAAGGGGATACTGCTCGGTCTCAGTGTGGCGATGTTGCTGGCGGGTTGCCATCGACAGGGTGTTGTGAATCCCGTGCCGCCGCCCAGCGATCCCAAGCTGCCGCAAGAAACCAAGGCCCAAAAAGCCGAAGGCGCCGCAGATGTGCATACGCGCCTGGCGCAGCACTATATCGATATCGGCAACCTGCAAGGCGCGCTCGAGAAGATAAAGATCGCCGCCAATGACGATCCGACCTACGTGCCGGCACAGACGGTGATGGCGTACATCTACGAGCGCATCGACGACATGCCGAACGCGGAAATTCATTACCGCAGGGCCGTGGAGCTCAAGCCCAATCAGGGTGACGTCAACAATAATCTGGGCCAGTTTCTGTGCAGGACCGGCAAGGTGCAGGAATCCTTATCGTATTTCTCCAAGGCTGTTGCCGATCCTTTCTATCAGACGCCGGATGTTGCGCTTACCAATCAGGGCGTTTGTCAGCTGAAATTGAACGATCGCGCGGGAGCGGAAGTCAGCCTTCGCCAGGCCGTGCAGCGCAATCCCAACAATGCCAATGCATTGCTGCAACTCACCGATGTGCTTTACCTCAATAATGACCTGTTCCACGCCAGCGCCTTCATGCAGCGCTTTGATTCGGTAGGCCAGCCGAGCGCCGATTCCTTGAAACTTGGTTATGACATTGAATCCCGTTTGGGCAACACGGAAGGCGCCCAGAATTACAGTAAACGGCTACTCAGTCAGTTCCCGGATTCGGAACAGGCACAGGCCCTCAATCAAACAACACGCCCATGATTTCCGAGCCGTCCAATCCGGCGGGCCAGGAGGACGCAACCTCCCCGGCACCTGCTACGACCGCAGTGAACATGGAACAAAACACTGCCGAATTCCGCTTCAATGAAGCACCTGGCTTTGGTTCGCGTCTGCGCGCTGCGCGTGAGGCGAAAGGCCTTGATCTGGAAACGTGCGGCCACGCTCTGCGTCTTCCGTTGCGCGTTCTCAAACAGCTGGAGAACAGCGAGTTCACCGGTAACGATTACCAGGTTTATATCGGCGGTTATATCCGCAAATACGGTCGTTACCTGAACATCGACGACAACGAAATTGAAGAAGCCGTCGCACGCCTCAAACCTGAGCAGCCTCCTCTGGTGGCGACGGGCGGCATTTCGCATTCGCGTTATCTGCTTGATCGCTATGCGACAGCGGCAACGTATGTCGTATTGACGATGGTTATTGCTGTGCCCACGGTGTGGCTTGGCATGCGCGGCACGCTGACTCACGACATGAGCCATCTGGCGCCGCTCGATGCGACCCCTGTTGCACAACAGGATGCGCCACCGCCGGCCGCTCCGGCAGCTTCGTCGAGCGCCGCAGAAAAAATTGCAAGCAGTGCGACGCTGGCCCAGCAGACAGCATCCGTCGTACCCGCTGCCACGCCAGCGACAACGTCGTCCGCCGCTGCGCACCCTTCGGAGCAACCGTTACTGGCTTCGATGGTGCCGGTACCGAACCTCGACAGCGATGCCAACGCAACGCCGTCAGCGGCCAGCACCAATCCCGCGGCCGTCGGCAGTGGCAGTCATAGTCTGACGCTTAACCTGTCCAACAGCAGTTGGGTGGAAGTGATTGGCAAAGATGGCTCGCGTCTTGAATACGGTTTGCTGCCTGCCGGTACGGTGAAGACCTATCGCAGCGACCAGCCGTTCGAAGTGCGCATTGGCAATGCCACCGGCGCACAGGTAAATCTCGACGGACAGCCGATGACGCTGGACCCATACCGTCACTCAAACGTGGCGCACTTCCGCGTCGACATTCAGGATGGCAAAGCGGCGCCGGCTGGCGCCTGAGGGCACGTTTGGCGCCCCTAGACCGATCCCTGATCGGTTATGCTTGCGCATTGCCCACCCGCAAGGTGGGCCGTGCTGCCTGTTGCCGAATGTCGGCGACTAAAGAACACCCCAACTGGCGCCTGACGGCGTCTCTCGCGATACGGTGATTGCATGGCATTTGATGCATACGACGACTACGAACAGAGCGAACGCGTACAAAAATGGCTACGGCAGAATGGCCTGTCGATCGTCGTGGGTATTGTCATTGGTCTGATCGGCATCTTCGGCTATCAGCAGTGGCGCAATCACCAAGTTTCCCATCAGGCCGCCGCATCGGGCATCTACCAGCAGCTTCAGGCCGTTATTGATAGCGGCAACACCGCCGCATCGGACAGTCTCGTTCAGCAGCTGATGAACGATTACTCCGATTCGCCGTACGCCTTGTTCGCCGTCAGCGACCGCGCGCGTCGCCAGGTGGAAGCAAAAGATTACGACAAGGCACTGGACTCGCTTGCATGGGCTGAACAGCACGCGCCCAGCCCGTCGTTGAAAGCGCTGGTGGAACTGCGTATCGCGCACGTGCAGCTTGGCAAAGGCGATGCACAAAACGCTTTGGCGGCGCTCGACCGCATGCCGCCGGACAGCTACACGGTCGTAAGTCAGGAACTACGCGGCGACGTGCTGGTCAAGCTTGGACGGCCGGACGATGCCCTCAAGGCATATCGGGCCGCCGTAAAGGCTTTGGGCCCCGAAGCGCAGCAGGGTAATGAAGTGCAAATGAAAATCGACGATCTGGCCACGGCCGGGAAGCAGGGTGCATGAAACGTTTTTGGCTGATCGTAGCGGCAGGTTCGCTGGTAGCTCTTGCGGGCTGCCATTCCTTCAAGAAAGAAAACATCCAGCCGCCGACGCCGCTGGACAAGAAATTCCAGCCGACGGTTCAGGTGACCAAGGTCTGGTCGACGCGAGTCGGTCACGGCGCCGGTAATAGCGGTGTGCGTATGGAGCCCGCCGTGGTGGATGGCGTGATCTATGCCGCCAGCACCGACGGTGCTATTGGCGCCTACGACGCTGCCACCGGCAAGACCATCTGGGAAAAGAAGCAACGCACTCATGGGTGGTTCGGCTGGGGCGACAAGAATCGTCCGGACGCCGTCTACGCCGGCGGCCCGTCCGTTTTCGGCGACCTGTTGGTTATCGGCACCCTCAACGGTCATGTCTATGGCTTGAATACGAAGGATGGCAGCGAGCGCTGGCATGTCGCGTTGCCCTCTGAAGTGATCGATGGCCCCACCATCGCTGGCGATCTGATCATCGTGCGCACGCAGGATGGTCGCGTGTACGGTCTCGATAGCAACAGCGGCGATCGTCGCTGGGTGAACGATCAAGGCAACGTTCCGTTGCTCAGCCTGCGCGGCAATGGCCCGATGCTCGCTGCCAACGGCGTGGTGTTCTTCGGTAGCGATGACGGCAAGCTGATCGCCTTGCGCCAGGACAACGGCGACAAGCTGTGGGAACAGAAGCTCGCCAGCGGTGAAGGCCGCACTGACATCGAACGCATGAACGATGCGGATGGCGCCGTGATTCTCGATGGCACCAGTCTCTACGCTGCTGCCTACCACGGCAGCCTGACATCGATTGATGGTCCCAGCGGCCGTCCCTTGTGGGCACGCCCGTTCTCCACGTACACATCCCTGTCCATCAGCGGCAACAGCCTTTTCGCTGCCAATGAAGAATCCCAGGTCTGGGCATTCGACAAGAGCAGCGGTGCCGACATGTGGAAGAACGACGCGTTGCGTTATCGCTGGGTGTCGGCACCGGCCGTGCAGGGTAACTACATTGTGCTTGGCGACATCGAAGGTTACGTGCACTGGCTGCAGACGAGCGACGGCGCACTAGCCGGCCGCGAACGCCTGTCCAAGAAGGCCATTCGTGCGCAACCGGTGGTTGTGGGCGACTTGGCTTATGTGATCGATGTGCAGGGTCATCTCGTCGCCTATCGCCTCGGCGCGAAATAATCCCTGGAACCATGATTCGTGCTCCCCGTCATCGCCCTGGTCGGTCGTCCCAACGTCGGTAAATCGACCCTTTTCAATGCGCTGACGCGTAGCCGTGACGCCTTGGTCGCTGACATGCCGGGCGTCACGCGCGATCGACATTACGGTGTCTGCCGAACGGGCGAGCGGCCCTTCGTTGTTGTCGACACCGGCGGCTTGTCCGGTATCGAGGACGGTATCGACGCACTGACTGCGCAACAAGTGCGCCTCGCTATCGACGAGGCGCAAGTGCTCGTCTTTGTCGTCGACGCACGCGACGGCTTGTTGCCGCAGGATCGCTACATTCTTGATGAGCTGCGTCGTAGCGGCAAACCGATCATCGTGGGCGTCAACAAGACCGACGGTCTTGATGAGGAAAACGCGCTGGCCGAATTTGCGGGCTTTGGTATCGCCATCACCCTGCCGCTGTCTGCAGCACACAATCGTGGCACAGAAGACCTGATTGCTGCGGCGCTTCCGCTTCTGCCGGAAGACGTACATGAAGAGCTGGCGCCCGACGATGCGGGCATTCGAGTCGCGATCGTCGGTCGCCCGAACGCTGGCAAATCGACATTGATCAACCGCTTACTCGGTGAAGATCGACTGATCGTTTCCGACGTCGCCGGCACCACGCGCGATCCCATCCGCGTACCGCTTGAGCGTGACGGCAAGCGTTACACCTTGATCGACACCGCTGGCGTTCGTCGCAAGGCGCGCGTCGAGGAAGGCGTCGAGAAGTTCAGCGTCATCAAGACGCTTCAATCAATGGCGGCGGCGCAGGTTGTCGTCGTCATGATCGACGCTCGCGAAAACCTCGCCGATCAGGATCTCACCCTGATCGGTCACGCCATCGACGAGGGCAGGGCGCTGGTTATTGCCGTCAACAAGTGGGACGGCATGGATACGTATCAGCGCGAACAATGTCAGCGCGCACTGGAGCGCCGGCTTGTATTCGTCAACTGGGCCAAGCAGGTTTTCATCTCGGCGTTACACGGTTCGGGTTTACGCGAGCTGATGCGTGCGATTGTGCGTGCACACTCCTCGGCCACACGCGAGCTGGGATCGTCGGATCTCACACGCACGCTGGAACGGGCCTACGAAAGCTACCAGCCACCGCTGGTACGAGGCCATGCGCCGAAGTTGCGCTTTGCGCATCCCGGCGGCAGCAATCCGCCGACGATCGTCATTCACGGTAGTCGCACAAAACATATCGCGCCCGCTTATCGACGTTATCTGGAAAACTTCTTCCGCCAGCGCTACAAGCTCGAAGGCACGCCGATTCGTATCGACTTCCGCGATGGCGACAACCCCTTCGCCGGCAAAAAGAACGTTCTTACGGAAGGACAGCAGCGCAAGCGCCAACGCATGATTCGCGAGATGAAGCGCAGGCGTTAAAGGCATCGGCCCGTGTCGGGGGATTGCCCGGCATCGCCCTTGCGTCAGGTACCGCTATCCCCACGGTACAATGCATCCATGAGCGAACCTCTCGACCGAGACTCCTGGTTGGCCGCACTACGTCAGAGCGTGCCGGAAATTTCCCCCGCCGACGCATTCAGCCGGCAAGCCCAAGGCGCATTGTTGATCGACGTGCGCGAAGACAACGAGCGCGCCGCCGGACTTCCCGCGGGTGCGTTAGGTATATCGCGGGGCTTTCTCGAACTTCGTATCGAAGATCACGAACCGGATCGCGCGCGTCCCATTCTTACGCTTTGCGCCAGCGGCCGACGCTCTTTGCTGGCAGCCGAAACCTTGCAGCGCATGGGGTATCGCGATGTTGCCTCCGTTGCCGGTGGTTTCCAGCGCTGGAGTAGTGAAGGGTTTCCCATCGCCACAGGCAACCTCGACGCCGATGCGGTAGAGCGCTACGCCCGTCAACTGCGATTGCCGCAAATCGGTGAAGCGGGGCAACTGAAATTAGGCAACGCGAGCGTTGTGCTGCTGGGCGCAGGAGGACTGGGCGCACCTGCAGCGCTCTATCTCGCCGCCGCAGGCGTCGGCCGACTTACGCTTGTGGATGACGATCGCGTCGAACGCTCGAATCTGCATCGCCAGGTCATTCACGCCGATGCACGCGTAGGCATGGCCAAGACAGAGTCGGCACGCATGACGCTGGCGGCGCTCAATCCACGCATCCAGATCGAACTGCGCAACGAGCGTCTTCAGGCCGACAACGTCGAGCGCTTGCTTGTCGGGCACGATCTGGTGATCGACGGTGCCGATAATTTCCCCGCGCGCTATTTGCTGTCTGCCGCGACACGTCGTTTGAACATGCCGATGGTCTACGGCGCCGTCGAACGCTTCACCGGTCAGGTCAGCGTGTTCGATTCGCGCAAGCCGGAATCACCGTGCTACCGCTGTTTGTTCCCCGAGCCGCCAGCTGCCGAAGACGCGCCCAATTGCAGCGAAGCGGGTGTTCTGGGCGTATTGCCGGGTATCGTGGGTCTCTTGCAGGCAACGGAAGCGTTGAAGCTTATCCTGGACCTCGGCGAGCCATTGACAGGTCGCCTTTTGACTTTCGATGCACTCGGCATGCGTTTTCGCGAGACCCGATTGCCACGAGATCCCGCGTGCCCGGGCTGCGGCCCGAACGCGGTGTTCAATGGCTACGACGATATCGTGCAGTGGTGTACTGCGACAGGCTAGGCAAGATCACTCGGAATCAGACCATAGACCACGGCGTCTTCGGACTGACCATGTAGAAAGATGCGTTGGCGTGCGATGCCCTCTCGTTGAGCTCCGATACGTTCCGCGCAACGCTGGCTTGCAAGGTTGCTGACCGCCACGACGAGCTCAATACGCTTTAGTGCCACTGCTTGGAAACCGAACGCGATCACGGCGCGTCCGGCAAGCGCGGCATAACCGTTGCCGGTGGCAGAGGAGCGCAACCAGTATCCTAGATTGGCGCTCAAGTCGTCCTCGTCGATACGGTTGAGCCGGATGTCGCCGAGCAATCGGCCCAGCGTGTCGAGCACGGCAAACGAAAAGTATTCACCCTTGTCCCACGCCTCGATACACGATGCGACCTTCTTCAGCGCCTCGTCCATGTCGTAGCCGGTGTTGCACCAGGGCAGCCATCGGCCGACGCTCTCAACCGATTCTTGTATCGCTTCGAGCAGCGCGGGAGCATCGTCGTGATGCCAAGGGCGCAGGATCAGTGGAGGAGCGTCCAGCGTGACCGGACCGGGGCGGAGCAGTTCGGACATTGCGGCGTGTTTGTGTGAGCGAAGAGTAGTCGGGATAATGTCTCACTTTGAGGGGCAGGAAAACACCATGAACGCACGCATCCTCGACGGCAAACGCATCGCGCAGGAAGTACTGGAGCGGATCGCCAAACGCGTGAGCGAACGCAAGGCTCAGGGTCTGGACGAGCCCGGCCTTGCCGTCGTGCTGGTCGGTAACGATGCAGCCTCTTCGGTCTACGTGCGCAACAAGCGCAAAGCCTGCCATCAGGTTGGCTTCCGTTCCTTCGATTACGACCTGCCATCCACCACGACGGAAGCGCAGTTGTTCGCGCTGATCGATCGGCTCAATGTAGATCCCGCCGTGCACGGCATCCTGGTGCAATCGCCGCTGCCCGATCACATCGACGAAGACGCTCTGGTGGATCGCATCGATCCGAACAAAGACGTGGATGGCTTCCAGGCCGTCAACGTCGGCCGGCTCGCCTTGCGTCGTTTCGGTCTACGGCCATGTACGCCCAAGGGTGTGATGACGTTGCTCGGCCATACCGATCGCCCCGTGCGTGGACAGCATGCCGTAGTAGTAGGTGTATCCAATCACGTCGGACGCCCTTTGGTGCTCGAACTTCTGATCGCCGGCTGCACGACCACATGCTGCCATCGTTTCACACACGATCTGGAAACCTACGTGCGGCAGGCGGACATCCTGGTTGTCGCCGTTGGCAAACCCGGCTTGGTCAAAGGCGAGTGGATCAAACCCGGCGCGGTGGTCGTGGATGTCGGCATCAATCGTCTGGAAGACGGACGTCTCGTCGGCGACGTGGACTTCGACATCGCCGCGCAACGAGCCAGCTGGATCACGCCGGTGCCAGGCGGGGTGGGCCCCATGACGGTGGCGACCCTGATGGAAAACACGCTGGAAGCGGCCGAAGCACGCCGGTAGCGCACGCCGATAAATGAAAACTATGGTTGCGGCCAAACGCCGCCATGGTCGATCGGATACTGCCAAAACCAGGGGTATTTCCTGAAGATTTGGCTCATGGAGTCTGTCCCGGCGCATTTCAAGCAGTCGCGCAGCAAGCCGCTCCCGCGTATAATCCTCTCTTTGGAGCGAGACTTTTCGCATGCGTATCCTCGCCGAGGCCCTCACCTACGACGATGTTTACCTCGTCCCGGCCCACTCCCAAGTTTTGCCGCGCGACGTGGACACTTCCACGCGGCTCACGCGGAACCTTCGACTGAACATCCCCATCGTGTCCGCTGCCATGGACACCGTTACCGAAGCGCGTCTTGCCATCACCATGGCGCAGAACGGCGGCATCGGCATCATCCACAAGAACATGACGGCCGAGCAGCAAGCGGCAGAAGTTCGGCTGGTGAAAAAGTTCGAAGCGGGCGTCATTCGCAGCCCGATCACCGTGGGCCCGCATACATCGATTCGCGATGTGCTCAAGCTGACCCGCGCGCACAACATCTCCGGCGTACCCGTCGTTGATGGCGAACAGCTTGTCGGCATCGTCACCAGTCGCGACCTGCGTTTTGAACGCAAGCATGACGATCCGGTGCGCAACATCATGACGCGCCAGGAAAAGCTGGTCACCGTGAAGGAAGGCGCCAGCCAGGACGAAGTGCTGCAGCTGCTGCACAGGAATCGCATTGAAAAAGTGCTCGTCGTGAATGACTCGTTCCAGCTGCGCGGTTTGATTACCGTCAAGGACATCCAGAAGGCGCGCGATAACCCGAACGCGGCCAAGGATGCGCATGAGCGTCTGCTTGTCGGTGCGGCGGTTGGCGTGGGTGGCGACACCGAACAGCGCGTCGAAGCCTTGATCGATGCAGGCGTAGACGTGATCGTCGTCGATACCGCACACGGTCATTCGCAAGGCGTGATCGATCGTGCTGGATGGGTGAAGAAACGCTATTCGCATGTGCAAGTCATTGCCGGCAACATTGTTACGGGTGAAGCCGCGATCGCGTTGCTTCATGCAGGCGTGGATGCCGTGAAGGTGGGTGTGGGCCCCGGCTCCATCTGCACTACACGTGTTGTAGCTGGTGTCGGTGTGCCGCAGATTACGGCCATCGACATGGTGGCCACGGCGCTGAAAGACGAGATCCCGCTGATCGCTGACGGTGGCATTCGCTATTCCGGCGATATTCCCAAGGCGTTGGCTGCCGGCGCGTCCACAGTGATGCTCGGCTCCATGTTTGCCGGCACCGAAGAATCACCCGGCGAAGTCGAGCTGTTCCAGGGACGTTCGTATAAGAGCTATCGCGGCATGGGTTCCATCGGTGCGATGGCGCTCGGTTCGAAAGACCGCTACTTCCAGGACGACGCCGACGCCGACAAGCTCGTACCCGAAGGCATCGAAGGTCGCGTTCCGTATCGCGGTCCACTGCGCAATATCATTCATCAGTTGATTGGCGGTTTGCGTGCTTCGATGGGTTACCTGGGTGCGGCTACGATCGACGATGTGCGCAACAAGGCGCAGTTCGTGAAAGTGACTTCGGCCGGTGTGACCGAAGCGCATCCGCATGACATTCAGATCACGAAGGAAGCGCCGAATTATCGGCTCAATTCCTGAGATGGTTAACGTGGATGGGTGCCTCAACGCCTCATCCCGTCATTCCGGCGCAAGCCGGAGTCCAGTAAACGCATCGCGGGGTTGTCGCGAACAGCTTGCAAATTGTGCTGTTGCGATAAGGCGACCATCGCAGCGTGTCGACGCTGGATTCCGGTCTGCGCCGGAATGACGATGAGGCATACAAAGCGCATTCCCACGAACGCAACGTTTTCTGGCTTTCGGCCCTATGACAAACATCCATAGCGACAAAATCCTCATCCTCGATTTCGGTGCGCAGTACACGCAGCTGATCGCGCGACGCATCCGCGAGATTGGCGTCTATTGCGAAATCTGGGCGTGGGACCATAACCCATCCGAGATCGCTGCCTTTGGTGCGAAGGGCATCATTCTTTCCGGTGGCCCCGAATCGACCACGCTGCATGGCGCACCGAAAGCGCCGCAGGAAGTATTCGATTCAGGCCTGCCGATTCTTGGCATCTGCTACGGCATGCAAACGCTCGCCGCGCAACTGGGCGGTGCAACGGAAGCGGCCGATGCGCGTGAATTCGGGCATGCACGCGTGGATGTGGTCGCGGCCGATCGCCTGCTCACGGGGCTGAGCGATCACGATTCCTCACATGTGCTCGAAGTCTGGATGAGCCACGGCGATCACGTCGCCAAGGCGCCGCCGGGTTTCACGATCACCGCGACGACCGATCGTATTCCAGTCGCCGCCATGTCGAATGAGGCCAAGGGGTGGTACGGCGTGCAGTTCCATCCGGAAGTGACGCACACGAAGCAGGGCAACGCCTTGCTCAAGCGCTTCGTCACCGACATCTGCGGCTGCCAAACGCTCTGGACTGCGGCGCACATCATCGATGACCAGATTGCTCGCGTACGCGAACAGGTCGGCAAGGATCACGTGCTGTTGGGTCTATCCGGCGGCGTGGATTCCTCCGTCGTCGCCGCGCTTCTGCATCGCGCTATCGGCGATCAGCTGACCTGCGTTTTCGTGGACACCGGTTTGCTGCGCTGGAAAGAAGGCGATCAGGTCATGGACACTATGGCCGAGCACATGGGCGTGAAGGTCATTCGCGTCAATGCGGCCGATCGCTACTTCAAGGCATTGGAAGGCGTTGCCGATCCGGAAGCCAAGCGCAAAATCATTGGCCGCCTGTTCGTGGAGATCTTCGACGAGGAGTCGGCCAAAGTCACCGCAACCGGTGGCGGCCATGTGAAGTGGCTGGCGCAAGGCACCATCTATCCCGACGTCATCGAATCGGCGGGCAGCAAGACGGGCAAGGCGCACGTCATCAAGAGTCATCACAACGTGGGGGGCTTGCCTGAGCACATGAAGCTCAAGCTGGTCGAACCGCTACGTGAGTTGTTCAAGGACGAGGTGCGCCGCATCGGCGTCGAACTCGGTTTGCCGCGCGAGATGGTTTATCGCCATCCGTTCCCGGGTCCGGGGCTGGGTGTGCGCATCCTGGGCGAGGTGAAGCGGGAATACGCCGAACTGCTGGCTCGCGCCGACGCCATCTTTATCGAGGAACTGCGCAAAGCCGATCTGTACGACAAGGTCAGCCAGGCGTTCGCGGTGTTTCTGCCCATCAAGTCGGTGGGTGTGGTGGGCGATGCCCGCGCTTATGAATGGGTTATCGCACTGCGTGCAGTGGAGACCATCGATTTCATGACCGCGCACTGGGCACCGCTGCCCTACGATTTTCTTGGCACCGTTTCGAATAGAATTATCAATGAGTTGCGCGGTATTTCTCGCGTCGTCTATGACATCAGTGGCAAGCCGCCGGCAACCATTGAGTGGGAATAATAAAATCATGAGCTTAGCGAACACTGTTCGCGCCCATGGCATTCAATTACTGGAAGAAAGTCGTCTAAAGTACTGAAATGGCTGATGAATTAGTAGGTAATCCCGAGTCGCCCATCTTCAGTGCCGAGGACAAGGCATACATGCACCGCGCTTTGCAGTTGGCCGAGCACGCCCGCGATGCCGAGAACGAAGTGCCGGTCGGTGCGGTGATGGTGCAAGACGGGCAAATCGTCGGATTGGGCTGGAACCGCAACATCACGTTGCATGATCCGACGGCACACGCCGAGATCATGGCCTTACGTGCGGCGGGAGAAAAAGTGGCGAACTACCGCATCGTCGGTGCCACGCTTTACGTCACGCTGGAACCATGCGCCATGTGCGCGATGGCGTTGGTGCACGCGCGCATCGGTCGCGTGGTGTATGGAACAATCGACCCCAAGACGGGGGCGGCGGGCAGCGTTTTCGACACGCTGGTATCGGACCGGCACAACCATCGCATCGAGGTGCAGGGTGGTTTATTGGCGGACGAATCGGCCACGCTCTTACGCGATTTCTTCCGCGCCCGCCGCTGAAGTATCGCGCAGCAGAAAGGCCAGCGCTTCCGCGCACGGCTGTTCAATCTTCAAGTTCAACAATGGATCGGCGCGAGTGCGTCCCAAATTGACGGCAGCGATGGGCTTGCCAGCTTTTGCGGCCGCGTGCGCAAAACGATAGCCCGAGAAAACCATGAGTGACGAGCCGACCACCAGCATTGCGTCGGCGTCGTCCAGCGCTTTCATTGCCGTAGCCACGCGATCGCGCGGCACGTTTTCGCCGAAGAACACCACATCCGGTTTCAGCATGCCGCCGCAATCCGGGCAGGGCGGAATGACGAACGTCGCAAAGTCGTGGCCATCCAGGTCGGCATCGCCATCCGGCGCGTCGGCAGCGTCCAGCGTTGCCCACGCCGGGTTGTGTTCCAGCAGCATCGATTGAAAAGCATGACGCGGAAAGCGGCCTTCGCATCCCATGCACCGCACCGTGTCTAACCGGCCATGCATGTCGACCACATTGCGGCTACCCGCACGTTGGTGCAAGCCATCGACGTTCTGCGTAAGCAACAACTGCACGTTTCCGCGTTGCTCCAGTTTGGCCAGTGCGTGATGAGTGGCGTTGGGTAACGCATGACCGAATCGTCGCCACCCAATGAGGCTGCGCGCCCAATAGCGCTTGCGCGTCAGTACCTCACTCATGAATGCCTGATACGTGACGGGCTGCGATCGCTTCCAGCCACCGTCGGCATCGCGATAGTCCGGAATACCCGAATCGGTGCTACACCCGGCGCCCGTCAACACAAACAGACGCTGGTGCCGCTCGATGAAATCGATAAGCGCCGTATCCCCCGCTGCGACGGGTGCGGCTTCGACATACGCCATATTTCAGGCCCTACCACCATAAAAAATCATAAGCCGATTATCGCGCTATTTGATGGGCGACGTTGAAATGTGGCGAGCCGGCCATTAGAACGGATTCAGGCCCATGAGCCTTCCCTGAGGAAAACCTTTATGAACGTTCTGCTGTTTGGCGCAACCGGCATGGTCGGGCAGGGTGTTCTACGCGAATGCCTGCAGGCTCGCGATGTTGCACTGGTGCAGACCGTGGGCCGCAAAGGGACTGGCCAGCAGAACGCCAAGCTTAAGGAAGTCGTGCAGGACAATCTCTTCGATGTCGACGCCATGGCTTCCGAACTCCAGGGCTTCGATGCCTGCTTTTTCTGTCTCGGGGTATCGGCGGCGGGCATGACCGAAGCGGCTTATAGCCATCTTACTTACGATCTCACGCTCGCCGTTGCCGAAAAGCTCGCGGCCTGGAATCCCGGCATGACGTTTACTTACGTATCGGGCGCAGGTACGGACAGCACCGAGCAGGGCCGCAGCATGTGGGCACGTGTGAAAGGACGGACGGAAAACGCTTTGCAACGGTTGCCGTTCAAAGCGGTGTATGTGTTCCGCCCGGGCGTTATCCAGCCCTTGCACGGCATACGATCCAAGACGGCTTCTTATCAACTGTTCTATAGCCTAACCAAGCCACTGTTGACGCCATTACGCGCACTTTTGCCCAACCATATTCTGACAACCGAGATGGTTGGACAGGCGATGCTCGCGGTGGTAAGGCATGGTTACGCCAAAGCCGTCCTGGAAACTGCAGACATTCGGGCTTTGGCAGCCACTGCGTAGGACATGATGCGTTCCGCCCATTGCGCACGGCGGGTGTAAGATCGAAACAAGTCTTTTGATGAGGGCGACAAACCCGTCGCATTCAACATGGACATCACGACGATGCGTTCGATACGGGTCAGCAGACTCGGGGAGGCATCATGTTCTCGCACTTTCTGATACCGACAGATGGTTCCGATCACGCCATGCATGCGGCGCAGATCGGTATCGATCTAGCCAGCAAGGTCGGTGCGCGCGTTTATGCATTTCACGTGTTGGCGCCGCTGGCCGCCGTGGCGTATTTCACGGACGTCATTCAGCACTCCGAAGACTCCTATGCGGAACGTGCCATTGCGCGCGCCCAGCACCATCTGGCGGAAATCCAGACATTGGCGGAGCGGGCTGGCGTCGCTTGTCAAAGCGGCTATGCGTTTGATCGGCGCCCCTATGTGGCCATCGTCGGTGCTGCAAAAATGCAACTGTGCGACCTGATTGTGATGGGCACGCACGGGTACACCACCCTCGACAGGCTTTTGCTTGGCAGCGAAACCAATAAGGTGTTGACGTGCTGCAGTATCCCGGTTCTGGTCTGTCACTGAAGGTATTCGTCAGCGTTGTGGATGACTGGAATCCTGCGCAACATATGCGCGAATGGCTTTTCCCTTAGGCGTCGATAAAGCGGTCTGCGATGAAAGATCCGACGATTTCCTTTTTAGTGCATGGCTCAAAGCAGCTGCATCGACAGAGGTATCTGCCAGCACATCAAGCATTTGAAGGAACACCTGAAAGTCCTGGCGCCAACCAAGACGGTCGGTTACCAGCACCAACTTCTTTGCACGCTCTGCATAACGTTTTGAACGCTCGTTCTTCATGCCTGCCGCCCTACGGGCTTTGCTGGCAAGTTCGAGTTCGTATCGCAGCTTTCGTGCACGTCGACGCCAGCGGTGAAAACTGTCCGGTGTGCGTTCGTCCATGGCTTTTTTGCGCGCGTTCTTCACGCGCCTGGCGCTGTGATCAATCACGTCCTTGACCCGCGAAGGACTGATGTCCTGCCAGGGTAGCCTCTGCAATCTGATTGTAAGCCGTTCCACTTTGTTGCGTTTGCGTCGCCAATCGGGGTCGGCCTTGAGTGCGTCACGGAGCAGTTCGATGCTGTGCTTTTGAAGCGCACCCAAAAGTGCAGGTGTCAATCTGGCTTCGTGCGCTGAGGCCAACAACCGTGCCGTACGTTTGGCTATATGCGCATCGCGCAATACGGAGAATTCACGCAAAAGCTGACGTAGTGCATTGTCCAGTGCGGTTACTTGTTTGGTGGGTTGTGGAGCCAGGAAGGCAAGCAGACTCCGCAGACGCCGGCATGACTTACGGGCACGGTGAATATTGTCGTGGCGTTGCTTTTTCAGCGCCAACGAACGCTGCAGTGATTTGCATTCCTTTGCTGCCGCTGCGCGCAACGCCAGTCCAATCGTCAGATCGCTCTCATTTCTTGCGTCATTCATTCGTTCAGACTACCTGTAAAGGTGTCTAAGAATGTGCCTTATTTAGTTTGAATTTCATCACAAGCCCCCGTCAATTTGATTGGCCGGGGTGGGCGCAGGCAGCGGACTGCAACCCGGATAAGTAGGATTGGGCCATACGTCCCAATTTATCTTGCTAGCCAGCACGTCGCAGGTTATGCGCTGGACGGCCAGAAAATCCTGGTGAACGGTCTTTCCATTCCAACGCTGAATGGAGTACACGTCCACCGTGTAAGGAGCTCCAGCGTTGCCTGCATGGCTCGTCAAGTAATCGACAATGACTTGATCACCCAACACCTTGGCATCTTGTTTCGTTAGTTGCACATGGGGAGTGGCCGGCGCTTCGACGGGAGAGTCAACTGGCGCTTTAGGGATGGCTACATACACATAGCCTTCTGGCGTGGTTTGCCATTTCAGCTTCAACTTCAGGTGTGGGCGCGTGTAGGTATTGAATTCCTGCATCAATACGCGATGCTGTGCAATGCCGGGTTGCCGTGCCAAATCCAGTGCGATCTTAAGTGCGCGCCCCTCATCCGGGTCATGGACGTTCCAGGCAAGCAACGAGCAAGCTCCCGTGTCGGCATTGGCGGCGCGTGACGCGAGCAATTCAGGTAACCCTGGCATGGGGTGTCTCGCAGCCAGTTCTCGCGGCATGTAAGCCGCTGTCTGTACTCCCGCTGGCATGTAATAGTCAAAGTAGGCGTTTTGGGCGAGCGTCCGAAAAAATTCCGATTCATGGCCAAATCGATACGGAAGCACGACAGGCAACGTTTGACCGGCGCATCCCGGTAGCTGCTCTACGTAGTGAGCGGTTGCACGCCAATTTTCGTTTCGTGATAGCTCCCGCCCCGGCAAAAGCAACAAATAGGAGCCAACCAAGAGCATTGCCAATATAGCGAGGATCGAACTTCTGCGCGTGTCGCCTCGTGGCCCGGCGGCGTCGTAAAGACGCCCCGCCAGAAACCACGCAAATGGCGAACATGTCAGTAGGTTACGATCCGAGAAAGATGGTGCAACGGCAATCGATACGCCAATGCCACAAACGATGACCCCAACAAGGACTGCGCAAGCGACGATCGTTGTCCAGCGTGTATCCTGATCATTAAAGACAAAAAAAGGCTCGCGGTTAATGCGCTGTCGACACGCAAAAACAAGTAGCAGCGCCACCACGATGGCTACCTGTCCAGCGACGAGCAAAGTAAGCGCCTGATGTAATTGCTGGTTAAAAAAACCGGCGTCGTTGCTGAACCACATATCTTGCAGATTGTGCTCAGAAGAATGCATCAGTATTTTGTAGTAAACGACGTTGAAGCCCAGTACCACCAAGCCCGTAGCAACCAACGCTGCACGTGTGCGCCACGCCGGTATAGTAAGAATCAGGACAAACAAAACCATGCCCTGTCCTAGCAGAAGATAGGCGTGAGTAAAGCTGGCAACCAAAGCCAGCAGACTGAGCTCTATCCAAAGCGCTACTGGAAAATGGGGCTGGCTGCGAACCCTTCTGCGAAATGCGATGGCAACAGCCAACATGGCCGAAGCCAGGACCATGCACAACGTATAACTGCGTGCGTTTTGCGATTGATAAAACCAGAAATCCGAAGTGGCTGCGACAGCGCACGCAAAAGCAATCGCTGTGGTGCTGAGCACGCGCCTCGTACCGATCGCGAAAACGACGATGGCCAGCACTGCGAACATAGCGCTCGGCAGGCGTAAGGCCAATTCCGAAAAACCTGCAACGCGCGTCCAACCGTATAAGAAGAATGAGTACACGGGAGGGTGCGCATCGGTAAGCTGACGACGGAAAACCTCACCCAAGCCATCGTGATGATTAACCAGATAGACGGATAGCAGTTCGTCGATCCACAAGCTGCTGTTTGACAATCCAACAAAGGCCGCCACGCAGGCTATAAGTGTGATCAAACCAAAAACAATGGCTTGCCAGCTGGCAGGTGCCTTTAGTGCAGCATTCATGCAGTAATTCTCATCTTATTTTTAGATGCCCAATGCCACGACAGAAGACAAAGAAGGGGTCTATCGGTCGAACGACGTGCCATGGAATCGGTTTGTCAGGGTCACATCCTCAATCACCTTGAATCCTGCCCATGCGGCTTATCCGGGCGCTCTTGTCACCAACGAATACATTGCTTTTACCAAGCAACGCGACAGTGCGTTCCATTCGCGCTACCGATTCTACGGCGGATAGTTACAGAAGTACCTGAAACGTGCCTTTCTCTAACTCGGTTGACCTGCTTATTTCACTCGGTTTCCAAGGCTTGATACGCAGCACTGTGGCAGAGATCAAAGACGTTCGAGTTTTACTTTTCGCAACGAAAGCCGCGCAAGGAACCATCAATCCAGCGGCGATGGGTGCGATCGCAGCGTGCGGCGACACTGGCACAAATGCATGGTCAAAACAATGGATTATGATTCGATGCAACCGCAAAGGCGCATGCTTTACGGGGGTGCCAAGTAACTATGAGTGCGAGGTTTCAAGTGCGGTGAGAGAGCGTGGCGGTCGAACGTATGTCTATGTGCTTCCGAACCTGGGCGAGGACCTCGTCAAGGTTGGCTTGACGCATGATCCGTTCGAGCGCTTTCGGGCCTTCCATCCGCGCTTTTACGCATATTTTGACCTGGAGCGAGGGTTATTGATCGAAACCACTCAACTGCGCGAGGCGCGTCGCGTTGAACGACTCTTTATCGAACGCTGGCCCGCGCATCGAGCCGTTGCACCCACCATCGTCAATGAAGCAGCAGGAGGGTATACCGAATGGTTTCGTGGCATTGAGACCATCGCGCCCGAATTTGCGTCACGTATTGCCGAACGTTACGGGTACACGCTGCACACGCCATTGAAAGCGTGGTTGAGAGGAAGGCTGTCCGAACACGCGGATGCGCTCTACCAGTGGTCATCAACTGTGCTCGATGACATTCAACAAAGGGCGCTCTACGAACCCAACCTGCGTGACCAACGATTGGAATCCATGCTGCGTGACATGCTGGACATGTACGCAGCCATGGATTTTTCGCTTGAAACGCTAGTGCCTGCCGCTGTTTTTAATTGGCACGCGGCCAGGTAGGGCTGGGCACCAGCCTCGTGCCATCAGGTTTTGAAGTAATACGGATGATCGACATCGGCGATGAGTCCAATGTGCTTTGGCTGCCATCCGAGCTGCTCGCGGGTTCGCTGACTTGATGCCAGGTTGCCCATGTTTGCGAAATGCGTGAACCATCCAAAGTGACTGGATGCTTCCTCCAGTGTTTTGCTGACGACCGGAATATTCAGGCGTTTACCGATGACGGCGGCGATGTCACGGAACGGTACGCCTTCTTCAGCGGTGGCGTGATAGCGAGCTCCCGCAGAGCCTTTCTCAAGCACCAACCTGTAAAGATGCGCCGCATCCGATCGATGCACGGCCGACCAATGATTGTTGCCATCGCCGATGTAAACCGATTCACCTTTTTCGCGTGCGAAACCGATAATTCTCGGAACGAAGCCGTGATCGCCCTCGCCATGAACCGATGGCGGCAGGCGAACAACGGACGCGTGAACGCCTTGCGGCAGCATCGCCAAAGCCGTCTGTTCCGAAACGCGTGGAATCGCAGTGGAGGCAGGGGGTAAGGTGTCTTCGGTGACCGTGCCGCCGGCTTGAAGCAATCCCGTTCCCGACGTGACGATGAGTGGCCGCTTCGAGCCGGCAAGTTCAGCGCCGAGTGCTTCGATGGCTCGTTTGTCGATCTCGCAGTTGGCCGCAAACTTCGAGAAATCATGGATAAAAGCGGTATGGATGACACCATCCGACGCGGCTGCTCCGCGGCGCAGGCTCTCCAGATCTTCCAGATCGCCCCGATGGACCTCGGCACCCACTGCGGCGAGGGATTTGGCACCTTCATCCGAACGAACCAGACCCGTCACCTTGTGCCCCGCGGCAAGCAGCTCTTTGACGACCGCCGAGCCTACGAATCCCGTCGCCCCCGTAACAAAAACACGCATGGTTACATCCTCCGGTTATAGACGAGGGTTACTGTCAGCTCGTAAGCTATCCGGGTAAAGTAGTGGCGTTATACAGGTATAACGACTAATAGGCTCAACGAATAGGCTGAACTAACGGGTTGACCATGCCTGGCTCCAACGACAATCCGCTTGGCAATTACCTCAAGGATCGCCGCTCCAAGCTCGATCCGGCAGCTCTCGGTTTTCCGTTGAAACGAAGACGGACACCCGGACTGCGGCGCGAAGAAGTCGCACAGCGCGCCAACGTCAGCGCTACCTGGTACACCTGGCTCGAGCAGGGAAGAGGCGGTGCCCCATCGCCCGATGTGCTCGATCGCATTGCCCGGGCATTGATGCTGACGGATGTGGAGCGCGAACACATCTTTCTGCTTGCGCTGGGGCGTACACCCGAAGTGCGCTATCACGCGGTTGACGGCGTTACGCCACGTCTTCAACGCGTGCTCGATGCATTGGAATTCACGCCCGCTTTCATAAAAACGGCCACATGGGACGTCATTGCGTGGAATCGTGCCGCTTCGGTCGTGTTGCGCGATTACGACGCGTTGGAGGCTCACCAACGAAACATTCTGCGTCTCATCTTCTTCGATCCCCATGTACGCGAAGCGCAGCTTGATTGGGAAAGTGTCGCGCGATTCTGTGTCGCCGCATTCCGCGCCGACGCAGCGCGGGCAGGGGCCTCCAAGGAAGTGGAGGCGCTTGTGGACGAACTCAGTGAACGCAGCCCCGATTTTGCACAGATGTGGCGCAGCAACGATGTCCAGGCTTACGGGCAGGGCACCAAATACCTGCGGCATCCGCATCTTGGGTTGATCTCTATGGAATATTCGGCTTTTGCCGTCGATGGGCGACCCGACCTCAGCATGGTGATCTACAATCCGGCGACGGCCGCCGATGCGCAGCGGATCATGACATTGGTCAAGTCCCATCCTTCACAGGCATTGCAGGACAACGCTGATAAAACTTCGGCACGGCAAAACGGCACTCACACCAAGCCTCAATCTGCGAACGAAAACGTGGATAGGGTCGACGCAAAGCACGCCCGCAAGGTACGGATGCGTAGCTGACCGGATTTTCATCCCTCGCTTCATCGAACATATCCAGAGGAACGCCGTAATGAAAAAGTATCTCGCAGGCACGATCGCCGTAGGTGTGATCGCAACCTCGCTGGTTTTCGCCACATCCGCGCTCGCTGCGCTGAGCACAGGCACTCAGGCGCCCGATTTCACCGCTCAAGCCAGCCTGGCCGGCAAAGACTTCACGTTTTCCCTCAAGGATGCGTTGAAGAAAGGGCCCGTCGTCGTTTATTTCTATCCCTCGGCGTACACGGGCGGCTGCGATATCGAAGCGCACACCTTTGCCACGCAGAAGGATAAATTCGATGCCGCCGGCGCCACCATCATTGGTGTGTCGGAAGACAGCATCAAGCGCCTGAACACGTTTTCATCCGACCCGAACTACTGCGCCGGCAAGTTCCCGGTGGCGTCGGATGCCAATGGCAGCATTGCAACGTCCTTCAACCTCAAGACGGAAGGTGCGCAGGCCGGTGCGAAGGACGTGCGCGGTGTCGCCATCGATCACGGCTTCATCGAACGCACCACGTTCGTCATTGGCCGTGACGGCAAGATCATCGCGACACTTTCATCCGAGGCCGATCATCTTAAGCCTCAGGATCACGTCAAGAAGTCGCTCACCATCGTCGAGCAGTTGCAGACTGGTAAGGCGCCGTAAGCTTTCGATGGCGTTGCTGCGTGGTTCGCTGCGCATCAACGCCACGGTCCATGGATGACTCAATAATCAGCGATCGACGAGTGCCAGCGTTCAAAGGAAAGCAACCGAAGCGAATATCATCCGCGTAGCCGTGCAAACGACTTGTTCTATAAGGAGCGCAATGATGAGCAACCCAGGCAAAGCTTCACTCTCTGCAATAGCTGCATTTGTCATCGGAATATCGCTGCAGGCAGCAGCGCCTGTTGTACATGCACAGGGACCCAGGCCAAACGTTTACTGCGCCAGCAATGACAACCGCTTCGCCCGTTGTCCCGTCGCCTGGCGCGATGCGCAACTGATACGGCAGATGTCGCAAGTACGTTGCGTGCGCGGCCAGACGTGGGGCTTCGATCGCGGCAGCATCTGGGTCGATCGTGGATGCCGCGCTGAATTCGCGGACGCTCGCGGCGGTTGGGGTCCACCGCCAGGTGGCGGTTCTGTTCAAATTCGTTGCGAGAGCAGTGGCAACAGCTATCGCCTCTGTCCAGCCGGTGTCGGCCGGGGCGGTAGCGTTCGCATTGTGAGGCAGCTATCCAGCGCAAGCTGCCGACAAGGCGACAGCTGGGGCTGGCAACCCAACGGAATTTGGGTAAATCGCGGCTGCCGTGCCGATTTCGTTGTTGATCGGCGTTATTGATCAGGCACGTTCGTGCCCAGCATTTTTTGAATAACGTGAGCGACCTCATCCATGAGGTCGCTCACGTGCACTCGTATGCTTGCGCGGATCACACGATGTACGCGCGAACCGCGTCATAGGCTCGGGCTATCAATCGCATTGAAACAATGAAATTCCAGGCACGCGTGACCAGGATTAGAGTGATTCTCATTCAATCCCGGAAGCGATCATCTGCCCGTGCGCCAGCAACCGCTAAATGAGCCCTCTGTGGACGCCGGTGTTTTCAACGGCACCCTCACGGTGACCGACCATGCGATCCTCGACATACGAAAGGTTCTGGATGGGCGCGGGCGCGGGTGGACATCTCTCCTCAAGATCGCCGGTCCGGCGGTCATGGTGTCGGTTGCCTATGTTGATCCCGGTAACTTCGCGACAAACATCCAAGCCGGTGCTCGATATGGTTATGACCTGCTTTGGGTTGCGCTGATCGCAAGTCTTGTCGCGATGCTTTTCCAGGCGCTGTCGGCCAAGATTGGTATCGTCACAGGGCGTAATCTTGCAGAGCTGTGCCGTGAGCACATGCCAAAGCCCCTGGTCTGGTTGATGTGGTGCGTGAGCGAACTCGCCGCGATGGCGACGGATCTCGCTGAATTTCTTGGCGCAGCCTTGGGGCTTTCATTGCTGTTTCATATGCCGCTGTTGCCGGCCATGCTTGTCACGGCATTCGTCACCTACGGCGTTTTGTTGTTGCAGAGGCGCGGTTTTCGCCCCATCGAACTGGTTGTCGGCGCGTTGGTGGGGGTTATCGGATTGTGTTATCTGTCCGAGCTGTTACTGGCGCGCGTTCAATGGTCAGGTGTGGTTGAAGGGCTGCTCGTTTATCGACTGCCCGATGCACAGGCGGTCAATATCGCGGTGGGTATCATCGGTGCAACCGTGATGCCGCACGCGCTCTTTCTTCATTCCGGACTTACTCAATCGCGAGTGCTGCCTAGAAGCGACGTCGAGCGTTTTAAGCTGCTCAAGTATTCGAATCTCGAAATTGGCATCGCGTTGACGATAGCCGGGCTTATCAATGTGGCGATGATCGTTATGGCCGCCGACGCCTTTCACAGCGGTCATTCGGGGGTAGCGCAAATCGACGTCGCTTATCACACGTTGGCGCCGATTTTTGGCGCGGCAGCCGCTGGACTGTTCCTGACCTCGTTGATCGCTTCGGGCATTTCCAGTTCAGTCGTCGGCACCATGGCGGGGCAAATGATCGCGCAAGGGTTCGTGGGCTTCCGAATTCCACTCTGGTTGCGTCGTGCGATCACGATGGTCCCCAGCCTTATCGTCGTTGGGCTCGGCGTCAACCTGACCAAGGCGCTGATCGACAGTCAGGTCGTACTGAGTTTGGCGCTTCCGTTTCCCATGATTGCTTTGGTCTGGTTTACCGGCCGAAAAGATTTCATGGGACGGTATCGCAACAAGCCGCCCGTACAAGTCTTGGCGATATTGGCGGTATTCGTCGTGCTGACGCTCAACGCCACACTTGTCGCGCAAGCGATCGGCGTCGATGTTTATCATTGATCTTGTTTTAAAGCCCAATATCAGTTGGGTTTGTTGCCTTACTTCAACCTTGAACATTACGGGGTAAACAGCATGGCTGCCCATTTTGCACAAGCAGCATTTTGGTTCGGAAAAGCCGCCGCCTTATTTGATCCTTCACTACAACACATGCTTGGAATGACACACGCGAAGGATCGGATTTGAGATAAGACCGTTTTTTGCATCAATACCTGAATGGGACGCCGGACAAGCTCAAGGGATTGCCTGCCATTTATTGTCCGAATATAAATCGTTTTATTTCATTTTCTTGCGGAAGCTTTTGGATTTTTGTCAATGCGCTGCCGCTTAATAACGCCGCGCCAGCCAGCTCAGCGGCAAAGATGGCGACGTATACCTAAGCCAAATCAGGGAGTGGCAATGGGCCAGCACGGTGCGCTTCAAGCCCTCCCGTCCGCGGCCGATACCCATGCATATGAACCACCTTGCCCGCACAACTGTTCCGCCCAGCCTCCTTGGTGCACTGGTCGCCACGGTCACGCACGCCCATACCCTGGAGGCGTTGGCCCGGCCGCTCCTGGAACTTTTGCAGACAGCCACAGGAATGGAATCGACTTATCTGACCAGGCTGGATGAGTCGGCCGGTGTCCTCCATGTCCTGTACGCGCGCAACACCCATCGCCTGACCGTTCCGGAAGGCCTGTCCGCGCCCTGGCAAAGCACTCTTTGCAAACGCGCATTGGACGAAGGTCGGTTCTATACGGACGATGTCGCAGGTCAGTGGGGAGACTGCGACATGGGGCGAACGTTAGGACTGATGACCTACGTGAGCGCCCCGGTCCGTGGAAGAAGCGGCGAGCTTTTTGGAACCCTTTGCGCTGCAAGCGACGAGCGCAGGACATGTTCCGAGACATCCACGCATGTCCTGGCTCTCTTCGCGCAATTGATCAGCCAGCAGGTTGAACGCGAACGGCTGCTTGTAGCACTACAGCAAGCCAACAGCTCCCTGGCGACGACCGTGCTGACCGATGCGATGACACAGTTACCCAATCGGCGCGCCTTGCTTGAGGACATGCAGCGACGGCTTGCGTCCAACCAGGAAGATCAGGCACTGATCGTAGCCTCTGTGGGCCTGGATAACTTCAAGCCTATCAACGATCGGTTTGGACATGACGTCGGCGACCTGTTGCTGCAGGCGGTGGCAAAGCGACTTCGACGGATGCTACGAGACAGCGATATCGCTGCGCGTATTGGCGGCGATGAATTTGTGGTGCTGGCCGTCGAGCAGCGGGAAAGGGCCGATGAGGCCGGCGCAGCGTTAGCCCGGCGATTGGAAAGTGCCACCAAGGGGCGCTTCAAGTTGGACTCGGCGCTGGTCGACTACGAAGGTGCCAGTGTCGGAGTGGTCGTGGCCGAACCAGGGTGCTCCCACGCACAAGCGCTTCTGAACAGGGCCGACGCGGCCATGCATGCTGTCAAGCGGTTGCGAAAGCACAGTGCTTCATTGCCGACGCCATCGGTCAGGAGCATCGCTCGCTATGCGTGGCCTGTCATCGAGTGATGCGCTCATGATTGCACGATGCGGTTTAGTCTACCGCGTGCGACACAAAACGTTCCGGCGAAACGAAGATCGTCCAAGAGTTTAATTATTTCTTTTATATTGCAATGTGCATTTTTAAATTTAGACGTCTAAAATTTAGACATCTAAGTGATAACTGCATCGCAATACCTAAATATTTACACGAAAGTGTGCGTAAAAAACTTCTCTTTTGCATTGCGGTAATCGCAAGCAGTGCGGATGATGCGGCCACCCTATAAGGGGTTCATTCGGTACCAAGCCACGCAGCACGAGTCCATCGTGGCCACGCTTGCAACCGTCTGACGGAAAATTATGTGTCTCGCCACATAATTTTTGTTTGAAGGGCCGGATAGCAAAAGGGGACGACCGTGGGACTGCATACGCCTTGGGATTTCGCCGCTTCGAAGTGCAGTCTTGCGATCCAACGCCGAGGAACCAGGCGAGAGGGATCACTGACCGCAGACAGCGTACGGGCGGTGTGCGTGATGCTTCTTGCACTGCTGACGCTGGTGACGGGTCGTCATGCCAATGCCCAACAGGTAGAACCGACACTACCCACGTCGCAGCGCCAAACGATCAATCTCGCCGCTGGCATTCCGCAGTACATCGGGAACGCAAGCTCGACGTCGAATGCGCCGCAGAGCAACTGGTGGTACGAGAACACCAATAATTCGACCGCCTACTCAACGACCGGTTTCAACGAGAGTTCCGATACGAGTGCCAGCTGGACGCAGGTGGGTTTGCCCTACGATGCGAACATCTCGCGCACCTTCATCAATCAGACGTCCGGTGGCGGCCAAGGGTCTTTGACGGGAAACTACAACTGGTACCGTCTGCATTTCAAAGTGGACCCGAAGTACGCAGGTCAAAAGTTCCTGCTGAATGTTCAAGGCTCGCACACCGGTATCCAGATCTTCATAAACGGCACGTTGTTGCAGGGCGTCAGCGCCGTAACTGCCGATGCGCAGGCTACGCATGTGGTGGGTTTCATCCCGGTGGTCGTCGACCTGACGCCGTACATCGTTGCAGATGGCAAAACGGACAACGTGATTGCCATCGATGTTTCGCGCGGTGCGTCATGGTTTGAGACACCCAACTTTTCCGGCGCTTTCCGCTTCGGTCAGGCCATGGCCGGATTGTTCCGCAATGTGAAGTTGTACGTCACCAATCCGGTTCACATTCCGCCGAACGTTTATTCGAATCAGAAGACCTGGGGTACCTACGTCGGAACGGTATCGGAGGTTCCTGCCGCGCAAGGCACGGCAAAGGCCGCTTCGGCGGTTGTCGATGTACAGACCAATGTCGTCAATGAGACGTCGACAACGCAGCAGGTCACGTTGACGACGCAGATCGTGGACGCGCAGGGCAACGTCGTTGTCACTGCATCGCCGGTCACGCAGGCTGTGCCGGCGATGACGTCGAGCACGTTTCCGTCCGGCGCGACGCCGATGTTCGATCAGCAGATTACCGTTCCCAATCCGACGTTGTGGTATCCGAACAATGCGACCTGTGGAACGCCACCGGTCTTGTGCGGCTCGCCGTATCTGTACAAGGTCTATCACATCGTCAGCGTGAACGGTGTAGTGGTCGATTCGACACAAGACACGTTGGGCATCCGCACCATCACGTGGGATGCAAATTTCCCTTACTTCAATGGTCACGCCGTCTATCTATGGGGTGGATCGGGTCGCTACGACTATCCGGGGCTTGGATCGTCGGTTCCCGACGAACAGGTGTGGCGCGACATGGCGCAGATCGCTGCACAAGGCGGTAACGTGTGGCGGCCTGGCCACTCCACCAGCAGTGAAGAATTGGTGGCAGCTGCCGATGCCTACGGCATCATGATCGACCAGCCTAGTGGCGATGGCGAGGGATATTGGAATGCCAGCTCCAATCCGACGGCTGACGATCTGCAGTTGAAGCAGGAATTGCATCGCGACATGATCATCCGCGATCGCAGCCACCCGTCCGTTCTCGATTGGGAGCGCGATAACGGTGGCATGAACCCGTTGCTTGCGACCGAACTTGGAACCATTGAAACGACGTGGGACAACATCAACCCGCGTGGAAGCGCCGATCGTACGTTCAGTTCCTCGTACGGTTTGATCGACGAATGCGATGGTGCCGGTTGCGAAGTCGGCAACAAGCAGCAGAACCCGAACAATCCGGCATTCGGTGCCGAGTATTGGGACAACATGGGCACGGGCCGTGGCCTTGCTTATGACGACGAGCTTGCTTTTGCAGCGCCGTATCTCGATGACTGGCGTCGGGGAAGGGCGGCCAACGCGTTTGGCATGGCGCAATGGTATTTCGCCGAATCGCCCGGCGAAGTCAGTCTTTGGGCGGAATATCAGAATCAGCCCAACATGGTGAACTTCGTTCGCTCGCTGGGTTACTCCTCGACCGACGCAAATCGCTTTCCTCGTTTGCTCTACTACATCTATCAGGCCAACTGGATACCGTATTCGGTACAGCCAGTCGTGCATCTCGCGCATCACTGGAACCGTGCTTACGAGTACACCGCAGGCACACCGATTCAAGAGAATGCATTCAGCAACTGTCCGGGCGTGCGTCTGCTCATCAACGGCGTTCCTGCCGACCCCGTCACCGGCACATTGCTGCAGGACCAGACACCCAATCCGTGGAACGTCAATTCCAGTACGGACCTCACGCAGAGCACGACGGTCATGCCGGGGCAGGTTCACTGGATGGTGAACTGGGCGCCTGGCACAGTCACTGCGGAATGTCTGGATGCGAACGGCAATCCCGTGCAGGGTGTAAGCGATACCCGTACGACCGCAGGAACAGAAAGCAAGATTGTTCTCAGCGTTGTTCCTGATGTGACCAAGCCGGATGGCACGAGTTTTCAGTGGACAGCCAATGGTTCGGATGCTGCCTTTGTCGTTGCACAGGTGGAAGATGCCGATGGCAACCTTGTGCCGACGGCAAAGGACAACGTTACGTTCTCCGTGTCCGGACCGGCCACCTACATGGGTGGCACGCAGCAACTCGTCGCCGATCCCTCGTGGACGAGTTACTACCAGGATGCTTTCTCGCAAGCGAACAGCACTGTGATTCAAGGCGTGCCTTACGCCTTCTTCCACTCGCCCGGCGATCCGGAACTGAACTTCGAAGGCGGATTGCAGAAAATTGCGTTGCGCAGCACGTTTACGCCCGGCACCGTCACCGTGACGGCTAGTGCACCTGGGCTGACAAGCAGCAGTGTTACGTTGACCTCGGTGGCACCGGCGGCTTCGTCGCAATCGCAATCGCAGGCTCCGGTTATCATCGTTCCACCCGTGAGCGTGGCGACAACGTCGGGCTATCCGGCAACCTTCAGTGTGGTCGCTTCGGGTTCGGGCACGCTCAGTTATCAGTGGTCCGATTCGAGCGGCCCGATCGCCGGTGCAACCAGCGCTGCATACACGACACCTGCGACGAGCGCTGCGAATAACGGTGACACCTTCACCGTGACGATAAGCAGCAGCTCCGGTACGGTGACATCGGCACCCGTCACGCTCAGTGTCGATGCGCCCGCTAACGTGGTTATCGCCACACAGCCGGCATCTCAAGTGGTGGTGGCTGGCGAATCGGCGACGCTCACGGTGGCGGCAACGGGTTCGCCGACACTCACCTATCAGTGGTATCAGGTGGGTTCGGGTGCTATTGCAGGCGCCAATCAAGCGTCGTACACCACGCCGGTTTTTACAGCGGCCGGTAGCGCAAGTTTCTATGTGGTGGTCACCAATGACCTCGGCGCGGTTCAATCCTCGACCGCAGTGGTGACGGTCGGTGCTGCAACCGCGGTGTCCTTTGCGACGCAGCCTGCCAACGCCATCGTGCCCGTCAATGAGCCTGTTCAATTTACGGCTGTCGTTGCCGGGTCTCCGCCGTTTACGTATCAGTGGCAGTTCACGCCTCCGGGAGGCACCGCCACCATTCTCACCAGTGGCACGCAACAGTCCAATACGCTGACTTATTCGGTTCCTGCGGTGAGTGCTGCGAACGTCGGCGCTTACACCGTCACGGTGAATAACGATGCGGCTGCGCCTGCTACCAGCAACGCGGCGCAAATCACGCTTGCGCCGCCGGGTGTCAATCTGGCACTGAATGCGGTTGCGACTTCAAGCAGCACGCAGAATGCGTGCAATGACGGAACGACAACGCCGCCGTACACAGGCACGGGATGTCTGGGACCGGAGAACGCTGTCGACGGCAATCTTTCTACGCGTTGGGGTTCTGCGACCGCCGGCGCACCACCGACGCCAGCCGTCCCCGGCGTCGATCCCTCGTGGTTGCAGATCGATCTGGGTTCGACGCAATCCTTCAATACCGTGATCATCAACTGGGAAAACGCGTACGCGACCCAGTATCAGATTCTCTACACCAACGCCGATCCGGCAACCAATCCGACATGGAATGTGGCCTACACCAACAACGCGGGTGTGGGCGGAACGGAAACGCTCAACTTCCCGACGGTAACCGGACGTTATGTTCGGCTGTTGGGGATACAGCGCGCGACACAGTATGGCTACTCGGTCTATGAGTTCCAGGTCTACAACGTGGCGCAATGCTGTAGCGCAACGGATCGATATACCGTCAACGCATCGAACTCCAGCTTGGTGACGGACAATCTGACCGGTTTGACCTGGACGCGCACCGTGATGACGGACACGACGCCAGGTTCGCAGTTCACAGGCGTGAATGCGCAGGCCTATTGCGCGAGCATCAATATGCGTCTGCCCACGCAGTCGGAAGCGTTCAGCATCGGTGGTGTGAATAACAACACGACCGCCTTTTCAGGAACGTGGAGTACGTGGACATCAACGGTTGATCCGAATGATTCCACGAAATCCGCGGTGGTGAGTTTCGACGGCACATCCAATTATCAGGTCACCAACAATTATCCTGGCGCCACGTTGTGTGTCTCGGGCACCGACGCAGGGACCGTGCCTGTCATTACGGCACAACCGACCAATCAGGCCGTCGCCGTGGGACAACCGGCAACGTTCAGCGCGACGGCGACGGGTCTTGGCACCTTGACCTACCAGTGGTCCGTAAACGGAACGCCTATCGCGGGCGCAACGTCATCGAGCTACACGACACCGGCCACCACAGCGGCCAACAATGGTGCAGTCTTCAGCATAGCTATCAGCGACGTATTCGGCACGACCACCAGTAACCTGGCCACACTCGCGGTACAACAGAACAGCTGTAACGCTGTTCCGAGCACGCCAGGCACACTGGCTGCTGGCGCCAGTGCTTCCAATCAAGTGAATCTGACCTGGGGCGCGAGCACGGCGGGAACAGGCTGCACGGTCAGCTACACGATCTATCGCAGCAGCGCGGCCGGGTTCACTCCATCCAGTGCAAACCAGATCGCCACGACATCCGGAACCACGTATTCGGATACTGGCGTGACTGCGGCCGCCACCTATTACTATATCGTCGAAGCCACGGATGCAGCAGGCGCTTCAGCGGCGTCCAACACGGCGACAGCAACGACGCCCGTTTCCGCATGCACGACGAACTGCAGCAGTCCGGATGCGATCGCGATTAGTGCAGGTGGCCCTGCGGCTGGCTATTTCGCCGCCGACGAAGACTTCAATGGCGGCACACCATCGGGCACCAATGCGACGATCAATATCAATGGCGTGACCAATCCTGCGCCGCAGTCGGTTTATCAGAATCAACGCTTCGGCAACTTCACCTATACGCTTCCCGGTTTGACGCCAGGCGCGAACTACGTGGTGCGCTTGCACTTCGATGAGTTCTATTGGACTCAGGCGGGTCAGCGTGTCTCCAACATCAGCATCAACGGTACGCAGGTACTGACCAACTTCGATATCTTCGCGGCGGCCGGCGGCCAGGACATTGCGATCGTCGAGCAGTTTGCGGCGACAGCCAATGCGCAGGGGCAAATCGTGCTCCAGTTCGTCTCGGTCAAAGACAACGCAGCGGTCAACGGCATCGAAGTTGAAACGGCGTCTGCTACGAATACGCCGCCCAACGCGCCATCGAATCTGGCGGCAACCGTGGCGTCTTCCAGCCAGATCAATCTGAGCTGGACGGCATCGGCAGCGTCGGGAGTGATGTATACGGTGTTCCGTAACGGAACGGCTGTGGTCAATGGCCTGGCCGGAACGACCTACAGCGATACCGGTCTCACATCCACCACGACCTACTCTTATACGGTCGAGGCGGTCGATTCGGCGGGTACGTCCATGGCGTCCAACACTGCTACGGCCACTACGTTCGATGTCAACTGCGCTTCGGGGTGTGGCTCCGATGTGCTTGCGATCAGCGCCGGTGGTCCTGCAGCGGGTTCCTATGTCGCCGATGAGGACTTCAACGGCGGTGGTGCATCCGGTACGGGTTCGACGATCAATACGTCCGGTGTGACGAATCCCGCGCCTCAGTCGGTTTACCAGCACCAGCGTTCCGGCAACAACTTCACTTATACGCTTACGGGTCTGACTGCCGGGGCCAGCTACACGGTGCGTCTGCACTTCGACGAGTTCTACTGGACCAAGCCAGGGCAGCGCGTGTTCAACGTGGGCATCAACGGTACGCAGGTGTTGAGCAACTTCGATATCATCGCAACGGCCGGCGGCCAGGACATTGCAGTGGTAGAGCCCTTCACGGCGACTGCGAATGCGCAAGGCCAGATCGTGCTGCAGTTCACCACGATTACCGATAACGCCGAAATCAACGGCATCGAAGTGGTCTCTGCGCCCATCGGCTCACCGAGCAATCTGTCGGCGACATCCGTTTCGGCCAGCCAGATCAACGTGAACTGGACGGCTTCGTCAGCGCCCGGCGTGGTCTACGATGTCTTCCGCAGCACGACGTCCGGCTTTACGCCTTCCAGCGCAAATCAAATTGCCACGGCAACCGGCACCAGCTATTCGGATACCGGTCTTACGGTAAATACGACGTACTACTACGTGATCGAAGCTTCCAATACGTCCGGCACGTCCGCACCGACGACACAAGCCAGCGCCAGCACGATGGCGATTCCGCTTGCGCCGACAAACCTGACGGCAACGGCTCCTTCGTCGAGTGAAGTCGATCTCAGCTGGACTGCATCGGCCACCTCCGGTGTGACGTATACGGTCATTCGCAACGGCACTCCCATCGTAAATGGTGTAGCTGGAAGTGTTTACAGCGATACGGGCCTGACGGCATCGACCACGTACTCTTACGTCGTCGAAGCGGCCAATGCGGCTGGCACGTCTCCCGCTTCCAACACGGCTATCACCACGACACCGGCATCGGGCTCTGGCTCCGGCACGGTAACTGCACCTGTCATTACGACCGCGCCGACAAGTCAGACCGTCACAATTGGACGCACAGCCACCTTCACCGTGGCGGCGAGCGGCGGCTCGCTGGCTTATCAGTGGTACAAGAATGGCACCGCCATTGCTGAGGCAACGAGTGCGAGTTACACAACACCCGGAACCACTTATCCGGATAACGCCAGTGCTTTCACAGTCTCAGTCAGCAACTCTGCCGGATCTGCGACGTCGTCGGCCGCAACGCTGAGCGTCAATCTTGCACCCAGCTATACGGTCGTTCCCGGTGTCATTGCCACCGACCTCAACAACAACACCAACGGCGCATGGGCAGACAATCAGATCTATGTCGAGATCCTCGGCAACGATCCGGCCACCGGAGCACTCTCGTGGGTTAACTACGACGGTACTGTCACGCCGGCCAATGTCGCAGACAACACGGCTGCAAACGCATTGGTCGCACCGAACGGGCAGACGTATCCCAACTACGCCTTCACGCTTGCGCAGGCCAATCATCAGCTGCTGTTGCCGCCGCTGACGTCCGGGCGTATCTACATTTCGGAAGGCAGTCCGCTGTATATGTCGATCATGGCTGGCGCGAACGGTGGCAACAACGGATACGCAGGCCCCAATCCGCTCAACAACACCGATCCCAACATCAACGTTCACTACGATTGGTATGAGTTTACCTACGGCGCAAACGGCGGCATCTTTATCAACACCACGCAGGTCAATCAGTTCGGCTTGCCGCTTCTGCTGGATGTGTGGGGGGCCAAGGAGACCTACCACATGCAGGTAGGTATCAACGAGTCGATCGCCAACCTTGACCAGGAATACGTCAGTCAAACACCGGCAGCCTTCAATACGCCGGCACCGAGCAATTTGCGCATCCTCTCGCCCGCGGAAACCACATTCAATACCGGTGGAACCAACGGAAATTACTTCGCCAGCTACATCGCAAGCGCGTGGGCGCAGTTCAGCGCCACACCGCTGACGTTGACCCTCAACGGCCGCCAATTCAGCGGCACCGCTGTGGGATCGGCCATGACCTTTACGGAGGTTAATCCCGCTGCCGCCAACGTTGGCGAGACCTTTGTTGTCCAACAACCGTCTACGCAGGATGTGCTTGAATGCGCAGGCACAATGGCCAGTGGCGTTCCAGGAAGCTCGCCTCAGCAACAGGACGAGAACGCCATCCAGTTGCAGTTGGAAAACCAGATCTGCGCGGCAACAAATCGTGGCGTGCTGCTGACTCCCACGAACTGGGCGAATGCTTCGACCTATTACCCAACCTCGCCGGCCAACTTCTATTCGTGGTTCTGGCATCAACACTCGGTCAGTGGGTTGGCATACGGTTTCTCGTACGACGACAACAACAACCAGAGCACAACGATTACGACACAACAGCCAGAGCACATGGCATTCGGCATCGGCTGGTAGTGCTCAATGCAGTAGGGCAGGCTGCCGACGCAAATCACCGCGTCGGCGATAGCTCTATCGAATGTATGGTCACTGGTAGGCGGCTGCCCTGTTCGAATGGCGAGTGGGGCGTGAGCTCTAGTTGCATCCCGTAAGGATGCGCATTGCGGTCTCGGTGCACGCGAGTGGTTTGGCTAGCGATGTTCTGGTTGTCCGCAACAGCACCCGTCAAATTCAGCGGATAGCGTTGTCCATCGACCCATAGATCCATCTGAGTGTGCTGAGGCAGAGGCGTATAGCTGACAGTGAGGACGTAATTCGACGCATTCGCGTCGAGCTGCCAGGCAAGTTTATAAAGCGTGGCGGGATCTTCGTAGCCGTCGCCGTTGTAGTTGAGATAGTGCGAGGCCTGCGCAGGCAGCAAGTGAAAGCGGCCATCGCGCGCTGCGGCGATAGCCTGCGGGCGAACATGAAGCACGCCCTTGAAGGGCAGCACAACGACAGCCATGAAGGAATCCACATGGGAGCCACCGGCATCCGCAAGGGGCCAATTCGGTAGACGATCCAATGGGATGCTTACACCGTCGGCATCGTGCTGTATTTCAACGGTGGCACCGGGTGAACCAAGTCGATATGCGCGACCTAGTGCGGTGTCGATCAACCCAGGTAGATGAAGCTGGTGGTCCGCAGGCATTTTGGCCACGAACAGATAGATCGCGTGCGGCCCCACCGTTGCATAACCAAAGTCCAACGCTGCGAACGGCTGTTTGCGAGTGGCGTAAATGGCAGCGCCGTTGCGCTGCAGCCACGCACCGATGCCTTGCAGCACCTGCGCTTCGTAAGGCACGACGGAGCCATCTCCCTCTGGACCGATATTAAGAATGTAGTTGCCGCCTTGGCTCACGACACGAACCAATCGAGTGATGTTCTCGCGAATCTTGCCTGGCAAGTCCGTCCTCGATTGCCAGGAGCGATAGCCCCAGGTTTCCGGAAACATGGATGCGGGCGCTTGCCAGGGCAGTTCGACCGATACGTCGGGCTCGCCGTTGTCGCCCATAACAGCGAAGTCGCCACGATAATTCCAAACGCGCCCGGAGATCATGGTTTGCGGCTGCAGTACATGCACGGTTTGCGCGAAGTGAGTACTTTGCGCCGACGTAGGCTTGCCCATATCAAACCAGATTTCGGCGATGGGTCCGTAGTGGCTCAACAACTCCTTGAGCTGCGCAACATTGAATGCTTCCTGCGCAGGCGTGATCGGATTGCTGTTGCCTTCGATATATGTGTTGCCGCCCGGATGATGCCAATCGATCGTCGAGTAGTAGACACCGAACTTCAGGCCAGCACGCGCACAGGCGTCCGCTAGTTGTTTGACGATATCTTTGTGATAAGGCGTGCCATCCACCGCGTTATAGGGCGTTTGCGCGGTTTGGAACAAATTGAACCCGTCATGATGCTTGGCCGTGATAACGATGAACTTCATGCCCGCGGCCTTGGCGAGGGCGACAATCGCGTCGGCATCGAAATTTACGGGATCGAAGCGTTTTGCCAGTGCTTCGTATTCGTTGGGCGGTATCGGCGCATTGGCGAGAATCTGCTCGCTATAACCGTTATCCACGCGATGGCCATTCCACATGCCACCGGCCAAGGAATACAGGCCGAAGTGAATGAACATGCCGAACTTGCGATCCTGCCACGCATCTATCGTCGCAGCACTCGGACCAGGACCTGGCGGCGGCTGAGGCTGATCCAGAGGGCGCCGCGCCGCTACCGGAATGTCGGGAACCTGAGTGGACGGCAATACAGCCCAAGCGCCTTGCATCCACGCCATCATGCTGACTAGCAAACACCACATCGCTCGCTTTCCAGCGGATACATTCTTCATAAGTTTCGCACTCGCTGCCGCATTTAATGATGAAACTCACCACCGATGACTATCACTTATCGCAGGTACGAAACCAAGCGGTTAGGGGCATTTCCCAAGCAACGTGTATCGGTCGTCTAGTCAAAAAGCCCACAATTGGGGACCATGGTGTAAATCGTCGTAATGTCCGTTTTCGACCCAAAGCTAACGCCTGGGGCGATCGTAAAATTCAATCGACGATCGCGTGTTGAATGTCACAGTGGAATGTCATGTAGCGGCCGTCCGCGGTGGAACGATCGGGGGCCCGGGTGTCGCGTCGGTGTCGCCACGTTGACGCAGTTGGCGGGCGTAGCCACACCACAACGCGAGCGATCCTACGGAGATAGCGCCCAGCAACAAAAAAGTCATGCGGAATCCAAATGCGTCGGCCACGATGCCGCCAAGCAACGGGCTCAACGCAGCGCCTACACCTTGCATGGTCATGACCGCGCCTTGACCGACGTTGACGCGTCCGGTGCCTTGTAAAAGCGCCGCCACCATCGCGGGCACGGCGACACTCTGAAGTCCGGCGCCCACACCATCCAGCGCCTGCACAGGCCACACGCCCCAGCTCTTAATGAGATAAGCCGCGATGATGCCGCGTATGGGCAATGCAATGAACGCTAGTAAGATGACGAACCAATGCCCATGTTTGCGCATCCATCGAATCGCAAATATGGACATCGTCACCATGACCGTTTGGGCGACTACGATGGTGAGTGCCGTAAACAGCGCGGGATTCCCTTGATGTGCCGCGACCACCGCCATGCCGTACAGCGGCAACATCGCCGCATTCCCCAAGTGAAAGAGAAGCAGTGCGAAGCCAAGTATTAGCAGTGGCTTGCAGGTCAGTAGCACACGAAGCCCGGAGACGTGATGCTCATGCGTTTCGCGATTCTCCCAGCCACGGGCGGCGCAGTTGTCGATAGCCGTTGCTGGAATCAACAAGACACTGACGAGCGCAAAGACCGCAAACAACGCGGCCAATCCGAACACCGCGATGAATCCAAATTTCCAACCCAGCAAGCCGGACAGTGCAGCGCCTACGACATTGCCCGCATGATTGATTGCTTGGTTGCGACCAAACTGGCGATCGAATCCTGCTTTGCGAACCATACCTAACGTGATGCCAGCGAGGGCAGGCCCCAACGCCGCGCCGGCCAGAGCGGTCGCAATCTGAGACGAAGCCACCACCCACATCTTCGGTGACAAAAGCAGTACCGCTGATGCCGTTACTGTGAGAATGCTACTGATCACTACCAATGCGCGCTTGCGATGAGTTGCGTCCACCAGTGCGCCGGCGGGCGCAGTGGCCAACATGCCGACAATGCCGCCCAAGGTCATTACTGCGCCAATAGCACCCGTATGCCAATTTCTGGCTTGAAGGAACACTCCCAGGAATGGACCGATACCTGCCTGGACATCGGCCATAAAAAAATTCAGGCATTCAAGCGCGCGAATCCCAGGCTTGTTAGCGCGGATCATGGCTCTGACTAGTTTGGTGGTAACTCAGCACAGATCTGCCTGCAGTCTCATGCGACTGGGCCATCGTAGGCCAAATAAATTTGAGCGCTGTCGACGAATTGTAAAGAAACGACAATCGTGGGGCTCGACGTTCAGGCGTTACTGTCGATGCGGATGGGTGAGGAGTGCTTGCTAGTGCCCGCTTTCGAAAGCGGGCACAACATTAGATGTCGCTATCTTGCATAAATTCATACCGCGCTGCGTTGCGGTCAACGCGCGTGTGTGTATTGGTGCCAATCTCCTGGCGCGACAAGCCGCCATCCTTGCTCTCGGCAGCGGGCCAGTGTGGCAGGCCTGCACCGTTGGGATTGCCCGTCTTGATAAAGCGCTCCCAGTAACCCTCCATCACGGAGGAGACGCGGTAGTCGTCGGCAGTCCATGCGTAGACGTGGTTGCTCGACAGATTGCCCAGCGCGTATTCGATTTCACCACTGTGCACGGCACCGGAGTCCGGGCCGGCGCTGCCATCGCGCTTGGCTGGGCGTGACTGGGTGAAGTAGTAGTAGAACACCGGGGCTTGGCCGGTCTGGCGGTGCAGATTCATCCAGCGCCACGTAGAGAAGGCGATGGAGCGATCGCCAGCAAAGGCGGTGGCGGATGTTTTGACTTCGGCTTCGGTTTGACCCGGATAGAGCTCCAGTGCTTCGCGCGCATGCGTGCCAAGACGTTGTTCCATGGCAGCGCGATAGTTCGCTGGTGTCGGAGCCTTGTCGCCGAGTACATAGGTGTAATCGCCTTCCTGCGAGTTGGAGCCAACTAGTAGCGGAATGTGTGCCTGGTCTCCAGCCCGATAGATGACTTCCGGTGATTGGGGCAGGAAGTAGCCGTCGATGGTAAGTCGAGAAACATGCGTGTCTTCTTCATCGACGGCCTTGAGTAGGGCATTGGCGTCCATCGCGCGCAATTGTTCCAGCGAGTGCGCGCCGGCACCTTGCTCAAACGCTTCGCCGTCACGCTCCGCCAGGGCCAGTGGTTTCGGCTTGAGATTGCCGAGCACCGCACCGCTCTCGCCGATTGCACGCTGCATCAAACCTTTAGACAAGGGCGAAGCCATTTGCGCGGATACCGACATGGAACCGGCAGATTCACCTCCGATGGTGACTTGACCCGGATCGCCACCAAACGCAGCGATGTTGCGCTGGACCCAGCGCAAGGCAGCGTTCTGGTCGAGCAAACCGTAATTGCCGGTGGCGCGCTCGGGCGATTCGGCGGCAAGGGCCGATAGGGCCAGGAAGCCGAAAACATCCAGCCGATAATTCACCGTGACCGTTACGATTCCCCGTTGAGCAAGGCTTGCACCATCATAGCGCGGCTCGGAACCGTCACCTCCTTTAAAGCCGCCGCCGTAGAAATACACCAGCACGGGCAGTTTTTGGTTGGCGCTATGTGTAGGCGTCCACACGTTGAGGTACAAGCAGTCCTCGCTCATGCCGTCGGAACGAAACACCATGTCGCTGAAGAGAGGACGCTGCATGCAACGCGGGCCGAAATGATCGGCCTTCTTTACGTCCGTCCAGGTCGCAACGGGTTGTGGCGGCTTCCAGCGCAGCGGGCCGAGGGGTGGTGTGGCGTACGGGATGCCCTTGAATTCGTTCAAACCGGTCTTCGCATCGTGGATACCTGAGAGACGACCCGAATCGATGTTTGCTACAGGTGCGGGGCTATCGGCGAGGACTGATGCAGAAGTGAGCGTGGCGGCCAACGCCAGAAGGACACAGCGCGACCGAGCGAGTGCTATGAGCATATTATGGTCACCGTTTGGGCGGTATGACGCGCCGGGCACGCGTACGATCGGCGGCCAGCGGAGCAACGTGTACGCGTAAATCCTAACGCGCTTATGAGCCAGCGCGCACATTGATCGGCAGAGACGGTCAGACTACCGAAAGCGGTGGAAGGAGGCGATCGTATTCCTTCTTGACCACGGCGTAACATTCGCACGTGCGTTGTTCAAGGCCTGCGCGATCGATGACTGTAATATGGCCACGTCGATAATGGATCAGTCCTGCATGCTGTAAATGGCCGGCCGCCTCGGTGACACCTTCGCGACGCACACCGAGCATGTTGGCGATCAATTCCTGGGTCATGACAAGGTCGTTGGTATCCAGACGATCCAGGCTGAGTAGCAGCCATCTGCACAACTGCTGATCCACAGAGTGATGCCGATTGCACACTGCGGTCTGGGCCATTTGTGTAATCAGCGCATGGGTGTAGCGCAGAAGTAGGTGCAACACCGGCCCAGCGCGGTTGAATTCCTGCAACATCACGTCCGCGCGCAGGCGCAAGCCCTTTCCTGCACTCTGAACCAGTGCGCGGCTAGGTGTCGACTCACCGCCCATAAAAAGGGAGATGCCGACAATGCCCTCGTTACCCACGACCGCAATTTCTGCGGAGGCGCCGTCCTCCATCACATAAAGCAGTGAGACGATCGATGTGGTCGGAAAATAGACATGAGCCAGCCGGCTACCCGATTCGTAAAGCACCTGACCTAGCGGCATGTCAACGGGCTCCAGCTGCGGCAGCCAGCGCTTCCATTCAGCGTCTGGCAACGCCGCGAGCAGTCGATTGCTGCGCGGATCGACAGCCAAGCCCATGCGAGTGTCCGTAGCTGTGGCAAGGCGATTATGGCTATTTCCCGCTGAGATAGAGGCCTAGTCGCGTGGCGCGGCAATCGGTCATCGACGCGGCCATGGGTACGCCACCGTACCGACACGGGACGCTGCAGCCTTCACCATTCACTCTAGAGTCGTCACATCCCGCGGGATCTGCAGTCAGGAGTATCGCCATGAACCCCATTACTCTTTTCATCGTGGCCATTTTTACAGCCATCGGCGGTCTATCCATGGCTCGAGGCAACCTTATCGCTGCCATTGGGTTTTGGGTCATTGCAGCTGTCATCGCGCAATCGCTGAAAATGGCCAACACATGGCAGAAATTCGTCGTACTGAGGGCGGGAAAACTGCAAGGAGTTCGCGGACCAGGGCTCTTCCTGATCATCCCCATCGTGGACCGCGTCGTCGCCATCATCGACGAGCGCATCCAAACCACCGCGTTCAATGCAGAGCAAGCGCTGACGCGCGACACCGTGCCCGTAAACGTCGATGCGATCATCTTCTGGCATGTACATGACGCCAAAAAAGCGGCCCTGGCTATCACCGATTACCGGCAGGCGATTGGCCGGGTAGCGCAGACATCTCTACGGGAAATGATCGGATCGTCCATGCTGACGGCGCTCTTATCCGATCGCCGCTCCGCTGACCTGGAGTTATGTGCGGACATTGGCCGTAAGACCGTTGAATGGGGCGTAACGGTGCAGTCGGTGGAAATCCGCGATGTGGCCATTCCGGTGGCGCTGCAGGATGCGATGTCCCGGCAGGCGCAAGCGGAGCGTGAAAAGCAGGCGCGCATCATCCTGGGTTCGGCGGAAGCCGAGATCGCGAGTAAATTCGTTGAGGCGGCCCGCGTCTATGCTGATCAGCCAACAGCTTTGCAGCTGCGCGCCATGAACATCATCTATGAGACAACCAAAGAGCGGGGTACGACGATCCTCATACCCAGTTCGATGGTCGATAGCATGAACCCCGCAGCAGCGGTCGCTATTGCGCTTGGCGCCAAAGCCGGAGCTTCGTTGACGGGCGGAACTGCCAGCACATCTCCCGAAACTCCGGTTCGCCGGAGGCCTGTTGACGAAACGCCCATCGAACCCACCAGCACCAAGCCAACCGAATGGAGTCTGTCGCGAGCGCTTAGTGATCTGGTATCCGAGGGTGGCTATTCCGTGGCTTTGGATGACATTCGCCCAACACCCGCACCGAAGCCTCTGCCGACGAAGGCGCCATGATTTCCGTTCGAAAAAGCGCGTGCGCAACGTGTCAGAAGTCGGATTTCCCGAAGCGCGCAACACCCTTGTTCTGGCCCGGTGGATCGAGCGTTGTCAGATCGAGTTCCAGCGGTGTTCCGATCCAATGCGCCAATAGCGTGTGATCGGCAAGGTCGTCATCCGTCAGCGGATGAACCAGCGCCCTGAATCCTGATGACTGGATGAAGTCGAGGATCGCGGGCAGCGCCTCTTTCGTGAAATGAATTTCAAACTGCGGGATGGGATGCGGTCCCGCTTTGCCATTCGTAAGTTGGCCGACAAACAGAAGCTGAGGAATCTTTCTCGACTGCATAAAGCTGCAAAGACGGGCGCGTGCTGTATCAGCCAGGGCTCGTTGGGACGTTTCGTAATAGATATGCGCGTGGTAGGGCGCATTGTCGGCGCTCACGATTTTCGCTCCTGTATGGTCGGGCAGCTTGTAAAACGCCCTCAGATCGAGGCTGGGTAGATCGAGATGACAGTGTGGCACGGCGACCCTCTGAATTTAGCGCGCCGAATGGGGCAGCGCGCCATAGTGCGCGCCTTGTCGTGGTTGATAAATATGGGATGATTTGACCCATTCCAAACCCATGGGTTGTCAATCGTGAACAAGCTGGCCAACATGGAAATGTTCGTGCGCGTGGTGGAAAGCGGAAGTTTCGCCGCTGCCGCCGAGGCGAGCCGGGTGTCGGCCACGATGGTCGCCAAGCACATCAGCGATATCGAACAACGGTTGGGTGCGCGCCTGCTTCATCGCACCACCCGACGCCAACAACTTTCGGATGTGGGGCGGCTCTACTACGAGCGCTGCAAACACGTGCTCGCGGAAGTGGAGTTGGCCGAAGCAAGCGCAGGGGAACTGCACGCGACACCGCGCGGCCAATTGCGTGTGATTGCGCCGGTCAGCTTCGGAAGTCACATCCTCGTGCCGGCACTGAGTGACTACATGGCGCAACATCCGGACGTCAGCATCGAGCTCACCTTGGACAATCGTCCACCCAATCTCGTCGATGGAGGCTTTGAATTAGGCATCCATATGGGTGAGATCAACGAGCCTGGTATCGTTGCGCGTCCGCTGCGGCCCTATCGCCGAATACTTGCCGCTTCCGTCAGCTATCTGAATCGTCGTGGCCAACCTGAGCATCCCGAGCAGTTGAGTGCGCACGAATGTCTCGGCCCATCGTATTGGCGGCGATTCGATCAGTGGCATCTCATTGGACCTGCCGGTGCCACATGTCACGTCACGGTACGAAGCCGATTCACTGCAAACCAGGGCAACGCGCTGCGTATTGCCGCGTTGAGTGGTGCCGGCATCGTGCTGCAACCAGAAGCTGTACTCGCCGATGATCTCGACGCGGGTCGGTTGATTGCGGTACTTCCAGAATGGTCGCTTTTACCATCGCCCATGTATCTGATCTACGCGCAGGATGCGCGCCCAACGGCCAAGCTTCGCAGTGCGATCGATTTTTTGGTGGCTCGATGGGATGCATCGAGTTAGCTCGACGCTTCGTGCTTGTGGATAGATCCGTCAGGCCGAAGGGTTAAACGCACCACTCAGTTCAACGCAAATATCTCATCGGCGACATAGACGATAAGAAACACCGCTACGGCGATCAGTATGCCCGCCATCAAACGTTCAAAGGACGTTCCACCATACGAAGTCGTTTCCTCGCTAGTGATCAATTTGCGATTTCGGTAAAAGCGAAGCGTCGCGAACAAAATGATCAACGATCCAAATAGCAAGAGAATCAGGCCCAGCCATTCGGAAGCTCGAATGTGCAGAACAGAGTGACTTTGGCTGGCGCTCCGGCTGACGTAATACAGAAAGATATCGAATCTCTCCAATAGGAACCCAAAGGCCATCACCGCAATGGCAGTGCGAACCCAGGCGAGATACGTGCGCTCGTTGGCGGCGTGATCTGTAAAGTGAGGGATCATGATGTGAGCCTTTTGGGTCGCCCGGTTTGATGCTCAGACGCAGTCAATTCTGTAAAAGGTGACACGCTCGTCGTCATTCCTTTAACTATGCCATTTCCCGCGGACTGTAAAAATGCCTATTTTAAACAACTGTTTATATAGATAATCCGGCACACTTGAGAAGGGTCGTTTTAAAAAGTGACACGATTATGGATCGTGCACAGTTTGTCGAACTGACTTTATTTCAGGCCGACGTCCAAAGATTGGCCGTTCTTGCCGCCAGGCAAACGTCACCCTAGAGTAGGGCGAAAGAGTAGGGCGAAACGCATCGATGGCCACGTGCCGCGGGGAGTTACGGTATGGATATTTCCGATCTGCTCGCAACCATGGCGACCGAGCGTGCGTCCGATCTCTACCTGAGTCATGGCGCACCACCGGCGATTGTCGTCGCGGGCGTTCAACGCTTTATCGGCGATAAGGCGCTTACGCCCATCGACACGCATGCCATCGCCTACTCGGTGATGAACGATCGACAGCAAAAGGACTTCGAAGCGACTCTGGAGATGAATCTCGGTATTGCACCGGCAGGCATTGGCCGTTTTCGCGTCAATATTTATCGGCAGCGAAACGAGATCGCGATTGCGATTCGCTACATTTCCACGGAGATTCCCTCGATCGACAGCCTGCGGTTACCGCCGACGCTACGCGATCTGGTGATGCTCCCGCGTGGCTTGATTCTGGTCGTCGGCGCCACGGGTTCGGGCAAGTCGACGACCCTTGCTTCGATGCTCGACTATCGCAATCGAAATCGCGCTGGTCATATCCTCACTGTCGAGGATCCTGTCGAGTACCTGCATGAACACCATCAGTCGATCATCGATCAACGCGAGGTTGGCATCGACACGTTGAGCTATGCCAACGCGCTGCGAAACGCTATGCGTGAAGCGCCCAACGTGATCATGATTGGTGAAATTCGCGACCGTGAAACCATGCAACAGGCGATTGCCTATGCGGAAACCGGTCACTTGTGTCTGTCGACGCTGCATGCCAATAACGCCAATCAGACGTTGGATCGCATCCTCAATTTCTTTCCCGACACTGCGCGGCATCAATTGCTGATCGATCTTTCGCTTAATCTCAAAGCCGTCGTCTCGCAGCGGCTGCTGCATGCGGTGGATCGTACGCGTGTTCCTGCGGTCGAATTGTTGCTCGTCACCGCTTACATTTCAGATCTGATCGAGAAGGGCGAGATCGCGACGATTCGCGAAGCCATGAAGCAGAACAGCGAAGTCGGCATGCAGACTTTCGATCAGGCGCTGTATGCGCTCTATGCCGCCGGCACGATCGGTTATGCCGAAGCACTCGAACATGCCGATTCGCGTACGGATCTGGCCTTGCAGATTCGGCTGCAAGGGCCTGCACCGCATGAAAGCGCGCGAGGAGTTATCGATGGTACGGATGCGCCGCTGTCTATGCAGCTGGGTAAGTAAGCGCGCGCATCGCGATTCAGTCCGGCACAAAGTTCATCGCTACGCCGTTCATGCAATAGCGTAAGCCCGACGGCGGCGGTCCGTCCGGGAAGACGTGTCCGAGATGACTGCCGCAGCGGCTGCAGTTCACCTCCGTGCGTTGCATCCCAAAGCTGTTGTCGTCGGTCGTGTCGACAGCGTCGGCGATGGGAGTGTCAAAACTCGGCCAACCGGTCCCGCTCTCGAATTTGGTCGTGGAAGCGAACAATCGCTGACCGCAACCTGCGCATGCAAACGCGCCGGGCCGCTTTTCGTAAAGCAGCGCGCAGCTCCCTGGGCGCTCGGTGCCGTGGCCGCGCAGTACCGCGTATTGCTCAGGTGTGAGCAAAGTGCGCCATTCGGCATCCGTGTGGGTGACAGCGTAGTGTTTCGCTGGCGGTGTCGTCGAACGTGGATCGCTCATGAGTTGACCACCCTATATGGCAACTGCGAAGTTCTTGATCCGGGGCGAAGCCAGAACGTCGCGGAAGTGGCGCTTGTCCAATCTGCCCCAATGAGGGAATACAACAGGCAGGTGCGATAGGACAATAGCTGTCGGGTTTACAGAGATACGTTGTTTTCGGACGTATTCTGGCCGCTGGTGCGTTAAAACCGAAGCAATTTACGCATTCCCTAGCGTATCCGATGGCCGCTTGGGTTTACAGTCTGCGAGTCATCCTCATCCACAGGCAGAGGAAAACGTCATGAGCCACCATGAACACCCGTCCCCCACCTTTGACAAATCATTTCTCGAGGATCAAAAGAAAAGGTTGATCCAATTACGCGACGAGCTGATAAAGATCGCCGACGAGTCTGCTTCCGAGGAAGAGACACTGCAATATGAGGCGGGAGGGGAGGCGCACGATGACGCGGATAGTGCCGAGAGGATGGCCATCCAAGAGAACGATGAAGCGCAGTTTCACTTAAATTTGAAACGGCTTGCCCAAGTGCAGCGGGCGTTGCTGAGGATCGATCAAGGAACGTATGGTTATTCCGAAAAGAGCGGAAAACCCATTCCCCGTGCTCGATTGACGGAAATTCCCGAGACCACACTTACGCTTGAAGAAGCACGGCAGGAAGAATCCGGTGCTTAAGACAAAGGACGTGCAATGACTGAGCAGTTCGATCTCTTGGTGGTCGGTGGCGGTATCAATGGTGTCGGCATTGCGCGCGACGCGGCAGGGCGGGGGCTTTCGGTCTGCCTGTGCGAGCGCGACGATTTGGCCGCGCACACCTCCAGTGCCAGTACCAAGCTGATCCATGGCGGCCTGCGCTATCTGGAGCAATATGAGTTCGCCCTGGTCGGCAAGGCCCTGGCCGAGCGTGAGGTGCTGCTGCGCGCCGCGCCGCACATCATCTGGCCGTTGCGTTTCGTGTTGCCGCACCAATCGCATCTGCGGCCGGCGTGGTTGATCCGTCTTGGTTTGTTTCTGTATGACAACCTTGGCCGAGGGCGGCGCACGCTGCCAGGATCACGACGTGTCGCGTTGAAGCGACATGAGTCCGGACCACCGCTGCGCAATGAGTTCCACACCGGCTTCATCTATTCCGATGCTTGGGTGCAGGATGCGCGGCTGGTGGTGCTCAATGCGATGGATGCGATGGAACGTGGCGCGACGATCTTCACGCACACGCGTTGCGTCAGTGCAAGCCGTGCTACAGATGGCTGGACGGCGCAACTGCAAACAGCGCAAGGCGAGCTTTCGACCGTCAGTGCCAAGGTGCTGGTCAACGCCACCGGCCCGTGGGCCGTGCAATTCCTTGATCAGGTCGCCAAGGTCGGACACGATCATGCGCTGCGTCTGGTCAAGGGTAGTCATATTGTCGTGCCGCGCCTGTTCGATCATCAGCATGCTTACATCTTTCAGCAGCCCGATCGCCGGATCGTATTCGCCATTCCTTACGAACATGACTTCACGCTGATCGGTACCACCGATATGGACTACCACGACGATCCATCCACACCGCATATCAATGGCGAAGAGACAAATTATCTCTGCGACGCAGCCAATCGCTACTTCAAGCGCAGCATTGCGCCAGCCGATGTGGTGTGGAGCTACAGCGGCGTGCGTCCATTGGTTGACGATGAAGTCGGCAACGCTTCAGAAGTCACGCGTGATTACCTGCTTGAACTGGATCGGCAAGGCGCGCCACTGCTCAACGTGTTCGGCGGCAAGCTGACTACGTATCGCAAGTTGGCCGAAGAAGCCATGGATCGCCTGGCGACGCTGTTTCCACAGGCATCCGAAGCATGGACGTCCAAAGGTCACCCGCTTCCCGGTGGCGAGCGGCAGGATGTCGACCGTTTGCAACGCGAATTGCAGTCGTCACATCCGTGGCTGCCCGAGCCCATGGCGTGGCGCCTTGTGCACAGCTATGGCAGCCGAACAACGCGTATTCTCGGACAAGCCCGTTCTTTGCAGGATTTGGGAGAGCATTTCGGCGCGGATCTGTATCAGGCCGAAGTGGATTACCTGCGCACGATGGAATGGGCAGTGGATGCCGCCGATGTGCTCTGGCGTCGCAGCAAGCTAGGCTTGCGCTTCAATGCCGAGCAAGCAGCGCGTCTGACGGGGTATCTTGCGGATGCACCGTCGCGTCGCGCGTCGTTTGCTTGAATCACCCCTTTCTTTGCCAGTTGGCACGCGCTGCGATGACGGCAGGGAAGGATGAGGCAGGGAGTAAAAAGCATTATGAGAGGAACATCATGTTGAACCACACAACTCAGCTGTTCGCCGTCCCATGCATGGCGGAGGCACGAGCATGAGCCGGCAAAGCATTGGCGAATTGATTTCCGAAGCCATGGCCACCTTTATCATCATTGGACTTGGCGACTCCGTGGCCTGCATGTACGTGCTGTATGACCCAAGTCCGTACGCCAATGCTTACTGGGGCGTGTGCATTGCATGGGGTCTGGCGGTGACGATCGCAATTTATGTGACCGGATCGGTATCCGGCACGCACGCTAATCCCGCCGTGACATTGGCGCTTGCCATGTTCCGCGGCTTTCCATGGAAGAAAGTGATTCCCTACAGTATTGCGCAGGTCGTGGGTGCCTTCATCGGCGCCGCTGTCGTGTATGTGCTGTTTGCGCCGGTGATCGATCATTACAACCAGGTGCATCAACTCACACGCGAAGCGGGTGGCGCTGCGGGCGTGTTCTTCACGCACCCCGGATTGGTTGTTACGCCGATGCATGCACTGGTCGATCAGGTCATTCTCACCGCTTTTTTATTGCTTGGCATTTTTGCGATCACCGAGCAGTACAACGAAATGGCGCCAGGCGCCAATTCGGGTGCGCTCATCATCGGTTTACTGGTGGCGACCATCGGTGCGTCGACGGGCTATCTGGAAGCTTGGGCCATCAACCCGGCGCGCGATTTCGGGCCGCGCCTGTTCGCCTATTTCGCCGGGTGGGGTTCCTCGGCGTTGCCGGCACCGGAGAACTACTGGTGGATTCCCATCGTCGGTCCATTGATCGGCGGCATCGTCGGCGCCGCTGCCTATCAGTGGCTGATCTACCCGTTCCTGCCTGCGCGTCAGCGCGCGCAACAACAATAGGCGAATTGCTGAATGTATCGATGGCCTGAGCGTTGCACGCGCAGGCTGCAGTTGACTTTCACTGGAGTCGTTTCATGGACAAGTCATACATCCTGGCCATTGATCAGGGCACGACCAGCTCACGTGCCATTCTGTTCGATCGGGCGGGAGCCGTCGTCAGCATTGCGCAACGCGAATTTACGCAGATTTTTCCGCAATCGGGTTGGGTGGAACACAATCCGCGCGAGATCATGACAAGCGTACTGACCACCATCACCGAAGTGATGAACAATGCGCAGGTGCACGCGAGTGCAATTGCCGGCATCGGTATCACCAATCAGCGCGAGACCACGGTCGTTTGGGACAAGGCCACAGGGCAGCCGATTTACAATGCGATTGTTTGGCAGTCGCGCCAGACGCGCGAGATTTGCGATGAGCTCATCGCCGCCGGTCACGATAAGATGGTGCGGGCAAAGACCGGTTTGCTGATTGACGCTTATTTTTCCGGCACTAAAGTCAAATGGATACTCGACCGTGTCGACGGTGCGCGCGATCGCGCCAAACGCGGCGAACTGTTGTTCGGCACCATCGACACCTGGTTAATCTGGAATCTCACCGGTGGCAAGGTGCATGTGACCGATTACACCAATGCGTCGCGCACGTTGATGTACGACATCCATGCGCAGCAATGGGACGATGAATTATTGGCCATGCTGGATGTGCCGCGCGCCATGCTGCCTGAAGTGCGTTCGTGCAGCGAAATCTATGGTCACACGCTTAGTCAGCATTTTTTCGGTCAGGAAGTGCCGATTGCTGGTGTAGCAGGGGACCAGCAGGCGGCGCTCTTCGGGCAGGCCTGTTTTGAACCAGGCATGGCCAAGAATACCTATGGCACCGGTTGCTTCATGCTGATGAATACCGGCGAGAAAGCCGTAACGTCCAACAATGGCTTGCTCACGACCATCGCCTGGGGCCTGCAAGGCAAAGTGGAATATGCGTTGGAAGGCAGCATCTTCGTGGCCGGTTCGGTAATCCAGTGGTTGCGCGATGGGTTACGCATGCTGGGCAAGGCCAGCGATTCGCAAGAATACGCCGAACGCGCCGGCTCGAACGACGGCGTGTACATGGTGCCGGCTTTCGTTGGATTGGGCGCTCCTTATTGGCGCAGCGATGTGCGCGGCGCCGTGTTCGGTCTTTCCCGTGGTACGACCAAAGAGCATTTCGTTCGCGCGGCGGTGGAGTCAATGGCTTACCAGACGCGCGACGTTCTGGCAGCGATGGAAGCCGACGCGGGCATTCGATTGAAAGAACTGCGCGCTGACGGCGGCGCCATTGCGAACGAATTCCTCGGCCAATTTCAGAGCGACATTCTCAACGTGCCCGTGCTGCGTCCGAAGGTTGCCGAAACCACCGCGCTGGGTGCCGCTTTTCTTGCGGGCCTTGCAACCGGATTCTGGCCGAGCCGCGAAGACATCGCGCGTCAATGGGCTGTCGATCATCGTTTCGAACCGGTGATGCCGGAAGCACGACGCGAGGCGCTATACGCAGGCTGGAAGCAAGCCGTCGAAGCCACCATGGCTTTCAAGATCTGATGTTTTGAGTATTGCGCCAGCCTGCCGGCGCGCTGCCGTGGCCTGTTTATGCCACACCATTCGCTGCCGCTGCTTCTACTTGGCGTCAGCACTCACGTTCGCAAGGCCGGCGATCAGAATATCGATAAGCCGATATGCACGCGGGACCCAATCGGTCTGATCGTTGGCCTTGGAGAATCCGAACACGGCATAGAGAAGATCGAGCGCGCGAACGTCTTTGTGCACATCGCCGTTTTCGATGGCACGCGCGATCAGCCGATTCGCAGTCACATTGATTTGCGTCGAGGAATATTCGAACAGCGCCGCGTTGTCGCTCGTTGCCGCGCTGAGCGCCTGAACGATGATTTTCTTTGTTCCGATGTATTCGGCAAATAGACGCAGCCAAGCGCGCAGTGCGTCCAGCGGTTTCATCGTTTCAAGCAAGGTGGTGGCAGCGGCGGCGAGTTGTTCCACTTCGTGGCGGTAGACCGCCTGAAGCATGGCGTCGCGTGTGGGGAAGTGCCGGTACAGCGTGCCAATACCCACGCCTGCGCGCTTGGCGATTTCGTCGAGTGTGACGTCGCCGCCGTGTTCCGCGAACGCCTCTTTCGCCACCTCCGCGAGGCGATGGCGGTTGCGTTCCGCGTCCGCGCGCGGTTTGCGCGGGGTGGTCGAGGTTTTTTTCGCAGTGGCCACAGGTACCCCTTGCAAAACGGAGGAAGCCTCCATATAAATATCCGGAGACATCCTCCGGTTTACCGCCATCATAGCGGACCCTGACTCCCGAAGGGTACTGACGGTAAGCCGCCCCGCGATCTTTAAAGCAAAACGAGGTATTTATGACGAAGCAATTCAGTGCGAGATCGACCACGGACGAGGTGCTGGAAGGCATCGATCTGAGCGGCAAACGTATTCTGGTGACTGGCGTATCGGCCGGTTTGGGTGTGGAAACCGCCCGCATTTTGGCGGCCCATGGCGCGCAGGTTGTCGGTACGGCCCGCGATCTAGCCAAGGCAGAATCGGCGACCAAAGGCGTACTGACCGACGCGCGCGGGCAGGGTGGCCTGGAGCTGATCGAGCTGGATCTTGCCTCCCTGGACAGCGTACGCAGGTGCGCCGACCGGCTGCTGGAGCGCGGCGATCGTTTCGACGTGGTGATCGCTAACGCTGGCGTGATGGCATGTCCGTTCGGGCTTACCGAAGACGGCTTCGAAACGCAATTCGGCACCAATCATCTGGGCCATTTCGTGCTGGTCAATCGCATCGCCTCGCTCATCAACGATGGCGGACGATTGGTGAACCTTTCTTCAGCCGGCCATCGGTTTGCCGACGTTGATCTGGACGATCCCAATTTCGAACACACCCCCTATGCGGAATTCGTTGCCTACGGGCGTTCCAAGACCGCCAACATCCTGTTTGCCGTGGAGTTCGATCGACGCCACAAGCATCGCGGTGTTCGTGCCACGGCGGTACATCCAGGCGGCATTAGAACTGAGCTGGGACGGCACATCTATCCAGACGATGCTTCGTTCCAGCGACGCGTCGACGAAGTCAACGAGGAGAATAAGGCCGCTGGCAAAGAGCTGTTTGTGCTGAAGTCTGTTCCGCAAGGTGCGGCGACATCGGTATGGGCGGCTGTGGTAGCCGATGCAAACGATGTCGGAGCAAAGTACTGCGAAGACTGCCATGTCGGCGAAATCGTCACCGATCCCAACCTTGGTGCGGTGAGTGAGGGCATTCGTCCCTACGCGCTTGATGCGGAACGTGCGAAGGCGCTTTGGGTCAAGAGTGAAGCGATGGTCGGCGAGCGGTTCTGATTGGCAGACCACCCATGTCGCTCCCCGCTTAAACGTGCCATCTGTCGAACTTCTCGACAAATGACCGAGCATTTAGTGACATCAAGCGACTACCCAGTTTAAGTAGGGCGATACGCGGTAAAAGATGACATGTTTATGCGGGGATTTTGGAAAAGGCGGCATGGCTATACCGTTTTGCTTTGATGGGATTGCCTTAGGATGATGATGTCCGCTTTCGCAACCCAAAGCAGATGTTATGGATATAAGCCGTCTCGCCCAATGCGATTGTCTAGAGAAATCCAGCCAGCCTGCCGCGCGGATGAGGGCGCCCCGTGTTAGCAGCGGGAACCTTTGTCCCCTTATGGTTTTCTCAAGTAGATGCTAGCGATGGGATTGGGCGAAGGGCGTGGCCGTATCAAACGCCCGAATCCAATCGATGACTTCGACCATATGCTTGCCGCCACGGGGAAAGACATGGCATACACGCGATGGCTGGTTTCTGGGTTGCCGCTGATTGCCGCTTTTGCAGTCCAGGCACAAGGGCCGACTGCGCCCAGCTCGCCGCAGTCCGCGCCAGTCAAAGCCGACAAGTACAAACTTTCTTATGCGATCGGTTATCGCGTCGGCTGGCAGCTTTCAAGCGGAGAGCTTCCGGCGGGCGTGGACATCAATGTCGTACGAAAAGCTATGGAAGACGCCTACGCCAAACGCGCGCCTGCCGTGCCCAAGGAAGATATGTACGAGCAGCTCGCCGGCCTTGGCGAACAGATCCACGGCAATGCAGTTTCGGAGTTCAATCAAATTGCGGTCGACAATGCTCGCAAGAGCGCGGAATTCATGACGCGTAATGCTACGCAGCCTGGCGTCGTACAACTTCCTTCAGGCATTCAGTATTCGGTGATCAAGAAGGGCGATGGCACCGTTAGTCCGGATGACCACAGCATCGTCACGATCAACTACCGCGCTATGCTGATCGACGGCACGGAATTCGACAACACGTGGGCACATGGCCGTCCAGTCAGCTTCACTGTGGGCAGCGTGATTTCAGGCTGGCGATACGTGATACCGCGCATGCATGTGGGCGATCGCTGGACGGTGGTGGTTCCTTCCATATTGGCCTTCGGCGAACAGGGCCTGCTGCCGCGTATCGGTCCGAATCAGGCGCTGGTGTTTGATCTGGAGTTGCTTGATGTCAAGCCGCCGAATCCGCAGGTGGTTGCGCCGCAACCAGATATCACGAAGTGAATCTCTGTGGGAGAGCTGCGGCATCGAGTCTCGGTGAACATGTCCGCTTTCACCCAAACCAGACATAGCGGAGTCTCGG